>NZ_JBITCL010000009.1:0-308028 GCF_044453165.1 Streptomyces sp. NPDC051740 | reverse complement strand
CCGAGCCCGCACCCGCACCAGCCCCCTGACAGCACTTCGCCCCGCCGCATAGCGGCGGGGCGAAGTGACCAGGCCCGAATTAACCAACAGCATCCTTCTTCGGGAACCGGGCCTTCGCCACATCGTTCTTCAGCCCCGAGATCAGCCCGCCCGCTTCGAGCACCCGGTCCGCCGCCTCCAGGAACTCCTCCGCCGGCGCCCTGCGCCCGCGCTCGACGGACGACACCTGCTCCTCGCTGTACCTGATGGCCGTGGCGAGACCGGCCTGGGTCATGCCCTCCCGCTCCCGGCACATCTTGATCACCCTGCCCACGGTCCGCAGAACGGCCGCCGACTCCTCGTCCGCCCCGTAAGGTTCCACGCTCATGTCCCCACACCTCCGTGGGTTCAACACACGGCGGGTGCGGGACGTCACGCGTCACGACCCGGACAGGCCCGGACACCTTCCGTACGGCGCTCCCGGGTACGGCCGCCGGGACTGTTCACTCAGAGGCGCACGCCGACGAGTTCCTGGACAGTCTGGGGATCGACCCGGCCCGGGTCACGGCCATCTACTCCGAGCGGAATTTCTGCACGACCGCGGGGCATGATTGCGCTGCCCGTATGTCAAGATTCACCAACGCGAGTCTTTCGTGGAGCTTCGAGCGAGGCGACAACGCGCTCTCGGCAATCCGAAGGAAGGTGTTCGGTGGATAGCGGGAAGACTGCCGACAAGGCTTTGGACGCGACCGGAACGCGGGCGGAAGTCGATCGCATTCTGGCTGCGCCACTTGACGAGCTGCGCCGGTGCAGCGGCGCGCCGGTCCGCCCCTCACCGCAGGTGGCGGACTGGATCCTCCCCGCACAGGGCAGACGCCATCTGCAGGTTTTCGGGCTGCCACCCGCGAGGAATGATGATCTGCTGGGGATCGTGGGCAGCCTCCAGGAGTCCGAAACGCCGGAGCCGGGACGTGACGGTCGGCCCGTCTACCGGATCGGCTCGTACGGAAGTGCTCGGATTGCCGCTGTGGAAGGGACCGGCGAGGTGTTGCTGATTCCTGCCGACTCTCAGGTCCATCCGGATCTGGCTCATCTTCACCCGGCTGGCCTTCTCCCCACGACGGCCAATTCCACGATGGTCGGCTTTGTCGAGTGCGCTTGGCGGTGGCACTGGATTCTGCCGCTTCTTGCCGCGGAGCAAGTGCGGGCCGGCGATGCCGAGACAGCGGCGCTGGCGGAGGGCCGGATCGACGAAGAGGTACAGGATCCGTACGACGGCTACCAGAGCCTGTGCAGGCACGTACTGCACCGGTTCCAGAGCATGGACGCGTGGATCCAGGACGAGGGTGGCTTCTGGAGTGACGTCATCATCGATGTGTGGTGAGCCATCCGGGTACGGCTACCGAACGGCGGAACCGCCGGACACCGTCCGACTGCTGTCCACACTGATGTGCGTTCTTCTTCCGAGCGGTGATCTCCTGCAGGTCGCGGGCGGTGCGACGGAGGGCGGCAGCGATGTTGGTACGGCCGTTTTGGCGGTGGACGCCGATGGCGCAACTGCGCAGGCCGGCCATCACGCGGGACAGGTGCCAGATGCGGATCTTGGAGGCGTCCTCGCGGAAGGTGTGGTTCCGGACGTGAGGGAGCCGGTTCTCGATGAACCGGTGTCCGCGGATCCACGCGGCGAGTTCGCTGCCGGTGGCCGCACCGGGCGACAGGCTCGTGACCAGGCAGATCCGCTCGATCGTCTGCTTGTCGGTGCCCAGTTCCCGTCTCCAGCGCACGACTTGGAGAACCTGGTGAGCGTGCGGGGCGTCTGCGACCCACTCGCCGATCGCCGTGACAGAGGCGGCACCGGCCAGAACGGCGGCAGCCGCGGCGGGCCCGCGGATCCGGCACGTCGACCAGATATCTCCGCAGGCCGGTGACCTCTTCGGCCGGGACCGGACGGGACGGTCGCCCAGCTGTCGCAGGTATGACGGCATACGGGAAGACGTGCGCGCAGGCATGGACTCGCTCGGTGCTCAAACGGACCCGACACCCACATGATCACCAGCGGTCACGCCTGTTCCGCGTCCTGGGACCTGCTGACAGGTACCGATGAGCCGTCACGTACCGGACCCGACAGGCGAACTGCCCACTCGGGGACTTCTCGAAGACCCTGGGCCGCCTACGATGCCGAGTACATCCGCGAGCCCGCTGACGCGTGGGCGTCCTTCGGACAGGTTGTCAGGTGCGGGAGAAAGGCGCCCAGCCGGAGATCTTGAACCCGGCGCCTTCGCGCCGGATCTCGAAAGCCCCGTGGCCGGGCAGGTGGGCGGGGAGCACGAGGGCGTTGTGGTCGGCCGCGTACGCGAACATCCGTGCCCGGCTGGCGCGGGCGCCGTCCTCGTCCTCCTCGAAGCAGCTGTTGAGGTGGGGCTCGTGGACCTGGATCGCGCCGTGCAGCAGGTCACCGGCGAAGACCGCGCGGTCGCCCTTGGGGTCGAGGTGGATGACCGAGGATCCCGGAGTGTGCCCCGGGGCCGGTTCGAGCCGGAGGCCGGCGTCGATGACGTAGGAGTCGTCCCAGGTTTTGACGAGCCCCGCGTCGATCACCGGCTGGACGCTGTCCTCGTAGACGTTCTGGTTCCCCCGGCCGAACTTGGTGCGGTGCAGGTTGTCGGGATGCCAGTACGTGACGTCGGTCTGCGGCATCAGATACGTCGCGTTCGGGAAGGTGGGCACCCAGTCGCGTCCGTCGAGCCGGGTGTTCCAGCCGACGTGATCGTCGTGCAGGTGCGTGTTGACGACGAGGTCGACGTCCTCCGGCCGGACGCCGGCCGCGGCGAGGTTCTCCAGGTAGTCCGTGTTCAGGTACGACCAGATCGGCCGCAGCGGGCGGTACTTGCCGTTGCCCGCGCCGGTGTCGATCAGGATGACCCTGTCCTCGCTGCGCAGCGCCCAGGACTGGGTGGCGACGCGCGTCAGGTCGGTGCGGGCGTCCCAGTGGTCCGGGTCCAGCAGCGCGGCGTGGCGCCGCCATTCCTCGGGCTCGCTGCCGGGGAAGAACACGTCGGTCGTCATCGGTGATACGTCCGAGAACTCGATGACGCGGGTGATCTCGACGTCCCCCAGTTCCACCGTGGTGACCTGGGGGTGCCGTGGAAACGGCCGCCTCCGCGGGCGAAGACGGCGCGGGCGGGGTGGTGGGCATTGTGTCTACCCCGTTCGTGTGCGGTGCCCGGGGCAGGGCCGCGATGCGTACGGCGGTGCCGTGGACAGTGGGTGAGCAGGAGATGCGGAGCGGTTCTCGCCGCGATCCGTACGACCGACTCTGGAGGCCGCCGGCCGAGGTGACCAGGCCCGCTCCTGCCTACCCCTGACAGGTGCAGGCAGACGGACACGGCCGCCGCGCATACTTGCCGCCATGAACCGCAGATCACCGCTCGGTGAGTTCCTGATGGCGCGGCGGGCGCAGCTGAGCCCGGACGACGTCGGGCTGCCCCGGTACGGGTACCGGCGCCGGGTGCCCGGGCTGCGCCGGGAGGAACTCGCGATGCTCGCGGAGGTCAGCGCCGGCTGCTACACCCGGCTCGAACAGGGCCAGTCGCTCAACGCCTCGGCCGAGGTCCTCGACGCGATCGCGACCGCCCTGCACCTGACCACGGCCGAGCGGGAACACCTGCACGTCCTGTCGACGACGACGAGTCACCGGACCGGGCCGGCGGCGCCTCCCGAGGAGCACGCCTCCGCGGATCTGCGGACGCTGCTGGCCGCCATGGGCGACGTGCCCGCGCTCGTCGTGGGCCGCCGCAACGACGTGCTGGCCTGGGAACGGAGCCGGACACGCCCTGCTCGCCGGACACGTGGACCCCGCCTCGCCCGACGACCCGGTCACCCGGCCCAACCTGTCCCGGCTGGTCTTCCTGGACGCGCACACCCGCGCCCTCCACCGTGACTGGCCCGCCAAGGCCCGCGCCGTGGTCGGCAACCTGCGCGTCCTGACGGCCCGCAACCCCGAGGACGCCTGCCTCGCCGCGCTGGTCGGCGAACTGGCTATCCACAGCCCCGAGTTCGCTTTGCTGTGGGCCGAACACACCGTCGAGCCCTGCGGCCGCGACGTCCACGACCTGGCGCATCCGGTCGTCGGGGACCTGACCGTCACGCAGCAGACGTTCCACGTCCCGCGGGAACCGCACCAGTCCCTCGTCACCTTCACCACGGAGCCCGGATCCGCCTCCTCCGCGGCGCTGACGGTGCTGCGACAGGCTTGCGGCATCGGCAAGGGTGCGGGACCTAACCCGTGAACTCGGGCCGTTCGTAGGGTGTCCACCAGCTCAGCAGGCCCCAGACCCCGAGCGCGAGCGCGCCCGCCGCGATCGCGGCCGCGAGCCACGGGCGGCGCAGCGCGCGCAGGGTGAGCAGCCAGGCGGCGAGCGGGACGAGCGCGCCGCCGAGGGCGATGAGGGGGAGGTCGACGTAGAGGACGCTCAGGTCACGGTGCATGCCCTCGAAACCGCCGTGGATGCTGACCCGCGCCTTCGGCGCCCAGGAGAGCACCGCCGCGACGGCTCCCACGGCCGCCAGGAGGATGCCCGCACAGCCCTGTCTCTCTTCTCGCATACCTTGATCGGACGCGATCGTCCCGTCGGTGGTTCCTGGCCCCTTACTGGCGGTATCCACTCAGGAACCGCCCGATCCGTCCGATCGCCGCCTCCAGGTCCTCCACGCGGGGGAGGGTGAGGATGCGGAAGTGGTCGGGGGAGGGCCAGTTGAAGCCGGTGCCCTGGACGACCTGGATCTTCTCCCTCAGCAGCAGGTCGAGGACGAACTTCTCGTCGTCGTGGATCCTGTGCACGGACGGGTCGATGCGCGGGAACGCGTACAGCGCGCCCTTCGGCTTCACGCAGCTCACGCCGGGGATCTCGTTCAGCTTCTCCCAGGCCACGTCCCGCTGTTCGCGCAGCCGGCCGCCCGGTGCGGTCAGTTCGCGGATGGACTGCCGGCCGCCGAGGGCGGCCTGGATGGCGTACTGGGCGGGCGCGTTGGCGCACAGCCGCATGGAGGCCAGCATGGTCAGGCCCTCCAGGTAGTCCCTCGCGTGCTGCTTGGGGCCGGTGACCACCAGCCAGCCGGAGCGGAAGCCCGCCACGCGGTAGGTCTTGGACAGGCCGCAGAAGGTGAGGACGACCAGGTCGGGGGCGAGCGCGGCGGCCGAGTGGTGCACGGCGTCGTCGTAGAGGATCTGGTCGTAGATCTCGTCGGCGAGCACCATCAGGCCGTGGCGGCGGGCCAGGTCGAGGATGCCCTCGACGATCTCCTTCGGGTACACCGCGCCGGTCGGGTTGTTGGGGTTGATGATGACCACGGCCTTGGTGCGGTCCGTGATCTTCGCCGCCATGTCGTCCAGGTCCGGGTACCAGTCGGCCTGTTCGTCGCACAGGTAGTGGACCGCCTTGCCGCCCGCGAGGTTCGTCACCGCGGTCCAGAGGGGGAAGTCCGGCGCCGGGATCAGGACTTCGTCGCCGTCCTCCAGCAGGGCCTGTACGGCCATCGAGATCAGCTCGGAGACGCCGTTGCCGAGGAAGACGTCGTCGACGTCGACCTCCAGGCCCAGGGTCTGGTAGCGCTGGGCCACCGCGCGGCGGGCGGAGAGGACGCCCCGTGAGTCGGTGTAGCCGTGTGCCCGGGGGAGCATCCGGATCATGTCCTGGACGATCTCCTCCGGCGCCTCGAAACCGAACAGGGCCGGGTTGCCGGTGTTCAGGCGCAGCACGCTGTGCCCCGCCTCCTCCAGCGCGTTGGCGTGCTCGATCACCGGACCGCGGATCTCGTAACAGACCTCGCTGAGCTTGCTCGACTGCCGGAACTCCATGCGCCGCTTCCCCTCACGTCGTGTTGCTTGGTTTTACCAAGTGGGAGCTTGGAAAGTCCAACAACATGTCTAGACTGCGTCGCATGTCACCTCGCCGAAGCTACGACCAGTACTGTTCCGCCGCCCGCGCGCTCGACGTCGTCGGCGACCGCTGGACCCTGCTGATCGTCCGCGAACTCCTCGCGGGACCGCGCCGCTACACCGACCTGCACGCGGACCTGCCCGGCGTCAGCACGGACGTACTGGCCTCCCGGCTCAAGGACATGGAACGCGACGGCCTCACCACCCGTCGCCGGCTGCCCCCGCCCGGCGCGGCGTACGTGTACGAACTCACGCCGCGCGGGGGCGCGTTGCTGCCCGTACTCCAGTCCCTCGGCACCTGGGGCGAGACCGAACTGGGCGAACGGCGCCCCACGGACGCGGTGCGCGCCCACTGGTTCGCGCTGCCCCTGCTGCGCGCCCTGGAGGGCGAGGGCCTCGTCGAAGTCCGCCTGGACGAGGGCAGGTTCCACCTGCACGTCGGCGCCGAGGACGGTCCCGTGTACGGCGACGGCCCCGCCCCCGGGGAGCCCGACGCCCTGCTCTCCCTGGACACCGCCACCTGTACGGCGATCAGCCGCGGCGAACTGGCCCTGGCGGACGCGGTCCGCGCGGGACGGGTCGAGGTGACGGGCGAGGGCGCGCTCGCCAAGGTCCTGCGGGAGACGTGAGACGAAAAGGCGGAAGGCCCGCACGGGGCGGGCCTTCCGGAAGGACGTCACGTCACGCGGTCGGTGGTACCCCGGGCGGACGCCCGGACCCCCGCGTCAGGCGGTAGCCGGCGACACCCGCCAGGGCGGCCAGCACGCCGCCCGCCGCCGTCCATATCCAGCGGTCGGACCACCAGCCGGAGGTCCAGCCGTCCTCGGGCTCCAGGTCGGCCAGTACCGCCGAGTCGTCGTCCTCCTTCGACTCGGCACGCGTCGCGATGCCCGGCACCAGCGGTTCGGACAGCGCGCCGTCCACCGCCGCCGCACCGCCCATGTCCTTGGACCCGACCCGCAGTTCGGCGTCCACCGGCTGGCCGAGGTCGGCCGTGGACAGCCGCAGCGCCGTGAGGCGGACGTAGTACGTGCCCGGCAGCGGGTCGTCGGCCCACGGCTCCGACCAGGCGCGGACCGTGCGCAGCACGCACTCCAGCTCCACGGAGGGCGTGTCCGTCCCGGCGGTGCGGGTCTGCGCGCCGTACTGGCAGGCCTGGCGGCGGCGCAGACCGTCGTACACGTCGATCTGCCAGGTCTCGGCCGCGTGGCTCTCCGGCAGCTTCACCGTCGCGTGGACGGTGGGGCGCTGCCCGGCGTCCGCCGGGAACGACCAGTACAGGTAGTCGCCCGTGGAGGCACGCGCGGTGGCGGTCTGCCCCTGCTCGACCTCCGTCGCCGTGCGGAACGAGGTGCCCGCGCGGGTGGGCGCCCCGTCGTCGGACGTACCGGGGGAGGGGGAGGAGTCGGCCGCGGCGGGGGCGGCGGCCAGTCCGAGGGTCAGGAGGGCGGCACTCAGTACCCGTACGACGCGCATCAGTTGGTCCTCCAGACGGCGACCCGCCAGCGTGACAGCCAGCCCCAGACGAGACCGGCGAGGAAGCCGGTGAGGATCAGCGCGCCGAGCAGCCACCAGCCCCGGCCGAGACCGAAGGAGGCCACGTCGTCCGCGCCGTCCGGACCGTCCACGACGTCGACCGTCAGTTCCAGCGGAAGACCGGGCGTGGTCTTCACCCCGGAGTCCGCCGAGAAGGAGTTGGTCACCACCAGGCACACGGTCTCGGCCGCGGGCTTGTCGCTGTCGTCGTCGTCCCGCTCGGGCTTCGGGTAGCGCAGCCCGGTGGACAGCACGTCCGTACGGCCGTTGCCGGTCGCCTCGCCGCGTACGATCTCCCGGTCGTGCACCGTGACGGCCCGCAGCAGCACACCGTGGTCCGGGCGCACGGCGCGGTCCGCCGCCACGCTCACCGAGGCGCGCAGTTCCTGGCCGGCGAGCAGCTCCACGCGGTACCAGCGCTGCTGCCCGAACTCCTCACGGTCGGTGTAGAGGCCGGACTCGAGCGTCGGCGCCTCGGCGCACGAGCCGGCGCCCTCGGTGGCCACCGGCGTCACCACGGGCTCGGCCGCGCGGTCCACCAGCTCGTTCACCCGGTCGGTGAGCTCGTCCTGGTGCTCGACCGAGGTGTACGTCCCGCCGGTCGCCTCGGCGATGCAGCTGAGCTGTTGGCTCAGCTTGGCGTTCGGCACCAGGCCCAGCGTGTCGATGGTCAGGCCGATGCCCCTGGCCGCGATCTCCCGGGCCACCTCGCACGGGTCGAGCGGGGCGCAGGTGTCCTCGCCGTCGCTGATCAGCACGATCCGCTTGGAGCCGTCGCCGCCGTCGAGATCGTCGGCCGCCTTCAGCAGGGCGGGGCCGATCGGGGTCCAGCCCGTCGGGGCGAGGGTGGCCACCGCCGTCTTCGCCTCGGTGCGGTCCAGCGGGCCGACCGGGTAGAGCTGCGCGGTGTCCTTGCAGCCCTCCTTGCGGTCGTCACCGGGGTAGTTCGCGCCGAGCGTGCGGATGCCCAGCTCGACCTCCTCCGGCGTCGCGTCCAGCACCTCGTTGAACGCCTGCTTCGCCGCCGCCATCCGGGACTGGCCGTCGATGTCCTTGGCCCGCATCGAGCCGCTCACATCGAGGACCAGGTTCACCTTGGGGGCGTCCTGACCCGTGGGTTCACCGGCGGCCGCCCCGGCCGGGAAGGCGAGCCCGGCCGTCAGTGCGGCGAGCAGGGCACAGGCGCCTGCCACCGGCCGTTTTCTTCTGATCATCGGCGGATCCTATTGATCAGGAGCGCCGCGCTCCAAAACGGGGTGTCACAGGGACCCGTACCGGAGCGGATTGGGCAGTTCCGCCCATTGGTCCCCCGACGCCCGCGGCGACAGCCGCATCAGCGTCAGGGCCTTCGCCGGCAGTGGCTCGTCGAGCAGGGCGGCCAGGTCCGGGGTGCGCGGCAGATCCCGTACGGCGCTCTCCAGGACCGTCCGCAGCACCGGACCCGATCCCGCCGTCCCCGCCAGCGCGCCCGCCACCAGCGAGCCGAACAGCTTCCGCCGCAGCGTGCGTTCGTCGTCCGTGACCATGCGCGCGGGCACCTCCTCGGGGAGCGGGACGCCGTGCCGGGCGAGGCGGGCGGGACCGATCCGCAGATCGGCCAGATCGCGGTAGACCAGCCGTACCGGATCCCCGTCCGGCGACAGCACCACGAGCAGGTTCTGGCCGTGCGCCTCCAGCGCCACCCCCAGCTCCAGCAGCCGCAGCCCGACCGTGAGCGCGAGCCGCGCGAACCGGATCGACCAGGCGGGGGAGTGCGGCAGTTCGGTGGTGGCCAGCGCCGCCACCGGGACGACCCGCTCCCCGGGCGCCGCGTACTCCTCCGGCGACTCGCGCAGCACCGCCGCCAGATCGGGCGACCCGGCCGCCACCGCGCCCAGCGTGCGGGTGACGTGCAGCAGCCCGTCCGTGCGCGCCGCCACCGTCTCCCCGAAGTCCGACAGCACCGCCGACGCGGCCACCGAGCCGAGCGAGATGTCCCGCACCGAGGACGTCAGCCGGGCGCTCAGCGCCGTCTTGACGTGCGGCCCGTCCGGCAGCGCGAGGGTGCGCAGCGCCATCAGCGGATGTGCCCTCAGACGCCGCTCACCCGTCCGCTTCAGCACATGCGCCGCCTGCCAGGGGTGCACCGGGACCACCACCCGCCCCGGCTCCCGCAGCCACCCCGGCCACACCCCCGACACCAGGCACCCGGCCTCCGGCACGGGCAGCAGCCCCAGCTCCACCACCGGCCCGTGCTCGGGGCCGTAGGCGAGCTGCTCGGCCACCGAGAAACCGGGCCGGGAACGGCAGTTGGGGTGGAACGGATGCCCGTCGACCACCCGCCGCTCCCACTCCCAGTCCCGCGCGGGCCACTCCCGCGGACGGTTCCACCGCCCTGCTCGGGACAGCGCCAACGACGCCACGCTGTGCGCGAGTTCGGCGGCGAACACCTCCGAGTGCGGTACGGCCAGCTCCGTCATCAGCCGCGCCGGATCGTCGTACACCGCCTCGTCCAGCCGTACGGCCGTGACGTACGAGGCGGTCGCGTACGGATCCGCCCGCGGGCCGCGCAGCCACCGCCCGTCCGCGAGCCGCAGGCCGAGCCCGTCGCGCCGTGTCTCCCGCCGGGCGATCCACGGCAGCGGATCGTGCGCGAGGCCACGCCACAGCCGGGTCAGCACGGCCGCGCGGGCGCCGGGCAGCGCGTCGGTGTACCGGGGCACGAGAGAGGGCCGTACGACGGCCAACTCGTCGGCGGCCTCGGCCTCGGCGGTGGGGGGACGGTGCACGGTCGGGCTCCTCGGTGACGCGCGGGGTGGGACGTACGGGTGGACGATGACAGACATACTGATCGTCTCCGCCCGGACAGACCGTAAGGAACCAGAGGAACGCGTGGATCTCATGCCCCCGCCCGCGGACGACGACGCCGACGCGTACGCGGCGGTGCCGCTGTTGAACTGCCTGCTGCGCGAAGTGGCCCGGCCCGTACCGGGGACGGGATCGGGGACGGGATCGGTGACGGGATCGGGGGCGGGGGCGCACTCGACGTACCGCCTGCCCGGTACGGACCGCCTGCTGCGGGTGCGCGGCACCCGGCGCCCCGCCGCACCCGAGGTCCACGCGGCGGGCGCCTGGCACCGCCTCGGCCACACGGAGCTGGTGAAACTCGTCGCCGAGGAGCTGCGCCGGCACACCGGCCTGCCCAACCACGAACTGCCCGCCGAGATGCTCGACAGCCGGGAGGCGGTGGCCGCGCTGCTCGCCGCCCGCGCCCGGGCCACCCCGCCGGACGACCCGTATCTGCGCTCCGAGCAGGCCCTCGTCACCGGCCACACCCACCACCCCGCCCCCAAGGCACGCGGCGGCGGCCCCGCGACGGCCTGGCTGCCGTACGCGCCCGAGGCGCACGCCCGCTTCCCGCTGACGCTGCTGGGGCTGCGCGAGGACACGGTCGTGGACGAGGGCGACACCGCGGCCCTCGACCGCCTGGGCACCGCACCCCCCGGCTACCGCCTGCTGCCCGCCCACCCCTGGCAACTGGACCTCGCCGCCCGTGACCTCGCCCCCGCCTTCGCCGACGGCCGCCTGATCCGGCTGGGCACGACCCCCTTCCCGGTGTGGCCCACGGCGGCGGTCCGCACCGTGTACGCGCCCGAGCGCGACCTGTTCCTGAAGTTCAGCCTGGACGTGCGCATCACCAACGACATCCGCCGGCTGTGGCGCCACGACCTGCTGAAGCTCCGTACGACCGACACGGCCGCACGCGACGCCCTCGCCGGGTCCGACGCGGCCTGGCAGAGCGACCGGGGCCACCGCACCGCGGACTTCGCCCACGAACAACTGGCCGTGGTCGTACGCGACGGCCTGCGCGACCACCTCCCACCCGACGCGACCCCCTACCTGGCCGCCGCCCTGGTGGAGGGCTTCGACGGCAACCCCCTGGCCGCCACCCCCGATCCGGTGGCCTGGTGGGATGCCTACCTGTCGCGGGTGGTCCCCCCGGCCCTGACGGCCTTCGGCGGACACGGCGTCGTCCTGGAGGCCCACCTGCAGAACACGCTCGTCGCCATGGACCCCGACGGCATGCCGGTACGGGCCCTGTACCGGGACGCGGAGGGCGTGAAGCTGCTGTCCGCGGTCTCCAGGGAGGCGGGCTGGGAACGCCTGGTGTACTGCCTGCTCGTCAACCACCTCTCCGAGACCGCCGCCGCCCTCGCCGACCACCATCCCGGTCTCGACCCCTGGCCCGCGGTCCGCCGCGAACTGTCCCGGCACGACCTCCCCGAGATCCCCGCCCTGCTCACCGCCCCGGCCCTCCCGGCCAAGACCAACCTCCTGCTCCGCTGGACCGGCGCGGACGGCGCCGACGCCCGCTACCGCCCGCTGCCCAACCCGCTGGCCGGCCCATAAAGGCGGGTGAGCCCGCGGGAGGCCTGCCGTACGCTGGCCGGTGTGCTGCGCGATGTGAAGGCTGTTCGCTATGTGACCCCGCTGAGGTCGGGCGGGTCCGTCCCCGGTGTCTTCGAGGCCGACGACCTCGGGACGTACGTCGTCAAGTTCACCGGGTCCGCGCAGGGGCGCAAGGCGCTGGTCGCCGAGGTGATCGTGGGGGAGCTGGCGCGGGCCCTCGGGCTGCGGTTCCCGGAACTGGTGCTGGCGCACTTCGATCCGGCGGTGGCGGACAGCGAGCCGCACCAGGAGGTGCGGGAGCTGCACGCCGCCAGCGCCGGGGTCAATCTCGGCATGGACTACCTGTCGGGCGCGCGGGACTTCACCCCCGAGGTCGCCGAGGTCTTCCCCGTCGATCCGCTGGAGGCCGGGCGGATCGTCTGGCTCGACGCCCTCACCGTGAACGTGGACCGCACCGTCCACAGCTCCAACCTGGTGGTGTGGCCGACGCTCGGGGTCGCGCCCCCGCGGCTGTGGCTCATCGACCACGGGGCCGCGCTCGTCTTCCACCACCGCTGGGAGGGCTCCGACCCGGCCAAGGCGTACGACTTCCGCCATCACGCCCTCGGCCACTACGGCCCCGACGTACCGGCGGCCGACGCCGAACTCGCGCCGAAGGTGACCGAGGAGCTGCTGCGGTCCATCACCGCCGAGGTCCCCGACGCCTGGCTGGCCGGTGACCCCCGCTTCGCCACGCCCGACGAGGTCCGCGAGGCGTACGTGACGTACCTCCACGCGCGCGTGCGGTCCTCCCGCGCCTGGCTGCCCACCGACTTCCCCAGCCAGGACGAGCTCGCCGAGGAGAACGCCCGGCGGGCGGCGAGGACGCGGCGGGGCCGGCCGGACTGGCTGAAGCGGGTCCCCGACCTGCACGGCAAACCGGCGGCGGCCCAGGACTGGTCGGTGCACCTGGGCCGCTCGGACAGCTAGGACTCAGCCCTTGAGCCGCTCGTACGCCGGCAGGGTGAGGAAGTCGGCGTAGTCCTCGTCGAGGGAGACCTTCAGCAGCAGGTCGTGCGCCTGCTGCCAGTTGCCGGCCGCGAACGCCTCCTCGCCGACCTCCGCGCGGATGCCCGCCAGCTCCTCGGCGGCGACCTTGCGGGCCAGCTCCGCGGTGACCCGCTCGCCGTTGTCGAGGACCACCTCCGCGTTGATCCACTGCCAGATCTGGGAGCGGGAGATCTCGGCGGTGGCGGCGTCCTCCATCAGGTTGAAGATGGCGACCGCGCCGACCCCGTTCAGCCACGCCTCGATGTAACGGATGCCCACCTGAACGGCGTTGACCAGACCCGCGTACGTCGGCCTGGCGTCGAGCGAGTCGATGGCGATGAGGTCCTCCGCCCTGACGACGACGTCCTCACGCAGGCGGTCCTTCTGGTTCGGCCGGTCGCCGAGCACCCGGTCGAAGGACTCCATGGCGATCGGGACCAGGTCGGGGTGGGCGACCCAGGAGCCGTCGAAACCGTCGTTCGCCTCACGGTCCTTGTCGGCGCGCACCTTCTCGAACGCCACCTTGTTGACCTCCGCGTCCCGGCGGGACGGGATGAACGCCGCCATGCCGCCGATCGCGTGCGCGCCGCGCTTGTGGCAGGTGCGGACGAGGAGTTCGGTGTACGCGCGCATGAACGGGGCCGTCATCGTCACCGCGTTGCGGTCCGGGAGGACGAACCTCGCCCCGCCGTCACGGAAGTTCTTGACGATGGAGAAGAGATAGTCCCAGCGGCCGGCGTTCAGGCCCGAGGCGTGGTCGCGCAGTTCGTAGAGGATCTCCTCCATCTCGTACGCGGCCGTGATCGTCTCGATCAGGACGGTGGCGCGGACCGTTCCCTGTGGCACGCCCGTGTACTCCTGCGCGAGGACGAACACCTCGTTCCACAGCCGGGCCTCCAGGTGGGACTCCGTCTTGGGGAGGTAGAAGTACGGGCCCTTGCCGAGCTCGGTCAGCCGCTTGGCGTTGTGGAAGAAGTACAGGCCGAAGTCGACCAGCGCGCCGGGCACCGGGGTGCCGTCCGGGTCGGTGAGGTGGCGCTCGTTCAGGTGCCACCCGCGCGGGCGCATGACGACCGTCGCCAGCTCCGCGTTTGGGCGCAGGGCGTACGACTTGCCGGACACCGGGTCGGTGAAGTCGATGTTCCGGGTGTAGGCGTCGATCAGGCTGAGCTGGCCGAGGACCACGTTCTCCCAGGTGGGCGCGGAGGCGTCCTCGAAGTCCGCGAGCCAGACCCTGGCGCCCGAGTTGAGGGCGTTGATGGTCATCCTGCGGTCGGTGGGACCGGTGATCTCGACCCGCCGGTCGTTCAGGGCCTCGGGGGCCGGGGCCACCCGCCAGGAGTCGTCCGCGCGGATCGCGGCCGTCTCCGGGAGGAAGCCGAGCGTGGAGGTGCGGGCGATCTCGGCGCGGCGCTCCGCGCGGCGGGCGAGCAGCTCGTCACGCCGGGGCGTGAACCGCCGGTGCAGCTCGGCCACGAAGGCGAGCGCCGCCTCGGTGAGGACCTCCTCCTGCCGGGGCAGGGGCTCGGCGTCGACGATGGCCAGCGGGGACGGCGCTGGTGCGGACATCAGCTGTCACTTCCTTCGGCGTGCATGGCACCGGGTGCCGGTCGACCCGGGTACGACGGGGGACGCCCGTAGGGAGGCCGGGCGCTTCTGAACAGTGGATAGTAGTTTCCTTATCGTGGAAGTTCAATGTTTTGTTGATGTCGAGACTCTCCGGGACGAGGCAAGGTGGCGCTCGGTGCCACCCCCTCGCTCACCGCCACCTCGACTCATTCAAGGTGCGCCAGATCCGCCTCGGTGTCGATGTCGTACGCCTCGGCCACGTCGCCGCACTCGACGAGCACGAGCCGTTCCGCGTGCTCCTCCAGATAGGCGCGTGCCCCTCGGTCGCCGGTCGCGGTCGCGGCGATCCCGGCCCAGTGCGCGGCGCCGAACAGCACCGGGTGGCCGCGCACGCCGTCGTAGGCGGCCGAGACGAGCGACTCGGGGGAGTCGTGGGCGCCGAGCACCCGGGCGACCGCCTCCGGGCCGATCCCGGGCTGGTCGACCAGCGAGACCAGTGCGGCCCGCGCGCCCGTGCCGGCCAGGGAGTCGAGGCCGGCCCGCAGGGAGGTGCCCATGCCCCGTTCCCACGCGGGATTGTCGACGAGGACGCAGTCCGGCAGACAGGCGCGGGCGCGTACCTCGTCCGCCCGCGCGCCGAGCACCACGTGCACCCGCGCGCAGCCGCCCGCGCGGAGGACCCCCACCGCGTGTTCCACCAGCGGCCGGCCCCGGTGTGTGAGCAGTGCCTTGGGCCGCCCGCCGAGCCGCCGCCCGCCGCCCGCGGCCAGCAGCAGTCCCACGACCTCCGTGGTGGTGTCCCCACCCCTGTGATGTGTCGTCATGCGTCCTGCATACCGCACCCGTCGTGGGGTATCGGGACGGCGCGGGGTGGACGCCCGGGGTCGTCCCGTCACGCTGCGGAGCAAGTCGATGACGCAGCGGACTGGCGCGAGGGGCCCGGGGTGGCGTTTACTGGCGCGACCGGTCGGCGGGGCGCCGCGGCCGGCAGGGGAGGCGCACGACGACGTGTCAGGGGGAGGACTGTGTTGCGCAGCGTGGAGCAGAGGCGTGTGCCCGGCAGTCAGGTGGACCCACGAGTGGCGGAGCTGCGCTCCGCCGTGTCCCGGTTACGCCGTCAACTGGCCGCCCATCCCGGGGACTTCCGGGACCGGAGCATCGCGGAGGAGGAACTCGCCGCGCTGGCCGGGACGACCGCCGCCGGCGACCCCGAGGTCCCCCGGTTGCGCCGCTCCCTGCTGCTGATCGCGGGCGCGATCGGCTCGGTGAGCGCGCTGGGGCAGGGTGTGCGGGAACTGCGCGAGGCGGTGGACCTGTTCGGCCCGTCACCACGCGGCTGAACGCGCGTCCTGTCACTACGCGGCTGAACGCGCGTCCTCTCGCTACGCGGCTGAACGCGCGTCCTCTCGCTACGCGGCTGACGTGTGTCCTGATCAGCTCGTGGGGCCGGTGCCCGGCGTGGCGAGCGCCTCGGAGAGTTCCGCCGCGACCTGCCGGAGCACCGGCACGATCTTCTCCGTCGCCGACTCCGTGACCCGCCCCGCCGGGCCCGAGATGGAGATCGCCGCCGCCGTGGGGGAGTCCGGCACCGGCACGGCGAGGCAACGGACGCCGATCTCCTGCTCGTTGTCGTCCATCGCGTAGCCCAGGCGGCGCACGTCCTCCAGGGCGGCGAGGAAGCCGTCGGGTGTGGTGATGGTCTTGTCCGTCGCGGCGGGCATGCCCGTACGGCCGAGCAGGGCCCGTACCTCCTCCGGCGGGAAACCGGCCAGCAGGGCCTTGCCCACGCCCGTGGAGTGCGGCAGGACGCGCCGGCCGACCTCGGTGAACATCCGCATGGAGTGCTTCGACGGCACCTGCGCCACGTACACGATCTCGTCCCCGTCGAGCAGCGCCATGTTCGCCGTCTCGCCGGTCTCCTCCACCAGGCGGGCCAGATACGGCCGCGCCCAGGTGCCCAGCAGCCGGGAGGCGGACTCGCCGAGCCGGATCAGCCGCGGGCCCAGCGCGTAACGGCGGTTGGGCTGCTGGCGTACGTAGCCGCAGGCGACGAGCGTGCGCATCAGGCGGTGGATGGTCGGCAGGGGCAGTCCGCTGCTCGCGGACAGCTCGCTCAGGCCGACCTCGCCGCCCGCGTCCGCCATCCGTTCGAGCAGATCGAAGGCGCGCTCGAGGGACTGCACGCCGCCACTGGCGGCGGACCGGGCGGAGTCGTTGGTGCTGGCGCTGGACGTCGGCACGGCGCGTTCCTTTCGAGGCCTGGCAGGAAGGGCAGAAGCCTACCCGGCAGCCGGTCGATCGCCCGCTTGCGCGTAGCCACGTTCTGTCTGGTGAAAGTCTAATTTCACTTTGTGGAATCGTCCAGAGGTGCCCGCCGGCCGGGGTCGTACGGGAAGCGGGCCCTTGACGGGCCGGAAGCGCGGGTGAACACTCCTTCAACAGAACGTTGAATTCCATCCCGGCGGAAGGTCAGGAGGATCCGGGTGTCCGACGCCGAACAGGTGCTGCGCTCCACGCGCGTCATCACTCCCGAGGGAACGCGCGCCGCGTCCGTCACGGTCGCCGGCGGCACGATCACGGCCGTCCTGCCGTACGACGCACCCGTCCCGGAAGGCGCCCGCCTGGAGGACCTCGGCGACGACGTCCTGCTGCCCGGCCTGGTCGACACCCACGTGCACGTCAACGACCCCGGCCGCACCGAGTGGGAGGGCTTCTGGACCGCCACCCGCGCGGCGGCGGCCGGCGGCATCACCACGCTGATCGACATGCCGCTCAACTCCCTCCCGCCCACCACCACCGTCGACCACCTGCGCACCAAACGGCGGGTCGCCGCCGACAAGGCCCACATCGACGTCGGCTTCTGGGGCGGCGCCCTGCCGGACAACGTCAAGGACCTGCGCCCGCTGCACGAGGCCGGCGTCTTCGGCTTCAAGGCGTTCCTGTCACCGTCGGGCGTCGACGAGTTCCCGCACCTCGACCAGGAGCGACTGGCCCGGTCCCTGGCGGAGATCGCCGCCTTCGACGGCCTGCTGATCGTGCACGCCGAGGACCCGCACCACCTCGCCGCCGCCCCGCAGCACGGCGGCCCGAAGTACGCCGACTTCCTCGCCTCCCGCCCGCGCGACGCCGAGGACACCGCCATCGCGCACCTCGTCGGTCAGGCGAAACGTCTGGGCGCGCGTGTGCACGTCCTCCACCTCTCCTCCGGCGACGCGCTCCCCGTGATCGCCGCGGCCAAGGCGGACGGCGTACGCGTCACCGTCGAGACCTGCCCCCACTACCTCACCCTCACCGCGGAGGAGGTGCCGGACGGCGCCAGCGAGTTCAAGTGCTGCCCGCCCATCCGCGAGGCCGCCAACCAGGACCTGCTCTGGCAGGCCCTGGCGGACGGCACCATCGACTGCGTCGTCACCGACCACTCCCCGTCCACCGCCGACCTCAAGACGGACGACTTCTCGACCGCCTGGGGCGGCATCTCCGGCCTCCAGCTCAGCCTGCCGGCCGTCTGGACCGAGGCCCGCAGACGCGGCCACGGCCTGGAGGACGTGGTGCGCTGGATGTCGACGCGCACGGCGGCGCTCGTCGGACTCGACGCGCGCAAGGGCGCCATCGCGCCCGGCCGCGACGCCGACTTCGCCGTCCTCGCCCCCGACGAGACCTTCACCGTCGACCCGGCGGCGCTCCAGCACCGCAACCGTGTGACGGCGTACGCGGGCAGGACCCTGTACGGCGTCGTGAAGTCCACCTGGCTGCGCGGCAGGCGCGTCGTCGCCGACGGCGCGTTCACCGAACCGAAGGGCCGACTGCTCACCCGCTCCCACCAGCACTGAAAGGCAGGACCAGATCACCGTGACGGCGATCGAGAGTTTCACCGGCGACGCACACCCCTACAGCGGCGGTGACCCGTACGCGGACTACCGCACCGCCGACTTCCCCTTCACCCACCACGCCGACCTCGCCGACCGCCGGCTCGGCGCCGGGGTCATCGCCGCCAACGACGAGTTCTTCGCCCAGCGCGAGAACCTCCTGCTGCCCGGGCGCGCCGAGTTCGACCCCGAGCACTTCGGGCACAAGGGCAAGATCATGGACGGCTGGGAGACCCGGCGCCGGCGCGGCACCTCCGCCGAACACCCCTGGCCGACGGACGAGGACCACGACTGGGCGCTGATCAGGCTCGGCGCGCCCGGAGTCGTCCGCGGGATCGTCGTGGACACCGCCCACTTCCGCGGCAACCACCCGCAGGCCGTCTCCGTCGAGGGCACCTCGGTGGCGGGCTCCCCGTCCCCGGAGGAACTGCTCTCGGACGACGTGAAGTGGACGACGCTCGTCCCGCGCACCCCGGTCGGCGGCCACGCGGCCAACGGCTTCGCCGTCACGGACGAACAGCGCTTCACCCACCTGCGCCTCAAGCAGCACCCCGACGGGGGCATCGCCCGGCTGCGCGTGTACGGCGAGGTCGTGCCCGATCCGGCGTGGCTGGCGGCACTCGGCACCTTCGACGTCGTCGCGCTGGAGAACGGCGGCCGGGTCGAGGACGCCTCGGACCGCTTCTACTCACCGGCCGCCAACACCATCCGGCCCGGCCGCTCCCGGAAGATGGACGACGGCTGGGAGACCCGCCGCCGCCGCGACCGGGGCCACGACTGGATCCGCTACCGCCTGGTCGCCCGGTCGCGGATCCGCGCCCTGGAGATCGACACGGCGTACCTGAAGGGCAACAGCGCCGGCTGGGCGTCGGTCTCGGTGAAGGACGGCGACGACGCCGACTGGCGGGAGATCCTCCCCCGCACCCGCCTCCAGCCCGACACCGACCACCGCTTCGTCCTCCCCGCCCCGGCGACCGCCACCCACGCCCGCGTGGACATCCACCCCGACGGCGGCATCTCCCGCCTCCGCCTCTTCGGCTCCCTGACCGAACAGAGCGGCTAGCCCTGCAGCCGCAGCCGCAGCCGCAGCCGCAGCCGCAGCCGCGGGCAGCCGGGCTGCCGCGGCCGCGGGCAGTCATGCCGCCGTAGCTGCGGGCAGTCGTGCCGCTGGGGCGGCACGGGTGGGCGCAGCGGCACCCGGCAACCGCCGGCAGGGCAACCCTCACGCACAGCACCCGGCAACCGCCGGCAGGGCAACCCGGGGCGTGGCGACCGTCAACCCAGCCGCCACGCCCGGGCAGACATCACGCCGCATGCCCCCCGTCCACCGAGAACTCCGCCCCGGTGACATACGCCGCCCCCGCCAGATGAGCGATCGTCTCCGCGACCTCCTCCGCCCTCCCGAACCGCCCCACCGCGGTCATCGCCACCTGCCCGTCCGCATAAGGCCCGCCCGCCGGGTTCATATCCGTGTCGATCGGCCCCGGATGAACGATGTTCGCCGTGATCCCCTGCCCGCCCAGCTCCCGCGCCAGGGCCTTCGTCAGCCCCACCAACGCCGACTTGCTCATCGTGTAGAGCGTCCCGCCCGGCCCTGGCACCCGCTGCGTCATGCACGTACCGACGGTGATGATCCGCCCCCCGCGCGGCATGAGGGCGACCGCCGCGCGGGAGGCGAGGAAGACCCCGCGCACGTTCACCGCGAGCACCCGGTCGACGTCCGCGAGGGACAGCGTCTCCACCGGCCCGAGCACACCGACGCCCGCGTTGTTCACCAGGACGTCGAGCCGCCCCAGTTCCCGCGCGGCGGCGTTCACCGCTCCGGCCGCCTCCTCCGGGTCCCCGGCGTCCGCCCGCAGGGCCACCGCGCGGCGCCCCAGCGCCTCCGCGGCCCGCACGACCTCCTCGGCCGCCTCCTTGCCGTTCACGTACGTCACCGCGACGTCCGCGCCCTCCCGCGCCAGCCGCAGCGCCGTCGCCGCGCCGATCCCGCGGCTGCCCCCGGTGACCAGGGCCGCCTTGCCGAGCAGGGTCTTTTCCATGGTGTGAGTTGTCATGCGTCCATCTCAGCGCCCGCGCCCCCGGCGCGCTGGCGGCGAACGGACACCGACCTGACGTCCCACCGATGAGTTGCGGGCCCCACCGGGGTCTGCACTGATGACGGCAGGCCCCACACCCCGCACCGGAAGGCAGGAACCCGTCATGGGCAAGCTCGTAGTCACCACCTTCGTCACCCTCGACGGCGTCTACCAGGCCCCCGGCGGCCCCCAGGAGGACACCAGGGACGGCTTCGAACAGGGAGGCTGGAGCGTCCCCTACGGCGACGAGGACTTCGGCCGGTTCGTCAACGGCGTCTTCTCCCGCGTGGGCGCCTTCCTCCTCGGCCGTCGTACGTACGACATCTTCGCCTCGTACTGGCCGAAGATGACCGACCCCGCCGACCCGGTCGCCGGCAAACTGAACAAGCTGCCGAAGTACGTCGCCTCCACCACACTCACCGATCCGGAGTGGGCCGGCACCACCGTGATCGCCGGCGACCTCGCCAAGGAGGTCACCACCCTCAAGGAGCGCACCGACGGCGAGCTCCAGCTCCACGGCAGCGGCGCCCTCGCCCGGTCCCTGTTCGCGCTCGACCTCGTGGACACCCTGCACCTGCTGACCTTCCCGGTCGTCCTCGGAGCCGGGCGCCGCCTGTTCCCGGAGGGCTCGATGCCGAGCGCCTTCCGGCACACCGGCGGAGAGATCACCGCCGCGGGCGTGTCCATCCAGACCTACGACTTCTCCGGCCGCCCCGAGTACGGCTCGTACGAGCTCCCGGAGAACGCCTGACACCGGCCGCACCGGTGGACGCCGCCGCCCGGACGGCGGTGTCAGCCGGGCCTGCGGCTCTCCGCGGCGGCGAACAGGGCGCCGCTCAGCACCAGCAGGGCGATGCTCGCGAAGAGTTCGTAACCGTCGAGGAACGAGAACCGGTGGACGAGCCCCCAGTCCCAGCCGGCGAGCTCGCTCACCAGACCCGCCACCCCCTGTACCAAGGCGAGGAAACCCAGAACCTCCAGCAACTGCTTCATGCCACCGACTCTCGCCCCGCGGGCCCCACCCCCGCATCGGCCGCGAGACGGGCCCTGCCCGACCGAAGAGGGCACTCCGCGCCGGCCGGAGCGCCGAAAGTCTGCGGTGCCGCGACTTCGGTAGCCGATCCCGCCGACGAGGCCGTACCGGGGCCGCCCCCTGCGTAGATTTGGCGACCGTGACTGGTGACAAGGCGGCGCAGACCGCCCCGGTGTTCACGGGGCGCCGATGGTTCTTCCCGTCCGCCCTCATCCACGAACTCGACCCCGACGCGGCCCGCTCCGGGCGACGGCCCCGGCGCACCGCGCGCGACTGGGCCGTCGACTTCGCCTGCTTCCTGCTGGCCGTGCTCGTGGGCCTGGCGGGCGCCGACACGCTCCGCGACAGCCACGACATCCCGCACGCGCTGGCCGTCGCCGACCAGGTGCTCGGCGCGCTGTCGTGCGCCGCGGTCTGGCTGCGCCGGCGCCGGCCGCTCGCCCTGGCCGTCGTGATGATCCCGGTCAGCTTCGTCTCGGAGACCTCCGGCGGCGTGGCGATCATCTCCCTGTTCACGCTCGCCGTGCACCGGCCCTTCCGGTACGTGGCCTGGGTGGGCGGCGTCCAAACGGCGCTCGTCCCGCTGTACTTCTGGTGGCGTCCCGACCCCGACCTGCCGTATCCCGCCGTGCTCGTCCTCTTCGTCGTGCTGACGGCCGCGACCGTCGGCTGGGGCATGTTCGTACGGTCCAAACGGCAGCTCATGCTGAGCCTGCGGGACCGCGCGCGGCGGGCCGAGACCGAGGCGCGGCTACGGGCCGAGCAGGCGCAGCGGCTCGCGCGGGAGGCCATCGCGCGGGAGATGCACGACGTGCTCGCGCACCGGCTGACGCTGCTGAGCGTGCACGCGGGCGCCCTGGAGTTCCGGCCCGACGCCCCCCGCGCGGAGGTCGCGCGGGCGGCCGGCGTCATCCGGGAGAGCGCGCACGAGGCGCTGCAGGACCTGCGGGAGATCATCGGTGTGCTGCGGGCCGGTGACGCCGACGACGCGGGCCGGCCGCAGCCGACGCTCGCGGCGCTCGACCCCCTGGTCGCCGAGTCCCGGCAGGCCGGCATGGAGATCACCCTGGACCAGCGGGTCACCGACCCGGCCGCCGTCCCCGCCTCCGTCGGCCGCACCGCCTACCGCATCGCCCAGGAGGGCCTGACCAACGCCCGCAAGCACGCCCCCGGCACGGAGGTCACCGTGTCGGTCACCGGCGGCCCGGGGGAGGGCCTCGCCGTGACCGTGCGCAACCCCGCGCCGCAGGGGGACGTACCGCATGTGCCCGGCGCCGGGCAGGGCCTGATCGGTCTCACCGAACGGGCGACCCTGGCGGGCGGCGCCCTGGAGCACGGGCCCGCCCCCGACGGCGGGTTCGAGGTACGGGCCAGGCTGCCGTGGGGCTGAACCGGGACCGGCCGGCGCGTGTGTCCCCGCCCCGCCCGGCCGTGATTACCTACGGGCCATGACTGCGATCAGAGTGCTCCTCGTCGACGACGACCCGCTGGTGCGGGCCGGGCTGTCCTTCATGATGGGCGGCGCGGACGACATCGAGATCGTCGGTGAGGCCGCCGACGGCGGCGAGGTCGAGGCGCTCGTCGACCGCACCCGGCCGCACGTCGTCCTCATGGACATCCGGATGCCGACGGTGGACGGTCTCACCGCCACCGAGTCGCTGCGCCGGCGCGAGGACGCCCCGCAGGTCGTGGTGCTCACCACCTTCCACGCCGACGAGCAGGTGCTGCGCGCGCTCCGCGCGGGCGCCGCCGGGTTCGTCCTCAAGGACACCCCGCCCGCCGAGATCGTCGCCGCGGTGCGCCGGGTCGCGGCCGGCGACCCGGTGCTGTCGCCGACCGTCACCCGGCAGTTGATGGCACACGCGGCCGGTACCGCCGCCGACACGCGGCGCACGCGCGCGTGCGCGCGTCGCGGACCTCAACGACCGGGAACGCGAGGTCGCCGTCGCGGTGGGCCGGGGCCTGGCCAACGCCGACATCGCCACCGAGCTCTACCTGAGCGTGGCCACCGTCAAGACCCACGTCTCCCGGATCCTGGCCAAGCTCGGCCTCAACAACCGCGTGCAGATCGCCCTGCTGGCCCACGACGCCGGCCTCCTGGAGGAGCCGGGGGACCGCTGATCTCAGCTGTACGCCGCCGCCGTCGCCCCGCTCACCAGCTCCGTCGGCCGGACCGGTCTGCGCTCCCGCCGGGACAGCTCGCACGCCTCCGCGATCAGCAGCGCCTGGAGGGCCTCCCGCCCGTCGCACGGGTTGGCCCGCTCGCCCCGCACCACCTCGACGAACGCGACCAGCTCGGCCTCGTACGCGGGTCCGAACCGCTCCAGGAACCCCGTCCACGGCTTGTCCGCGGCCGGCGGCCCGGTCGGCTCGGTGGACGCGATCGGCGTACGGTCGTCCAGGCCGACGGCGATCTGGTCCCGCTCCCCGGCGAGCTCCATGCGTACGTCGTAGCCGGCGCCGTTCAGCCGGGTCGCGGTGACCGTGGCGAGCGTGCCGTCGTCGAGGGTGAGGAGCGCCGCGCCGGTGTCCACGTCACCCGCCTCGCGGAACATCGCGGGTCCGGCGTCGGACCCGGCCGCGTAGACCTCCGTGACCTCCCGGCCGGTCACCCAGCGCAGCATGTCGAAGTCGTGGATCAGGGCGTCCCGGTACAGCCCGCCGGACTGCGGCAGATACCCGGCCGGCGGCGGCTCCGCGTCGCCGGCCATCGCCCGTACGGTGTGCAGCCGGCCGAGCCTGCCCGAGCGCACCGCCTCCCGCGCGCCCGTGTACCCGACGTCGAAACGGCGCTGGAACCCCATCTGCAGGACGGTCCCGGCCGTCTCGACCTCCGTGATCGCCTGTAACGTGCCCGCCAGGTCCAGGGAGATGGGCTTCTCGCAGAACACCGGCAGCCCCGCGCGGGCCGCCCGGCCGATCAGATCGGCGTGGGCGGACGTGGCCGCGGTGATCACCACGGCGTCCACTCCCCAGGTGTAGATCTCGTCCACCCCGGGTGCCGCCGTCTCGCCGAGCCGGTGGGCGAGGGCCTGCGCCCGCGCCGGATCGACGTCCGTGAGGATCAGGGAGCCGACGTCGCGGTGCCTGCTGAGTGTGTGGGCGTGAATGGTGCCGAGACGGCCCGTACCGATGACCCCGATGCGCATGGAAACAAAGTGGGGCCCGCGCCGCTCCCTGTCAATGCGTATGTCCGGACAACCGAACTACACGACTTCCCGTCAACAGCGCGCGGGGCTACGCTCGGCCCGTGCCGAAACCAGAAGTGGACCCGACCGTACAGATGGAGCTGAGCGTGGACCGCGGCTCCCCCGTGCCGTTGTACTTCCAGCTGTCCCAGCAGCTGGAGTCCGCCATCGAGCACGGCGTGCTGACCCCCGGCACCCTGCTGGGCAACGAGATCGAGCTCGCCGCGCGGCTCGGCCTGTCCCGGCCGACCGTCCGCCAGGCCATCCAGGCCCTCGTCGACAAGGGCCTGCTGGTGCGCCGCCGCGGGGTCGGCACCCAGGTGGTGCACAGCAAGGTCAAGCGTCCGCTGGAGCTCAGCAGCCTCTACGACGACCTGGAGGCGGCCGGTCAGCGTCCCGCCACGAAAGTGCTGGTCAACACCGTCGTGGCGGCGTCCGCCGAGGTCGCGGCCGCGCTCGGGGTGGCCGAGGACGGCGAGGTCCACCGAATCGAACGGCTGCGGCTCACCCACGGGGAGCCGATGGCGTACCTGTGCAACTACCTGCCGCCCGGCCTGCTCGACCTGGACACCGGCCGGCTGGAGGCCACCGGCCTGTACCGGCTGATGCGGGCCGCCGGGATCACCCTGCACAGCGCCCGCCAGACCATCGGCGCCCGCGCCGCCACCGCCGGCGAGGCCGAGCGGCTCGGCGAGGAGACCGGCGCCCCGCTGCTCACCAT
The DNA here is from genome assembly GCF_044453165.1 of Streptomyces sp. NPDC051740. Lineage (NCBI taxonomy): Bacteria > Bacillati > Actinomycetota > Actinomycetes > Kitasatosporales > Streptomycetaceae > Streptomyces > Streptomyces sp. NPDC051740. Next base: position 282,702 of record NZ_JBITCL010000009.1, on the reverse strand, counting down.
GGAGCGCGTGACCTTCGACGACACCGGCCGCGCGGTGGAGTTCGGCACCCACACCTACCGGCCCTCCCGCTACTCGTTCGAATTCCAACTGCTTGTGCGGTCCTGACAATCCGCCGCGACGTACGCACTGTGCCGTCTTGATGTCAGGACAATGTGACCGAGTTCCGCTCCCCGCGCGGGGACGCCCGATGCCCGTGTTCGAGAATGGGGCGTTTGGGGCCGGTGCGGTCATCGGCCCCTTGCATACGCAAGAGCACAGCAAGAAGGGCAAGTCCTCGTGTCACGGTTTTCGACCTGGGTGGGCATCGCGCTGGCGGGGGCGCTGAGTCTCTCGCTCGCCGGATGCAGCAGTACCGGCGGCAAACGGGCGGAGGACGCCCGCGCGGCCGCGGCGGCCCAGGGGCAGGCGGCGGTGGACACCCCCCGCTGGACCTTCGCGATGGTCACCCACGCGGGAGACGGCGACACCTTCTGGGACATCGTCCGCAGCGGCGCCGAACAGGCCGCGGTGAAGGACAACATCCACTTCCTCTACTCGCACGACGACGAGGCCCAGCAGCAGGCGCAGCTGGTGGACGCGGCCGTCGACAAGAAGGTGGACGGCATCATCGTCACCCTCGCCAAGCCGGACGCGATGAAGGCGTCCCTCGCCCGCGCCCGCGCGGCCGGCATCCCGGTTGTCACCGTGAACAGCGGCTCGGCCGAGTCCAAGGAGTTCGGCGCGCTCACCCACATCGGCCAGGACGAGACGATCGCCGGCGAGGCGGTCGGCGAGGAGCTGAACGAGCGGGGCCGCGAGAACGCCCTCTGCGTCCTGCACGAGCAGGGCAACGTCGGTCACGAGCAGCGCTGCGACGGTGTGGAGAAGACCTTCGACGGCACGCTGGTCCGCCTCCACGTCAACGGCACGAGCATGCCCGACGTGCAGTCGGCGATCGAGGCCCGGCTCCAGTCCGACGCGGGCGTGGACGCCGTCGTCACCCTCGGCGCCCCCTACGCCGACACCGCCGTGAAGGCCCGCGAGGGCGCGGGCAGCGACGCCGAGATCGACACCTTCGACCTCAACGCCAAGGTCGCCGCCGGCCTGAAGGACGGCAGCCTCGGCTTCGCCGTCGACCAGCAGCCCTACCTCCAGGGCTACGAGGCGGTCGACCTGCTGTGGCTGTACCGGTACAACGCCGACGTCCTCGGCGGCGGCCGGCCCGTGCTCACCGGACCGCAGATCATCACCGAGGACGACGCCGCCGCGCTCGAGGACTACACGCAGCGGGGCACCCGATGAGCGCGACGACTCCCGGCGTATCCCCCGATGTCTCTTCCGATGTCTCTGATGAAAGGTTTCTGCGCAGCTCTTCGCCGCTCCAGCGGCTGCTGACCAGACCCGAGCTCGGCTCCCTCGTCGGCGCGATCGCCGTCTTCTGCTGCTTCGCCCTCGCCGCCGACGGCTTCCTGCGCGCCTCCAGCCTCGGCACCGTGCTCTACGCGTCCTCCACCATCGGCATCATGGCCGTCCCGGTGGCGCTGCTGATGATCGGCGGCGAGTTCGACCTGTCGGCCGGGGTCCTGGTCACGTCGTCGGCACTGGTGTCGTCGATGTTCAGCTATCGGATGACCGCCAACGTCTGGGTCGGCGTCGGCGTGTCCCTGCTGGTCACGCTCGCCGTCGGCGCCTTCAACGGGATCATGCTGGCCCGCACGAGGCTGCCGAGCTTCATCGTCACGCTCGGCACCTTCCTGATGCTGACCGGCATGAACCTCGGCTTCACCAAGCTGATCAGCGGCACCGTCTCCACCAAGACCATCGCCGACATGGAGGGCTTCACCACCGCGCGGGCCCTGTTCGCGTCGACCCTCACCGTCGGCGGCACGCACATCAAGGTCACCGTCCTGTGGTGGCTCGCCCTGGTCGCCCTCGGCAGCTGGATCCTGCTGCGCACCCGCGCCGGCAACTGGATCTTCGCGGTCGGCGGCAACGAGAACGCCGCCCGCGCGGTGGGCGTCCCCGTGGCCCGGACCAAGACCGCCCTCTACATGGGCGTCGCCTTCGGCGCCTGGATCTGCGGCCAGCACCTGCTCTTCTCCTACGACGTCGTCCAGTCCGGCGAGGGCGTCGGCAACGAGCTGATCTACATCATCGCGGCCGTCATCGGCGGCTGTCTGATCACCGGCGGCCACGGCAGCGCCGTCGGCTCGGCGGTCGGCGCGCTGCTCTTCGGCATGACCAGCAAGGGCATCGTCTTCGCCGAGTGGAACCCCGACTGGTTCAAGTTCTTCCTCGGAGCGATGCTGCTCCTCGCCACCCTGCTCAACACCTGGGTACGCCGCCGCGCGGAGGCCTCGAAATGACACGGACCGACCCCCGTACGGCCCTCGTGGAGCTGTCCGGCGTCAGCAAGCACTACGGCAACGTCCGCGCCCTCGAAGGCGTCTCGCTGGAGGTGCACGCGGGTGAGATCACCTGTGTGCTGGGCGACAACGGCGCCGGCAAGTCCACCCTGATCAAGATCATCGCGGGACTGCACCGGCACGACGGCGGCACCCTCGTCCTCGACGGCGAGGAGACCCGCCTCGCCTCCCCGCGCGAGGCCCTGGACCGGGGCATCGCCACCGTCCACCAGGACCTGGCCGTCGTCCCGCTGATGCCGGTCTGGCGGAACTTCTTCCTCGGCTCCGAGCCGCGCAAGGGCATCGGCCCCTTCAAGCGCATGGACGTCGACCACATGCGCCGCACCACCCGCGCGGAACTCCTCCGCATGGGCATCGACCTCCGCGACGTCGACCAGCCCATCGGCACCCTCTCCGGCGGCGAACGCCAGTGCGTGGCCATCGCCCGCGCGGTGCACTTCGGAGCGAAGGTCCTCGTCCTGGACGAACCGACGGCGGCCCTGGGCGTGAAACAGTCGGGCGTGGTCCTGAAGTACGTGTCGGCGGCACGCGACGAGGGCCTGGGCGTCGTCTTCATCACCCACAACCCGCACCACGCGTACCTGGTGGGGGACCGGTTCGTCCTGCTGAAGCGCGGCACGATGGCCGGCAACCACACGCGGGACGAGATCACCCTGGACGAGCTGACCCGGCAGATGGCCGGCGGAACCGAGCTGGACGATCTACGCCATGAACTGCAGCCGACTCAGGGGCGCGGGGCTGTATAGATTTGCGGCTCCGCCGCGTGGGCGCGAGTAACCACGACGCAACCCGCACCCGACAATGATCCACACCACGCACCCGGGATCCATTCGGCACCCGGCGGAGCCGTGCGGCACAATCGCACACGATGAGCACCTACCGCGACTTCACCGCCCCCATCGGCTCCCGCCGCGCCCCGGTCCTGAGAACCGTCGGCACCCGTGAGCGCCGCTCCCACCTGACGGCGCCCCGTGTTCCGACGGTCGGCATCGACATCGGCGGCACCAAGGTGATGGCGGGCGTCGTCGACGCCGACGGCAACATCCTGGAACGGCTGCGCACGGAGACCCCGGACAAGTCCAAGAGCCCCAAGGTCGTCGAGGACACCATCGTCGAACTGGTGCTGGACCTGTCCGACCGGCACGACGTGCACGCGGTCGGCATCGGCGCGGCCGGCTGGGTCGACGCCGACCGCAACCGCGTGCTGTTCGCCCCCCACCTGTCCTGGCGCAACGAACCGCTGCGCGACCGGATCGCCGAACGCCTCGCCGTCCCCGTCCTGGTGGACAACGACGCCAACACCGCCGCCTGGGCCGAGTGGCGCTTCGGCGCCGGCCGCGGCGAGGACCACCTCGTCATGATCACGCTCGGCACCGGCATCGGCGGCGCGATCCTGGAGGACGGTCAGGTCAAGCGCGGCAAGTACGGGGTGGCCGGCGAGTTCGGCCACATGCAGGTCGTCCCCGGCGGCCACCGCTGCCCCTGCGGCAACCGCGGCTGCTGGGAGCAGTACAGCTCCGGCAACGCACTGGTGCGCGAGGCCCGCGAGCTGGCCGCCGCCGACTCACCGGTCGCCTACGGGATCATCGAGCACGTCAAGGGCAACATCGCCGACATCAGCGGCCCGATGATCACCGAGCTGGCCCGCGAGGGCGACGCCATGTGCATCGAGCTGCTCCAGGACATCGGACAGTGGCTCGGCGTCGGCATCGCCAACCTCGCCGCCGCCCTCGATCCCTCCTGCTTCGTCATCGGCGGTGGCGTCTCCGCCGCCGACGACCTGCTGATCGGCCCCGCGCGGGACGCCTTCAAGCGGCACCTCACCGGCCGCGGCTACCGCCCCGAGGCCCGTATCGTCCGCGCCCAGCTCGGCCCCGAGGCCGGCATGGTCGGCGCCGCCGACCTCGCCCGGCTGGTCGCCCGCCGCTTCCGCCGCGCCAAGCGCCGCCGGGTCGAGCGGTACGAACGCTACGAGCGGTACGCGGAGGCCCGCCGTACCACCCAGGAGTCGTTGTGAGCGACGAGTTCCCCCAGCCGCCGGTTCTCCCGGGCGCGCCCCGCCCGGCCGAGGACCGGCGGCACATGATCCGCCGCAGGGCGCTCACCCTGCTGATCATCGTGCTGCTCATCGGCGTCCCGGCCGGGTATCTGGTGATCTCCGCGAACCAGAGCCGGGCCAGCGGCAAGGACAAGGAGGCGAAGTACTCCGCGACCGGCCTCACCGAGGGCTGGCCGTCGAAGGTGCAGCGCCGCCTCTACCAGGTGCCCGTCCCGCACCCCGCCTGGTGGGTGGCCTCCTACGAGACCAACAACTGGAAGACCAGCCGCCTCTACGTCGAGTTCGAGACCACCGACGCGGGCCTGAGCGCCTTCCTCACCAGCATGGGTGTGCGGGAGAGCGGCCTGGAGCAGGACGACATCACCATCAGTGAGCGCGACCGGGAGGTCACCGGCTGGACGTTCGACGGACCCGGCACCTGGTCCGGCCTCGTCCACGAGCAGAAGGACCCGGCGCCCACCCACGACGTCGTCGTCAACCACGACAAGCCGGGCTACCCGAGGGTGTACGTCGTCTCCCGCACCGTGCCCTGATCCCGCCCGCCCCACCGGCCGCCGGGGCCGATTGTCAGACCCCGCCCGTAGAGTCGGGGACGACTGATCCGACAGGCGGGCGGGAGGTGACAGGACGTATGAGCGAGCGGACCGTGACGGCCGGGCGGGACACCGCCGGGACCGGCGACGCGGACGGGACGGACGTCCCCGTCCGGCTCGCGGCCGTCTTCCTCCCGGCACCCCTCCCGCGCGAGGGACGCGTCGCCTTCTACGACCCCGAGGGCGGCCCCGACGGCGAAGAGCCGCCCGGACCACCCGGCGCCTCCGCGTCGCGCACCGACCTCACCGTCGTCCGCCCGCACGGCACGGGGGTGCGGCGGCGGACGACCCCGGCGCTCTCCCTCCCCGTCGACGAGGCCCTGCCGCTGCTGGTCCGCGCCCGGCACGACCCCGCGGCCCACCCCGCCACCGCCTGCTGGGGCGCCGCCGCCCTGCACGCCCTGCGGCTCACCGCCCGCGGCCGGCTGCTGCCCGGTCTGACCGCCACCGGCCACGACGCCTGGCGCGCCGGCCCGCTCGACCCCGACGACGTGGCGCACCTGCGCGCGGTGGCCGCCGCCCTGCCCCACGAGGGCCACGCCGTCCCGCTGCCCGGCCCCGGCCCCCTCCGGCTGCCCCGGCCGGAGGCACTGGTGCGCGCCTTCCTGGACGCGGTCGCCGACACCCTGCCCCGCACCCCGGCCGCGCCGTACGCCTCGGGGCCGCCGTTCGCCGCGCGGAAGGCACAGCGGCTGCCCGACGCCCACGACTGGGCCGCCGAGGTCGCCGCCGGCATGGACGCCGGCGTACGGATCTCGCTCCGCCTCGACCTGTCCGCCTACGACCTCTTCGACACCGGTGAGGGCACCGGCGGGGGAGCCGGCGGGGACGGAGACGGCGCGCGCGGCGCGGGCGCCGCGATCGTCCAGGTCCACAGCCTCGCCGACCCGACCCTGGTGGCCGACGCGGCGGCCCTGTGGGCGGGCGCGGCGGACAGCGCCTTCGGCCCCCGCGCGCGGGTGGACGCCGCCCTCGCGGTGCGCCGCGCGGCCCGGGTCTGGCCACCGCTGGACCGGCTCTCCGACCAGGACGTGCCCGATGTGCTGGCCCTCTCCGAGGAGGAGCTGAACGACCTGCTGGGCGTGGCGGCCACCCGGCTCGCCGCCGCCGGCGTCGCCGTGCACTGGCCCCGGGACCTCGCCCAGGACCTGACCGTCACGGCGGTGGTCCGCCCGGCTCCGGGCTCGGCGAAGGACGGCACCGGCTTCTTCGAGAGCGAGGACCTGCTGCGGTTCGGCTGGCAGCTCGCCCTCGGCGGCGAACCGCTCACCGAGGCCGAGATGGACGCCCTGGCCGAGGCCCACCGTCCCGTCGTACGGCTGCGCGACCAGTGGGTGCTGGTCGACCCCGCCCTCGTCCGCAAGGCCCGCAAACGGGACCTGGGGCTGCTCGACCCGGTCGACGCGCTGTCCGTCGCCCTCACCGGCCGCGCGGAGGTCGACGGGGAGACGGTCGAGGCGGTGCCGGCCGGCGCCCTCGCCGCCCTCCGTGACCGCCTGACCGCAGGGGTGCGGCCCGCCGAGCCGCCGCCCGGCCTCGACGCCACCCTGCGCGACTACCAGCTGCGGGGCCTGGCCTGGCTGGACCTCATGACCTCCCTCGGCCTCGGCGGCTGCCTCGCCGACGACATGGGCCTGGGCAAGACCGTCACCCTCATCGCGCTGCATCTGAAGCGGGCCCGCACCGAGCCGACCCTGGTGGTCTGCCCGGCCTCGCTGCTCGGCAACTGGCAGCGGGAGATCACCCGGTTCGCGCCCGGCGTCCCCGTGCGCCGCTTCCACGGCCCCGACCGCACCCTGGACGGCCTCGACGGCGGCTTCGTCCTCACCACCTACGGCACCATGCGCTCCGCCGCACCGGAACTGGCCGGGCAGACGTGGGGCATGGTCGTCGCCGACGAGGCACAGCACGTCAAGAACCCCCACTCCGCGACCGCGAAGGCACTGCGCACGATCCCGGCTCCCGCGCGGGTGGCGCTCACCGGCACCCCCGTGGAGAACAACCTCTCCGAACTGTGGGCCCTCCTCGACTGGACGACCCCCGGACTCCTCGGCCCGCTGAAGTCCTTCCGCGCCCGGCACGCGCGCGCGGTGGAGACCGGCGAGGACGAGGAGGCCGTCGAGCGCCTCGCCCGCCTGGTCCGCCCCTTCCTGCTGCGGCGCAAGAAGTCCGACCCCGGCATCGTCCCCGAACTGCCGCCCAAGACCGAGACGGACCACCCGGTACCGCTCACCCTCGAACAGGCCGCGCTGTACGAGGCGGTGGTGCGCGAGTCGATGCACGCCATCGAGTCCGCGCAGGGCATGGGCCGGCGCGGACTGGTGCTGAAGCTGCTGACCTCGCTCAAGCAGATCTGCGACCACCCGGCGCTCTACCTGAAGGAGGAGCACGCGCACGCCGGAGGCGACCGGCTCGTGGCCCGCTCCGGCAAACTGGCCCTGCTGGACGAACTGCTGGACACCCTGCTCGCCGAGGACGGCTCCGCCCTGGTCTTCACGCAGTACGTCGGGATGGCCCGCCTGATCACCGCGCACCTCGCCGAGCGCGCGGTCCCCGTCGAACTCCTCCACGGAGGTACGCCGGTGGCGGAGCGGGAGCACATGGTGGACCGCTTCCAGAGCGGCGCGACCCCGGTCCTGGTGCTCTCCCTCAAGGCCGCCGGCACCGGCCTCAACCTCACCCGCGCGGGCCACGTCGTCCACTTCGACCGCTGGTGGAACCCCGCGGTGGAGGAGCAGGCCACCGACCGCGCGTACCGCATCGGCCAGACCCAGCCCGTCCAGGTCCACCGCCTGGTCACCGAGGGCACGGTCGAGGACCGTATCGCCGAGATGCTGGAGTCCAAGCGCGCCCTCGCCGACGCGATCCTCGGCTCCGGCGAGGCGGCCCTCACGGAGCTGTCCGACCGCGACCTGTCCGACCTGGTGTCCCTGCGGAGGCCGGCATGACCCCCCGCCCCTCCGACGAAGCCCGCGCGGCCCTGCGCGCGGCCCGCGCACGGGTGACCCGCGAGCCGACGGCCACGGCCGCACCGGAGCACCGGCCCGCTCCCGATCAGCCGGCCGTCCCGGCCACCGGACAGCCCGACCAACCCCATCGGCCCGCTCGGCCCGAAACCCGGGAACACCGCCCCGGAGACGTGGCCCGTGAGGCGCTGCGGCAGGCGGTACGGGCCCGGCGCGGCACGGCGGGGCCCGCCGACGCGGCGGACCCGGACCGCGAGGACACCGGCGCACCGGCAGCACACCCTCCCGCGGAGGACAGGGCACCCCGTGAAGAGCGGCCCCACGGCGACGGGCCGCCCACCGCCGGGCCGCCCACCGCCGGGCCGCCCACCGCCGGGACGCCGTCCGCGGACCCGGCGGCCGTGGCCGGCGACGGCGCCGGACACCGCGAGGCCCCGCGCCCCGGGGACATCGCGCGGGAGGCGCTGCGCTCCGCGCGCGGGGAAGCGCCGCGGGCGCGTCCGGCACCGGACGGCCGTACGGCGGGCGCCGAACCCCGTGAACGGCGCGCTCCGTCACCCCGCGTCCCGCGCACGACCCGCGGCGACCGCGCCGCCGACGCCCGGGCCCGCGAGGTACGGGAGTCGCTCACGGACGCCTTCCGCATGCCCGGACCGGATTCGGGGACCGACGACGCCCCCGGCCCGGGCGGCACCCTGACGTCACCCGACAGCTCGCGCTCCCGCAGCGGTGTTTCGGTTCCCCTCGGCCTCCCGGCGTCACCCGACAGCTCGCGCTCCCGCAGCGGTGTTTCGGTTCCCCTCGGCCTCCCGGCGTCACCCGACAGCTCGCGCTCCCGCAGCGGAGCTTCGGTTCCCCTCGGCCCCCCGGGGAACACCGCACCGCCCGCACCCGCCACCCCCCGCTCCATGGCCGCCCCCGCCCGCGACGGCGACCTGCGCCGCACCTTCCCGGCGTTCCCGCCCCGGGCCTCGGACAGCGAGGGCTTCGCCGAGACCTGGTGGGGTGACGCATGGGTCACGGCGCTGGAGGAGGGTGCGCTGGACGCCGCCCGGCTCGCACGCGGACGCGGATACGCCGAGCGGGGCCATGTGGACGCCATCACCGTCACACCGGGACTGCTCCTCGCGTATGTGCAGGGCAGCCGCCCGCGGCCGTACCGCGTGCAGGTGCGGCTGCGGACGTTCACTGACGCCGACTGGGAGCGGTTCCTGGACGCCGCCGCCGACCGCCCCGGTCACATCGCGGCGCTGCTGGACAAGGAGATGCCCCAGTCCCTCGCCGACTGCGGAGCGGCGCTGCTGCCCGGCCCCGGCGACCTCGCCCCGCAGTGCAGCTGCCCCGATTCCGGCCACCCCTGCAAGCACGCCGCGGCCCTCTGCTACCAGACGGCCCGGCTGCTCGACGCCGATCCGTTCGTGCTGCTCCTGCTGCGCGGACGCGGTGAGCGCCAGGTGATCGACGCGCTGTCCCGGCTCAGCGCCACCCGCGCGGCCCGCGCCGCCCGGGGGAAGGAACCGGAACCCCTGCCGGACATCCGGGCAGCCGATGTCCTCGCCCGCCGCGACCGCGAACTCCCGCCGCTCCCGGCCCCGCTGCCCCCGCCACCGCATCCCGGGCAGCCGCCCGTGTACCCCGCGTCCCCGGGCGGTCCTGACCCGTTCGCGCTGGACCAGCTGGCCACCGACGCCGCCGCCCGCGCGCACGCCCTGCTCACCACCGGCCGCGACCCGGTCGGCCGGCTCAGCCTCTGGCAGGACGCGGTGCGGCTCGCCGCCGCCCGCCCCGGCTCCGGCCTGACCGCGGCGACGCGCGCGCTGTACTCCTCCCTCGCCAGAGCCGCCGGCCGCACCCCAGCCGAGCTGGCGCGCGCGGTCGCCGCCTGGCGCCAGGGCGGCCCGACGGGCCTCGCCGTCCTCGAGGAGCCCTGGGACCCGCCGGCCGGCCGCTTCGACCGCGCCCGCCCGCTCCTCCTCGCCGCCGACCTCCCCGCCTTCCGCCCCTGGCGCAACCGCCTCACCCACCCACGGGGCCACGTCCAGCTCCGCCTCGGCCGCGACCACCTGTGGTACGCCTACGAGTCCGAGCCGGGCCACGACGACTGGTGGCCCCGCGGCACCCCCGACCCGGACCCCGTGGGCGCCCTGACCGGTCTGGACACACCGGCCGACCTGTGACGGGCACGGGCGGGGCGGCGGGTCCGGCGGCCCTCTCAGCCCCGCCTGCTCGTGGGGACCGGCGCCACGGGTGCGTCGGTCTGCCGGAGTTCGGCCAGGAGCTCGCTCTGACCGGCCAGCAGCTCGGTGAGGATCCGGCGGGCCGCGCGGAGGAGCTCGGCGACGTCGCCGCCGGCGAGGGCGTACCGGACGGTGGAGCCCTCCCGGACCGAGACGACGATGCCGGACCTCCTGAGCACGGCCAGTTGCTGCGAGAGGCTGGACGGCTCGATGTCGATGTCGGCGAGCAGGTCCCGCACCGGCACGGGCCCGTGCTGCAGCAGTTCCAGGACCCTGATGCGCACAGGGTGTCCCAGCATGCGGAAGAACTCCGCCTTGGCCTGGTAGAGGGGGACTTGCATGGGCGCGCACTCCCTGCCGCATCGGGGATGTTCTCCACGGTGCGGCGGCGCCCTCACGGACGCGCCGCCGCACGACGTGCTGTCCTTCGGAGCCGATCCTTCTTGCTCGGCCCGGCGCGCATCCACGGATTGGGACCATGTTGATGTGGTGACTTGAAGAAGTCTTCACATCATGGGCGCGCGTCGACCCGGTTCCCGGGTCGTTCACACCTCCAGCTGTTCTTCGATCCGCTTGAGTTGGTGGCGGGCCATCGCCAGGTTCGACCGGGACTTGTCGAGTACGAGGTACAGGAACAGCCCGTTGCCGTTCCGCCCGCTGACCGGCCGGATGACGTGGTACTGGCTTTCGAGCGTGATGAGGATGTCCTCGATCTGGCCGGTCAGGCCCAGCAGTTCCATGGTGCGCAGCTTGGCCCGGATGACATCCGTGTTGCCGGCGGCCGCGACGGTGAGATCCAGGTCCTTGCCCCCGCCCAGCGTCCCCAGGGCCATGCCGCTGGAGTAGTCGACGACGGCCGCTCCGAGTGACCCTTCGACGGCGGTCATGATGTCCTTCAGTGACACTTCGACAGTTGCCATGGACGTCTCCCTCATCTGTTGTTCCACGGGTTGCGTCGGCCTCGACGGGGCGGTGGTTCCCGCCCCGGCCGCGGTGGCACCGTAGGCAGGTGGCGTCGGCCGGAGGGGACGGGTTTCCGGGGGTGACCCCTAATGACCGGATGCTTGCGTCAGGGAGCTGCTGTCTGATCGGTATCGGTCCGAGAAGTTTCCGCGGTGTCGGCAGCCGTCTGACGGGCTGCTCCGCCGTGTCCGGCGGTCGAGCGCAGATGGTCCACGAGCGAGCGGGCGCCTCGGACCGCGAGGGCGACGGAGGTCAGCGTCGGGTTGCAGGCGGTGGCGGTCGGGATGACGTTGTTGCCGGCGACCCAGAGGCCCCGGGTGTTCCAGACGCGGCTGTGACCGTCGCAGACGCTGGTGCCGTCGTCGGCGGGCCCCATGCGCGTGGTGCCCTGGTAGTGCAGCGAACTGCCGGCGGGCAGGAGGACGGGGGAGTCGTCCAGGGGGACCCCCACGGCGGCTGCCGCCTCGGCGACGGCCTTCTTGGCCTGCTCGATGGCGGTGAGGTCGCGCTCGGTGTAGCGGTGGTGGACACGCATGGCCGGCATCCCGTACGCGTCGGCCGTGGTGTCGTCGAACTCGACCCGGTCGTCCGCGGTGACGTCCTTGGCGCAGAACCAGCCCAGTCCGACGATGGCGCCGGGCTCCACAGCGGTGTCGTCGGCGAGCGGGACGGGGGAGGCGTCGAGCTGCATCACCTGGCCGTGGAAAGGGTGTGCGTCGGTGTAAGGAACCCAGCTGACGCCGCTCTGGGGGACGATGGCGCCGTCTTCGTCCCGGGTGCGGCCGGTGACGGCACGGTGGGCGGTGACGACGTCGTCGGGCAGGCGGGCGGCGTGCACGATCTGCGGCTGGTCGTTGAGGTAGCGGCCCAGCGCGGGCGGACGGATGCCGGAGGCGTGCAGCAGCTGCGGGGTGCGCAGGGCGTCCGCGGCCACGACGACCGCCCGCGCGGTGATCGCCCGCTCTTCCCCGGTGACCAGGTCGCGCACCATCACCCCGGTCGCGGTGCCGGCGTCCAGGACGACGCGCGGGCAGAGACAGCGGTCGGCGATCTCGACGCGCTCGTCGCGTGCCGCCGGACCGAGGACGACGTCGGTGCCGCTCCAGACGTGAGCGCCGTCGGGCCGTCCGGTGACGGCCAGCGGCATCGGGGCCACCCGTCGGTGGACCGGCCGGCCGGCGTCGAGGAGTGCGGACAGCCGGCCGCGTACCTCGTCGGCGAAGGGGGCCTGGTCGAAGGCGTGGGAGTCGACGCACAGGAGCTGTTCGGCCCGGGTGAGATGGGCGTCCATCTCGGCGGCCGGGACGAAGCCGATGCGTTCGCCGCCGCCGGGGCGGGGGCAGGCACCGGTCCAGTGCGCTCCCATGCCGCCGACGTTGGTGGAGAGGGCGGCCGCGGGCAGGTCGGGTGCGCCCAGCAACCACGTGCCCGGCCGGCCGGCCGGACCGGGGCCTTCGGAGGCGCGTTGCGCGCGGGCGCGTTCGCCGGGGTCGGGGATGTTCTTGACGTGGCCGCCGGGCGGGTCGGACAGCCGCGGACCGGCGTCGAGCAGCAGGATGCGGGCGGTGGGGTGGTGGTCGTACACCTCGCGTACATAGGTGCTGCCGGTGGGACCGCTGCCGACGACGACGAGGTCGTAGGAGGTTGCCGAGGGGAGGGACATGGAGGGCTCCGGGGTGAGGGATCAGGCCACGACGAGGGGACGCAGGGTGTGATGGGCGATGGTCAGACCCCGGCAGACCTTCTCCGGGGTGCCACCCCACAGCGGGTCCTCGTGCTCGACCGAGAGGGTGCCGGTGAACCCCGTCTCGTAGAGCCGGTCGACGACGCGGGGCCAGTCGACCTGGCCGCGGCCCGGAACGCGGTAGCGCCACCAGCCGGTGGCCCAGGGGTCGCCGTTCTTGGCGGTGGTGCCGAAGAAGCCGTACCGGTCGCGGGCCACGGGGTCGAGCTCGATGTCCTTGGCCTGGGCGTGGACGATGCGGTCGGCGTAGGGCGTGAGGGTGGTCAGGGGGTCGATGCCGAGCCACATCAGGTGGGATGGGTCCCAGTTGAGGTACAGCCCGAGGGAGAACATCCACTCCCACAGCTCGGGGGAGTAGGCGATGTTGCCGGGATGGCCGTCGGGGTGCCAGCCCTCCATCACGCAGTTCTCGATGACCAGCCGTACGCCGCGTTCGCCGGCGTAGTCGACGAGTTCGGGCAGGATTCGTTCGGCTTCCCGCTGGTTCTCGGGCACGCTGCGGGCCGGGTCACGGCCGATGAAGGTGCCGACGTACGGCACGCCGAGGGCCTGGGCGGCGTCGACGGCGTGTCTGAGGTGGGTGCGGATCCCGGCGCGGCGTACGGGGTCGGGGTGGAGGTTGTTCTCGTAGTACGCCAGGGCGGAGATCTCCAGGCCGGTTTCCCGCGTCAGCCGCTGTACGCGCTCGCGTTCGGCCGCGTCGAAGCGGGCGACGTCGATGTGCGCCGCCTCGAAGTCGCGTCCGCCGGTGCCCGGCCAGACGGCGACCTCCAGGCACTCGTAGCCGGCCTTCGCGGCCCAGCCGGCGACACGTTCCAGCGGCCAGGCGGGCAGGCAGGCGGTGAGCATGCCCAGTTTCATGCGGGGACCTCCGTCCATGTGGCGTCGTCGGCGGCCGAGTCGAGCACGGCCCGGGTCAGCCGGGCGGCGCGCAGCCCGGCGTCGAAGGTGGGCAGGCCGTCGACGCTCTCGCCCCGCACGGCGGCGTAGGTGTCGGCGACGAAATCGGCGAAGCACTCGCGGTAGCCCTGCGGATGGCCGGGCGGCAGCGCGTCCGGCCTTCCCCCGCCGCGCGCGGGATCGCGCGTCAGCACACGGTCGGCGTCCCGGCCGCCGACCCAGAGGCGTTCGGGGTTCTCCTGGTCGAATACGTAGCTGGCGTCCGGGCCGTCGAAGGAGAACCACAGCCGGTTCTTGCGTCCGGCGCTGGCCTGACTGATCACCAGGGAGCCCAGCCCGCCGGTGTCGGTGCGGAAGGAGAGCACCCCGCCGTCCTCGGTGGCCACCGCGCGGCCCGCGCGCACGGGGTGAGCGCGACCGAGCGTGGCCTGTACGGCCGTGACGCGCTGCCCGGTGACGAACTCCATCAGGTCGCACCAGTGGATGCCGATGTCGCCGAAGGCCCGGCTGCCGCCGCCGCGGTCGGTGTCCACACGCCAGTTGTCGGCCTTCGCGTCGGCGAGCCAGTCCTGCAGGTAGGAGCCGTGCAGCAGCCATGGTCCGCGCCGGTCGGCCGCGATCAGGGAACGCGCCAGCCGTACGGAGGCGTAGAAGCGGTAGACGAAGGGCACGGCGGCCACGCGGCCGGTTCGCGCCGCGAGATCCGCGAGGTCCTCCGCCTCCTTCACCGAGACCGCCAGGGGCTTCTCGCAGATCACATGCTTGCCGGCCTCCAGCGCCCGCCGGGCCATGTCGTGGTGCAGGTGGTTCGGCGTACAGACGTGGACGACGTCCACGTCCGAGGCCAGTACGTCCTCGAAGGTGACCGGTCCGGCGCCGGGAACGGCCCCGGCCAGTTCCCGGGCGCGAGCGGGTGAGCTGCCGGCGACCAGCCGCACCCGGCCCCCCGCCGCCGTGACGGCGCGGGCGTGGACGGACCCCATGAAGCCCGTTCCCACGATCGCGGCCTGTACCTGCTGCGTCATGGCAGCCTCCGGCTTCTCCTCCGATGAGCATTCACGGATCCGATGAGCGTTCACGGACAGCACTATTGCACGCGACATGCAAAAGTCGTCAAGAGTGTGCTCCGCCACGGCGGAAGTGCGGAATGATGTCGGCATGTCGCGCCGACCTCCCACCGCCGTCGATCAGTACGAGGCTCTCGCCACCGTTCTGCGCCTGGTGCGCCGCAACCGGGCACGGACCCGCCCGGAACTCGGCGCCGCCGCCCTGCTGGGGCGCACCGTCATCTCCCAGCGGGTGGAGGAGGCCATGGAGCTGGGGCTGCTGGAGGACGCCGACACCGGTCCGTCGAGCGGCGGCCGGGCGCCCAGGCGGCTGCGGTTCCGGTCCGAGGAGGGGGTGGTGCTGTCGGCGGTGCTCGGCGCCGCGGCGCTCGACGTGGCGGTCACCGATCTCGACGCCGGGGTGCTGGAGCACCGGCACCTGGAGTGGCCCGTCGCACGTGGCCCCGAGGAGACGCTCGAGTTCCTCGACGGCCGGTTCGCGGACCTGCTCGAAGGGCGCGGTCAGGCGCGGCTGTGGGCCGTGGTGATCGGCGTTCCCGGACCGGTGGAGTTCGCGACGGGGCGGCCCTCGCAGCCGCCGATCATGCCCGGCTGGGACGGCTTCGACGTCCGCGGGCGGCTCCAGGACCGCTACGGCGTGCCGGTCTGGGTCGACAACGACGCCAACCTGCTCGCCCTCGGCGAGGCCCTGACCGCGGGGTTGGACGACGACCGGCACATGATCTTCGTCAAGGCCGGCACCGGCATCGGCGCGGGCATCGTCAGCGGGGGGAGGATCCACCGCGGCAGCAAGGGCGCCGCCGGCGACATCGGGCACGCCCGCGTGCTGGAGGACAACTCCGTGATGTGCCGGTGCGGGCGCACGGGCTGCCTGGAGGCGCTGGCGGGCGGCTGGGCGCTGGCCCGCGACGCGGTCACCGCCGTCCACGAGGGGCGCAGCCGCTTCCTGGCCGACATCCACCGGACCACCGGGGAGATCATGCCCGCCGACATCGGCCGCGGTGTCGCGGCGGGTGACCCGTGGTGCCTGACCGCGGTGGCACGGGCCGGCGAGCGCATCGGCAGCCTGATGGCCGCCCTGGTGAACTTCTACAACCCGGACTGCCTCGTCTTCGGCGGGGGCGCCGTCACCGGCGCGGACACCTTCCTCCGTGTCGTCGACCACACCGTGCGCAGCCGGGCCCTGCCCCTCGCCTCGGCGGACCTGACCATCAGGGCCTCGGTCGCGGGCGACACCGGCGGCGTCGTCGGCGGGGCCCACCTCGCGGTGGAAACGCTTCTGTCGGCGGACGCGCTCGCCGCCTGGGCGCCGCACGGAAGGCCCTCGGCGGTGGAGCCCGCGCGCCTCGTGACCGGCCCCTGAGGCGCCCGCTCCCGGGCCGCCGGACGGACCGGCGGTGCGACCGCGGGCGGGGAGACGGAACGGGCGCAGGCGCCATTCGTTGTGTCGATGACGTACAGGAGTATGGCTGAGACCATTGACTTCCGTTTGTCGCGTGCATAAGTTCCGACGGCAGCGAGCGGAGTCGGAACGAGCTCCGCCGCAGTCACCGGCAGCCGCCCCTTCCCCCCGCCTTTCGTGCGTCGTGGCGGCTCGCCCTCTGCTTCCCGAAGGGACTCGAGGATGAGTGCCGTGCCCTCACCCGCCACCGGCGTAGCCCCCCAGCCCTCCGCCGGGCCACCTCAGCCGAGCAGGTCCGCCCAGCTCGGCTACGGACTCGGCGACCTGGCGTCCAACCTGACCTGGACCACGCTGACGGCGTTCCTGCTGTACTTCTACACCGATGTCGCCGCCCTGGCCGCCGCCACCGCCGGGACCATCCTGCTCGTCGGCCGGATCGCGGACGCGGTCATCGACCCGGTGGTCGGCCTGGCCGTGGACCGCACCCGCAGCCGCTTCGGCCGCGCCCGCCCGTACCTGATCTTCGCCGCGCCCGTACTCGGCGTCGCCTTCGCCCTGGCCTTCACCACGCCCGGCACCGGCACCACGGCGGTGATCTGGGCCACGGTCACCTTCGTCGTCGTAGGCGTCAGCCACTCGCTCGTCAACGTCCCGTACGGCGCGATGCTGCCCATGCTCACCGATGACACCGACACGCGCCTGAAGATGAGCGGCTACCGGTTCGTCGGCGCCTCACTCGGCCTGATCACCGTCTCCCTCGCCGTCATGCCGCTCGTCGGAGCTCTCGGCGGTGCCGACCGGGCCCGCGGCTTCACCGGCATGGCCGTCGTCCTCGGCGCGGCCGGCACGCTCCTCTACTGGATCGTCGCCCTGCTGTGCCGGGAACGCCCCGTCCCACCGGCCGCCCGCGAGACCACCTCCCTGCGCGCCCTCGCCTCCCTGCCCCGCAACCGCCACTGGCTCGGGGTGAGCGCCGCTTCCCTGGTCGCCTTCGTCCGCCTGGGCATCATCACCGCGGGCGCCGTCTACTACGCCCGTGACGTCCTCGACGACACCTGGGCCACCAGCTACATCCTGCTGGCGTTCTCGCTCTCGGCCCTGGTCGGTTCCCTCGTCACCCCGTGGTTCCTGCGCCGCACCGGCAAGCGCCGCGGCATCAACATCGGCCTCGCCGCGACGGCGGTCCTGTACGTCCTCCTCTTCTTCCTGGACGGACAGCCGGCCGCGTTCATCACCGTCTTCCTCCTCGCCAACCTGCTCGGCGGGTTCGGCTTCGTCGCCGCGCCCGCGCTGGTCTCGGACACCGTCGACCACCACGAAACCCTCACCGGCCGCCGCGACGAGGGCCTGCTGTACGCCGGCTACAGCTTCGCCACCAAGGTGGGCACCGCACTCGGCGGCTCCCTCTTCGCCTGGGCACTCGCCTGGGGCGGATACCGCGCCGAACACGTCTCCGACCGGGCGAGCCAGGCCATCGAGTGGGCCTTCATCGGTCTTCCGGCCGTGCTCTGCCTGGCACAGGCGGTCTGCATGGGCCTGTACGGCCTCGAGAAGCGCCACGCCTGACCGCGCTCCGCGGGCCGCCGCGACCGGCAGCCCTTCCACCTCTCACGAAAGACCACCATGCTCGAACGCCCGATCATCCAGCAGCGCGGCTTCCGCAACACGACCGACGACACCGGTGTCACCGGCTTCCGGCTCCAGTTGCGCAACCCCAACTACCGCGGCGTCGCCGGCAGCCTCGTCGACGGTGCCGACGTGATCGTCGACGGCCGCACGTTCCCCCGGGAGGCGCAGCGCTGGACGCTGCGGGGCCGCACCTTCACGCTCGACGAACTGCGTGCCTCCACGGACGTACGGTGGCAGCTCGACGAACCGGCCACGCTGTCCGTCCCCCACCCGGGCGGCCTGAGCGCGGGCGTCCATCAGGTGGAGGTCGCCGTCCACCTGCGCCGGCCCTACATCCCCGAGGTCGCCGGCCCCTCGGTGTTCCGCTCCTCCGCCGCGATCACGATCGTGCCCGACGACCCCGGGACGTACGGACCGCGCTACGGCGTCTCGCTCTACAGCTACTCAGGCGACCTCTACACCTCGATGACCCTCCAGGACGCCATGGCCGACATCGCCGACCTCGGCGCGACCGGCATCGAGATCCTCGGCGAGGGCAACATCCCCGGCTACCCGGACCCCGACCCGGTCTGGGTCGACACCTGGCACCGGCTGCTGGACCGGTACGGGCTCACGCCGACGAACTACGGCTCCTGGGTCGACACGGCCATGTGGCGCGACCGGGACCTCACCGTCGAGGAGGGCAGGGACCGGCTTGAACGCGACCTGCGGCTGGCCAAGCTGCTCGGCTTCACCTCCGTCCGCCCCAAGTTCGGCGTCGTCACACCGGAACTCGACCCGCACCCCATCTGGCAGCCCGCCGTGGAGCGGGTTCTCGACCTCGCCGCGGACCTCGACATCGTCATCTGCCCCGAGATCCACAGCCCCACCCCGATCAGGCACCCGGTCACCCAGGCGTACCTCGACTTCATCGACCGCACCGGCAGCGACCACTTCAAGCTGCTCATCGACACCGGCATCTTCCAGACGGCACCGGTCGACGACGGTCACGAGGGCTTCGAGGGCAGGAAGCGCCCGGCCTTCCTGGAACCCCTGGCCGTCCCCATGAGCGACCTGACCGACGTACTGCCGCACGTGCACTTCATCCAGGCGAAGTTCTTCGAGATCGACGACCGGCTCACCGACCTGCACATCCCCTGGCCGGAGATCGTCGCCACGCTGCGCGCGGCCGACTGGCGGGGCTGGCTGTCGAGCGAGTACGAGGGCCGGCGCGAGCCGTACCGGGGCCGCGACCAGGTCCGCCGACAGCACGCCCTGCTGCGGACCCTGAGCCGGGACGCCCACCTCGACTGACGGGCGAGACGGGCCCGTCCCCTCCCCGTGCCCCGACAGCGTCGTTCCTGCCGTACGAGGCGGAGCGCCGGTGGATGTCCGCGTGTCCGAGACCGTGTGGACGCCCTCGTGCGAGCGAGCGCGGACTCAATCGGACGCCGTGACCGGGGACCACTCGCCGAACCACTGCTCGGCGCCGTAGGCCTCGAACCGCTCCACCTCGATGAAGCCCAGCTTCGCCGCGAGGCGCATCGAACGGACGTTGGCGGTCTGGGTGGCGAGCACCACCGGTTCGTCGGGAAGCGCGCCGGCGAACCAGCCGAGCGCCGCTGTGCACGCCTCGGAGGCGTACCCGTGTCCCCATGCGTGCGGCAGGAACAGGTAGCCCAGCTCGGCCTTCCCGGCAGCCCGAGGAAGGTGTCCGGTTCCTCTGGTGAGCGTGATCCGGCCGATCATCGCTCCGTCGAGATCGACGGTGAAGAGGCCGGGGCGCCGGCCGGGCGCCCCGGGCATCTCGCGTTCGAGCTCGACACGCGGTCGAGGGCCACCGAGGTAGGTGCCCACCTCCGGCGAGGTCAGCAACTCGATGACCGCCGCACGGTCCTGGGCTTCGGGCTCACGGAGCACCAGCCGCTCGGTCCTGATCGGGGCAGGGGGCCAGGCGACGGGTCCGAGGTCGGTCATGCCGGCCAAGCTACCCGGCGGGCTCGGCAGCGATCAAGGCTCGTTGGGGGGGTACGCGCCGCACCACGGAGCCGGAGGGAAGTCACCATGACCGCCATGTCGTGCGTCACGTGGGGGGAACGGAGCCGGGGGTGTGACCGAAGGTGCGGCGGAAGACGCTGATGAAGGTGCTGGCGGACGACCAGCCGCACCGGTGGGCGACCGTGGTGACGGGGGTGTTGTCGGCCAGGAGGACCAGCGCGTGGTGGAGCCTGACCTGGGTGCGCCACTGGGGGTAGGTGAGGCCGAGGTCGTCGCGGAGGTGACGCGAGAGCGTGCGGGCGCCGGCGCCGATCTGTCGGCCGAGTTCGTCGAGTGACCGGTTGTCCGCCGGGTCGGCGCGCAGGATGTCGTGCAACTCCCGGAGCAGGGGGGTGGTCGGGGCGGGCAGGTGCAGCGGCTGTTCGGGAGCGGCCTTCAGCCGGTCGAGCATGACGGCGCGCAGGCGCAGGCGGGGTGGGCTGTCGTCCTCGGGGGTGAGCGTGTAGGCGACGATGAGCTCGCGGAGGAGGGGACCGACGGCGAGGACGGCCGGCTTGTCGAGACCGAGGGGATTCACCGCGGCGGGCAGGCCGACGAGGTGGAGGTCGAGTTCGCCGTGGGCCTGGTGATGGTGGACGGTGCCCGCCGGAATCCAGAGCGCGCGGGTGGCGGGAGCGACCCATGAGCCGGCGTCGGTGGTGACGGAGATCGTCCCCCGGCCGGCGTAGACGATCTGGTGGTCGTCATGGCGGTGGGCGTCGATCTCGCCCCCGGAGGCGAGACGCTGGGTCCGGGTCGGCGCGACAGGTGTGTGGCGGACTTTCTGCATCACTTGGCACTTTATCGAAAGCGGGACACCGGCCGGGCCGCCCAGCATGGGGAGATGCGAAGGAACACACCGATCTGGCTGCTGGCCGTGGGGCATGCCTGCGTCGACGTCTACCAGGGTGCCGTGGCGGCGCTGATCCCGTTCTTCGTGGCCGAACGTGACTACGGCTACGCCGTCGCTTCCGGCATCGTGCTGGCGGCTTCGCTGCTGTCGTCGGTCGCCCAGCCGGTCTTCGGCGTGCTGACCGACCGGTGGGCGATGCCGTGGCTGCTGCCGGCCGGCACGCTGCTGGGCGGCGTGGGCATCGCGCTGAGCGGCCTGAGCGGCTCGTACGGGCTCACACTGACGTTCGTCGCGATCTCGGGGATCGGTGTGGCCGCCTACCACCCCGAGTCCGCCCGCGTCGCCAGACGTGCCGGTCGGGGCAGCCACAGTGCCATGAGCTGGTTCTCCCTGGGCGGCAACCTCGGCTTCGCCCTGGCACCCATCATGGTCTCGGCCGTCATCGGTCACGGCTCGCTGCGCTGGACCCCACTGCTGGTTCTGCCCGCGCTCGTCGGCGCCACCCTGTGCGTGCCGACGCTCCGGATGCTCGGCCGGCAAACGGCCGGTGCCTCCGGGACGACCTCGGCCAAGGGCACCGACGACGTGGCCTCGTTCGTGAAGCTGTCCCTGGCGGTCGTGTTCCGTTCCGTCGTCTTCGTCGGCCTGAGCACCTTCATCTCGCTCTACGTCCAGCAGCGCGCGCACAGTGGCGCGGCCGCCGGAACCGTGGCCTTGTTCCTGCTGTTCCTGGGCGGGGCCGTCGGCTCGGTGCTGGGCGGCTTTCTGGCCGACCGCTACGACCGGGTGCGCGTCTCGCGATGGTCCTACCTGCTCTCGACCGCCGCCGTCGCCGGAGTGATCCACGTGCCCGGTCCGGCCGTGTTCCTCTTCGTGGCCCTCACCTCCGCCGGCCTGTACGTCCCCTTCTCCCTCCAGGTCACCCTCGGCCAGGACTACCTGCCCTCCCGGGTCGGCACCGCCGCCGGCGTGACCCTCGGCCTCACCGTCAGCGTCGGCGGCCTGATCAGCCCCCTGCTGGGACACCTGGCCGACGCCACCTCCCTCCGGACGGCTTTGACCCCCCTGATCGCCATGCCCGCCCTGAGCTGGCTCCTCTTCCGCGCCCTGCCCGAGCCCGTCGCACCAGGACGTGAACGACTCCAACCGAGCGTCAGAAAGGAAAACTGCTCGCCGGAGCCCGCCCGCCTCCGAGAAAACGCGCAGGCCCCGAACACGTACGGGCATGTCACGGGAAGTCCCGGTCCGACGGAAAAGGATGATGCGTACGGGGCTTGACCACAGCTACCGGATCTTTGTGCCTGCCCAGAACGTCACCAGGGCGCTGCACGAGCTCACCAAGCCGGCGCCGCCGCCCCGTCGAGTGACGCCGCTCACGGTCACCCTGCCCGGCGGTGACCGGGTCGTCGTCCCGTTCACATCCCGTTTCAAGAGCGAACCGGTGGACTGCTCCACAGGCGGCAGCCTCGAACTCGACACCTCGATCATGTTCGGCGTCGACGAAGCGGTGCGCGAGTTTCACGACAGTGACGCCGAACCCGACGAGTTCGGAAGAGTGCAGATCGGATACATCTACCTCACGGTGCGGTTCGCGCCTGAGCGCCACCCGCGCTTCGCGTCGCTGGACTTCGTGGCGGCCACGTCGGGGATGAGCCGGCTGTTCGAGCGATCCGCAAGCGTCAGAGCCGTGTTCACCGGCCTCACCGCCGCCGGCGGCGGAGTGTGCTGTCTACTCGACACCGAGAGCGACACCTTCCGAATATGCTGGCTGAACGGTCAGCCGGTCCAGGACACGGTTCCCGGCCCTCGTTTCGCCGACTACCGCGCTCTCGTGGAAAGTTGGTCCGAACGCCGAAGTCCTTCCGCGACGCGACCGGACATGAGCACTCGCTGCCGGAGCCAGGGGCCGCAGCTCCGCGGGGCGACCGCGACGCGAGCGGAAGCCCGCCCCCGGGGGTCTGTCAGTGCCCTGCGGCAGAGTGCCGTGCATGATCAACGATGTGGACAGTGTCGACTGGTCGTCGATGAGGCATGCGTACGGGCCGGCCGTGGACGTTCCGGTGTGGCTCCGGGCGATGGCCTCACCCGATTCCGAGGTCAGGGAGAGGGCGTTCGGCGATTTCTACAGTGCGGCCCACCACCAGGGTGACGTGTACGTGTGCACGGTGGCGAGTCTGCCGTTCCTGTTCGCGCTGGCCGACGATCCCGCGACCCCCGATCGTGCTTCCGTCATAGGGTTGTTGGTGAGTATCGGACGTGAATCCGTGGAGCGTGATGACGGCGGCATCCGATTCGCACCGGACGGCACCGCCTCGACGGCCTGCACGGACGGCGCGGCGATGATGCGCGACCGCTCCGAGGCGTTCGTCGCCTATGCGGCCGACGTGGACCCGGGCGTGCGGCGTGCGGCGATCGTGGGCCTGGGCCTCTTCCTCGACGACGCCGACCGCGCGGTCGGCGTCCTCCGCTCCCGGTTGCCCGCCGCGTCCGGGACCGTCGAACGGCTGCTCGTGGTCGAGACGACGGCCGACCTGGCGCTGCGGCTGCCCGCAGCGCGGGCCGACGCCACCGCCTGGCTCCGCGGTCTGGCCGACGACACCTCGGCGGACGCCGATGTCCGGCTCGCCGCCCTCGTCCACCACGCCCGCTGCGTCCCGGAAGCCGTCGGCGACGGCACCGTACCGGCGGCGATCGGCCTGTTGCGCCGGCTCACCCCCGCGCCGCCGCCCAGGACCGACGAGAAGCGGTGCCGGTCCGGTTCCGGTACCCGTGCGTGCACCCCCGCCCCCGACACGGCGTCCCCGGACACTCCGCCACAGATCGTCGCCGCGTTCGCCGACATGGACCGGCACAACCGTGTCCACGCGCCCACCACCCCACTGCTGCGCGCTCTCCACAGGGTGCTGGACCACCGCGTGCCCGAGCGTACGGCCCTGCTCACCGAGCAGCTGCGCAGCCCCGACCCGGCCGTCCGTTTCGACGCGATCGGCATGGCCCGGGACCTGATCGGCTCCTGGCGCGGGAACCACGCCCGCCTCGTCACGCTCGTCGCGGAGTGCCTGCTCCCCGACGACCCGTACACCGCGTTGGCGGCGGCGGAGGTCCTCGGATCTCTCATGCCCGTCACGGACAACGCCCGCGAAGCCCTCGCCGCCTTCGTCGCCGCACAGCGCACCGCGTACGGACCGGATGTGTGGGCGGCGCGCGATCCGCTGCTGCGCCGTGCCCACCAGGAGGCCGTGAGGGCACTGGCACGCCTCGACGACCCGCGCGCTCTGCCCGGGCTGCTGACGGCGCTGGACACGGACGTCGACGCCTGGCGCGCCGTTCAAGTCGCGGGTTGTCTGCGGCGGGGCGCGGACGAACTGGTGCCGCGGCTGTGCCGGCGTCTCGCCGCCGTCGACTTCTCGAAGCACGGGCCCGGCTTCGGCACCGGAGGCCTGACCTCCGCGCTGGCCGCGCTCGGCGACCCGGGCGCCGTCCCCGCGATCACACAGGCGGTCACCGCCGCGGTCCGGTACGAGCAGTGGCGTTCCGCCGCCGCCGCACTGGAGGCGCTCGCCTCGTTCGGCACCGACGCCGTATCGGCCCTGGACGTGGTCCGCCCGCTGGCCGACGCGCCGGACGTGGACCTCCGGGCAGCCGCGACGGCCGCTCTGTGGGAGCTCGAACGCGACCCGGCAGACATCGTGTCCCGACTGCACGACCTGCTCGGCAGCCACTGCAACCGCGATGCCGCTGACGTGCTGGGCCGGATCGGCCCGGCCGCCGTGACCGCACTGCCGCGGCTGAGGGAGATGCTGACCGCCGGCTACGAATGGACCCGTCTCCACGCCGCCATCGCGGTGTGGGACATCGCCGGTGAAGCGGAGGCCGACGGTGTCATCGGCACACTGCTCGAGGTGTGGGAGAAGAACGAGGCGACCGCGCACCACATCGTGATGTTCCTGGACCGTATGGGCCCGTCGGCAGCACCGGCCCTGCCCCGCCTTCGGGCGGAACTCGCGCGCGCCCGCCGTGACCGGGGTGTCGCCTCCGACGAAGAAGTGCAACGCGCCTGCCGCATCCTCCAGTTGCGTCTCGCCGCGCCGCAGGACCGGCAACGGAGACACTGGGAACTGATCCCGGGCGCCGGTGTGGGCCCGTTGCGCCTCGGGATGTCCCCGACCGAGGTCGCCCACGCGCTCCGGGAACCCGCGACACCGGTGGGCGGCCCCTACGCGCAGGAGAACTTCGCCACCGCAGGAGTGAGCGTCTTCTACAACGACGCGGGACACCTCGCGTGCGTCGCGCTCGGCGCGGCCACCGGCCCCCAGACCACCCTCGTCGGCGTCCCCTTGGCCGGGCAGGACCCGGAGCGGATGGAGCAGTGGCTCTTGGAGGACTACGCCGCCGAGCACGGGGCGACGATCCTGTTCACCCTCGACGGGTCGTTCGCCCTGACCGACCTCGGCCTCCTCATACGGACGCAACGGATCGGCGACACACGCCTCACCCGGCCGTTCATCGTGACCGAGGACTGGTTCGAGTCGACGTACCACCGCGATCACCTACCGCTGGAGGGCCCCCGACCGCAGGACGAGTACGGCGGGAACCCCGGCATGTGACCCCGTGAAGCGGAGTCCGCCCTTGGGGGACCTGACACAAGCCGCCGGCCGAGTGGCTGCCGGCTTGTCCGCCCGACGGCCGGACCGTGGGGACCGCCGAACCGAGCTCTCACGCCGGGCCGGTGGGCCGGGGCCGGCCGGCCCCGGTGCTCCCCTCCAGGGGACACCGGGCGGAAAGCCGCGCGGGGGCGCGGGCGTCAGTCATCGTACGACAGGCCGTGTCCGGAGCGGAAGAGGACCTTGGCCGGGTCGTCGGCCCGCTGGACGGGCACGGGCAGCTTGCCGCGCGGCTCGACCCGGCCGGCGATCACCCGGGCGGCGGCGCGCAGTTCGACCCCGGTCCAGCAGTAGGAGGCCAGTGAGGCCGGGACGGCGCCGAGGTGGGCGATGTCGTAGGGGTTGCGCACCGCGAGGTGGACGACGGGGACGCCCGTCGCGAGCAGTCGGGACACCAGGGTGCGCTGGGCGCTGGTGGCGCCGACGTTGTCGGTGGTGACCACCACCGCGTCCCGCCCCCGTGCGGCGGCCACGGCCTCGTCGATCTTCGCCGCGTCGGGTGCCCGGCCGGTGGCGAGGTGGGTGGTGCTGTAGCCCAGTTCGTCGAACGCCCTGGCCAGCTCGGGCACCGTGGTGCGGGTGTCGTCGGTCGGGAAGGCCGGGCTGGCGCCGACCACGAGCAGCTTCCTCTGCCGGCGGCGCAGCGGGAGCGTCTCGTCCTCGTTGACCAGCAGGGTGGTGGTGCGTTCGGCGATCCGGTCGGCGGTGCGCCGGTGGCTGCGGGCGCCGACGACCCGGTCGACCACCTTCGGGGAGACGTAGGGGCTGCCGCTGAGCAGGCCGGCCTTGTCCTTGACCCGCAGGATGCGCAGGACCGACTCGTCGAGCCGCTCCTCGGTGATCTCTCCGCTGCGCACGGCGGCCAGGACGCCGTTGTAGGCGACGTCGATGTCCGGCGGGAACAGCAGCTGGTCGGCGCCGGCCCTGAGGGCGAGGACGGGCACGCGGTCGTCGCCGTACTTGGTGCGTACGCCCTGCATGTTGAGGGCGTCGGTGACGATCACGCCGTCGAAGCCGAGTTCGCCGCGCAGCACGCCCTGGAGGATCGTGGGCGACAGGGTGGCCGGTTCGTTGCTGGGGTCGAGCGCGGGGACCTGGAGGTGCGCGGTCATGATCGAGTCGACGCCGGCGGCGATCGCGGCCTTGAAGGGCGGGGCGTCGACGCGCTCCCACTCCTCGCGGGTGTGGGTGATCACGGGCAGTCCGGTGTGGCTGTCCTCCCCGGTGTCCCCGTGGCCCGGGAAGTGCTTGGCGCAGGCCACGACGCCGGCCTGCTGGTAACCCGTCACCTGGGCCGCCACCATGCGGCCGACCGCGCGGGCGTCGGCGCCGAAGGAGCGGACGTTGATGATGGGGTTGGCCGGATTGACGTTGACGTCGGCGACCGGGGCGAAGTTCTGATGGATGCCCAGGGCGGCGAGTTCGGTGCCCGAGATCCGTCCGGCGGTGCGCGCGTCGGAGAGCGAGCGGCCCGCGCCGAGCGCCATCGCGCCCGGCAGCTGGGTGGCGCCGCTGCCGATGCGGACGTTGACCCCGTGCTCCTGGTCGATGGAGATCAGGGACGGGACGGGGGTGGGCAGGGCGAGTGAGGCCCGTTGCACACCGTTCGTCAGGTCCGCTACCTGGCGGGGGTCCTGGATGTTGTTCGTCCAGCCGTGGAAGTAGATGACACCGCCGATGTGGTACTTGGCGATGAGCTCGGCCACGGTGCGGACGCCGAGTTCCCCGAGGTTGCGGTCCTGGTCGAACCGGCTGGGAGAGGTCGCCGACGTACCGTAGAAGTACGGCACGAACAGCTGGCCGATCTTCGCCTCGATGCTCATCCTGGAGATGATCTTCTTGAGGCGGTTGTCGCGCCTGTGCGCGACCGCGGGGGTGGCCGCCACGCCCACGACGCCCGTCGTGCTCGCGGCGGCCACGGTCGCGGAGGCGAGAACCGTTCGTCTGGACAGATTCCGGTCCTGCATGCGGACATGCTCCTTCCAGCCTTGCCCGTCAAGGGAATCGAAGGGAACGCGAAGGACTCCGAACAGCGGGAAACGTAGCCCGCGGCTCACGGGCGGGGCAAGAGGTCTAGACAAAATAGGTCCAGACGGAACGAGGGCTCTCCTGCCGTCTGGATCAGGTGCCCTGAGCTGGGCCGACAACTGAAGATCATGCGGTGGCCGCAGGGCACGGCGTGGAGCCTGCCCGCCGGCGGGGGCGTTCGAGGTCCTGAGCGTCCCGGACGGCGAGACGGTTCGCGCGGATCGGTCCCGGCGCCGTGTGAGGGACTCGCTGTCGGACCTTCCGCGCAGGAACTGCTGGAGCGTCCGCATGACGAGGGCGCGGTGCCGGTCGTCGACGAGGCCGGGGACGTGCGGTCTCGGTGGCAGGCGTGTGACACGACGCCCGGCGTGAGTGCCGTTGATCGGGGTCCGTGCAGACGCGCCCCCAGGCGCCTTGGGTACGGGGAGGGGCGGACGGAGGTCCCGTGCGGGGCGGGTTCCCGCTGCGGTCGGCGCGGTGAGTGCCCGGCCGGGCGTGGCCGCCCCGTCGAGAGCGTTCCTCGCCCGGAGGGCTGTCACACCCCGGAGGGGAGCTCGGTCTTGTCGTCGGCGTTCCCCTCGGCTTGTGCGAGCCGTGAGCCGGCGCGACATCCCGCGGGTTTCCCCGTGTCCGGCGGGCCGCCGCCGTCACCGGTGCGGTCGGCACCGTCCCGGACAACCCCGCCACCCGAACCCGCACCCGTGACACCGGCGGCGCCCTCGGTGCCGCCGGTGTCACTGCCGGGGTCCGCCGCACCGTCGAACACACCGGAAGGACCACCTGATGACCGTTTCCACCGGCCCGGTCACCGGCACCGAACCCGCCCGCCACCCCTCCCGGTCGCCCCAGGAGGCCGACGGCATCCTCGACGCGGCGGCCTCGGCCCAGGCCGCCCGGCACCGGCGCGACATCACCGTCGGCCCTGCCGCCTGAACACCCCCCGGAGACCGCTGTGAACCACCCCACCGGCGAGCCATGCTTCGCCCCCTTCCCACCCGCCGTACTGCGGCCCGCCGAACTGACCGCCTTCAGCCGCGGCGCCCGCACCATCCCCCTGGTCACCAGGGGGTCGGCGCCGAGGTCTTCCTCACCGGCCAGACCCTCTTCGAGGGCGGTGCGGGCATCGCCCTGCACACCCACAACTGCCCCGAAAGCGTGATCGTCCTCGAAGGCGACGCCATCGTGGAGATCGACGGCACCGAACACCACGTCACCCGCTTCGGCACCACGTACGTCCCCGCCGGCACCCCCACCGTTTCCGCAACGCCTCCGCCAGCGAGCCCATGCGCATCCTGTGGATCTACGCCTCCGTCGA
Organism: Streptomyces sp. NPDC051740; assembly: GCF_044453165.1. Classification (NCBI taxonomy): domain Bacteria; kingdom Bacillati; phylum Actinomycetota; class Actinomycetes; order Kitasatosporales; family Streptomycetaceae; genus Streptomyces; species Streptomyces sp. NPDC051740. The sequence goes on along the minus strand of NZ_JBITCL010000009.1, from coordinate 253,860 downwards.
CGCCACCCGCACTCTCGTGGAGACGGGCGTCACCGTGCGCGTCGACGCCGAGCACGACAGGGCCGCCGCCCACGACTGACACCACGACTCCCTGAAGGAAGACACCGCCGTGATCACCGAGATCGCCCGGATCGAGATCCGTCCGGGCCGGGAGGCGGACAGCCGATCCGCGGGCGTCCGGAGGAGGGCGAAGCCGGGCATCAGGCGGCGTCCTGGCCGATCACCTCAAGCTCTTGTTTCGACATGCTTCTATGTTGACGTTTTTCGATTCAAGGCGCAAGCTTGCATCAATGAACATCGATACAGGCCGTTCCGGGTCCATGCTGCGGCCCGCCACCTGGGAGTGAGTCATGAGCGAGCAGTCCACCGACCTGCGGGAAACCGTCCGTCAGCGGTATGCGGCGGCGGCAGTGAAGGTCACCGAGGGTGCCACCGCCTGTTGCGGGCCCGAGCCGGTCGAGGTCGACGAGGACTTCGGCTCCCCCCTGTACGCCGCCGACGATCGCGACGCGCTGCCGGCGGCAGCCGTCGCCGCCTCCCTCGGCTGCGGCAACCCCACCGCCGTGGCCGAACTGCGCGCGGGCGAGCGTGTTCTGGACCTGGGTTCCGGGGGAGGCATCGACGTCCTGCTCTCCGCCCGTCGCGTCGGACCGTCGGGGAGGGCGTACGGGCTGGACATGACCGACGAGATGCTCCAACTCGCCCTGTCCAACGCCGAGAAGGCGGGCGCGACGAACGTCGAGTTCCTCAAGGGCACCATCGAGGCCATCCCGCTGCCCGCGAACACCATCGACGTCGTGATCTCCAACTGTGTGATCAACCTGTCCACGGACAAGCCCGCCGTGTTCGCCGAGACGTTCCGGGTGCTGAAGCCCGGCGGCCGTATCGGCGTCTCCGACGTCGTGGCCGACGACACTCTCACGCCCGCCCAGCGGGGCGAGCGCGGCGACCACGCAGGCTGCATCGCGGGCGCGCTGTCCTTCGCCGAGTACCGGGAGGGCCTTCGGGCCGCAGGGTTCGCCGACATCGAGATCACCCCGACGCACGCCGTCGCCGACGGCATGCACTCCGCCATCGTCCGCGCCCTCAAGCCGGTGGCCGCTGACACCCGTTCCGAGGTGACGGAGTCGGCCGATGCCTGTTGCGGTGTGAACACCTGCTGCACCCCGGCCGAGACGTCCGCCGATCCCGCCCTGACCGTCGCCGAGGCCAAGAGCGCCTCCGGGTGCGGCTGCCGGAACTGACACCGGGCCCCCTGCCGGACGGCCCGCATCTGAGTCCGGCAGCCGGCCGGCTGGAGGCTGTCGGGGCAGGCTCCGGGTGACGCGCCCCTACCGACGCGGGAGGTCGCCCTCCTCGAAGGCGTGGACCTCGCCGAGCGTCCAGCCGTCAGCGGGGGCGTCGACCAGGGCCCGGTCGAAGAAGCGCACGGCGAAGCAGCCGCGGCGGCGACCGGCAGGCCGACGCCGCTCCACGCCACATCGTGTTCACCCCGCTGCGCCAAGCCCCGCGCACCCGGGCGTACTACGAACTCCGCACCCGGGAGGGCGAGACCCGGCGTGAGAACATCCGATGTCTCGGGCGGTATGCCGTCCGCGAGGTCTTCAACCTGGTCGGGACGGGTAACCGGCGTTCCCTGTTGTGCGGCCTGGCGAGGCTTCCGAGCGGGTGGTGTCTCGCCCGGTGCCGGCTCCTCCGCAGCGGTTCGGGCGTCCAGCCGCTGCCGGCGGGCGATCTGTGCCGCGGCGGCGACGTGGCCGACCGGGGCCTGGGCGAGTGGTCCCCGGGAGCGGTGCAGGAACGCCTGCCCGAGCGGCCGACCCGCCGTACGGAGGCACTCTCCGGTGCGAAATACTCTCCCGATGAGTTCACGCACTTCCCCGATCGGCCGGTCGATCACGATACGGAGGGCCGTCGCGCGGGATGCCAAACGGCTTACGCGGCTCGTGCGTGGCTCAGGCGCCTACGAGGGCAAGTACGCGGCCGCAGTCGCGGGCTACCGGGTCGGTCCTGATTACATCGAGGCGCACCGCGCCTTCGTGGCCGTCGGCGCCGACGAGCATGGAGGCCGGGTCCTCGGGTTCTACTCGCTCGTCCTCGCTCCGCCGGAGCTCGACCTGCTGTTCGTCGCGGACGAAGCGCAAGGACGGGGTATTGGACGGCTGCTCGTCGCGCACATGCAGTCCGAGGCCCGTGCCGCCGGGCTCGACCGTGTCAAGGTCGTGTCGCACGTTCCCGCCGAGGACTTCTACCACCGCGTCGGTGCGGTGCCGATCGGAACCGTGCCCGCGAACCCGCCCGCCGTGCCGTGGGACCGTCCCGAATTCGAGTTCCGCATTCCTTCGGAATGACGCGGTGTGCCGGTTCGCAGGGCACCGGCTTCGCCCGCATGGCGCACTCCGTGTGTGCCGTCGCCTCTGCCCTGACGGTCGGGGTTGCCCTTTGTGAGACCGCTCTTCCTGAAACGTGGCACTCCGAGTGGATCAATATCTGTGCTTGCGAAGTGAGGATGTGGCGGACCGTGTGGTGAGAGTTCTCGCCGTACGAGTGGAGCGAAGTCACGCAATGCGCACGGGGCGTTCCAGTTCCGTCAGGCTGCGGCCGGCCACGGTGGCGGGCGGGATGCCGACCGGCCGGCGGGCCGGCGCGCTGCGCGGCGGGGCCGAGTCGCCGTCGCGGCACCCGGACGACTCGAGGAGCTCATCGACCGTGGCGACTGCGGGCTGGACCATGTGGGCGTCACGGTGCCGGACGAGGCCGACCGGATGGCCGACACGGGTTTCCTGCCGAAAGTCACCGCGTTGCCCGACCGGGTGGTCCGGAGGGGCGGCGGATGCTGTTCTCCGCCGCCTTGGACCGTGGCGTCGGCCTGCTGGTCCGCCGCTGTCCGGCCGACCCCGTCGCGCATTCGGTCGACCCGTCGGCCGGTACGTCCACGACGACGGAGCACCACGTCCTGCACGTCCGTCGAAGACGGCGGTGAACCCTCCCGAGCGGGCGAAATCCGTCAGCAGGTTCGACACCCGCTGCCTCCGCGTGGCTGCGAGAGCCGGCCGACCGGTGATGACGGGGCCACCGGTGACCACGGTCGGGGACTCCGACCACTCCGATCGGCCTGCTCGGTCACCCCGGGATCGTCGAGAGCGGCGCAGCCCCTCGTGCCGCGCCTGTCAACGGCCGACCCGCGAGGCGTCGCGGCTGGAAGCGTCCGTCCCGGGCGGTGGTGTTCTTCGCGAGACGCGGTGTTGGCCGGTGCCCGCCGACGGTGGCCGCGGCGCAGTCGGCGACGTCACGCTCGGCCCGACGTGCTGCGCGGCGGTGGGTGACGGTGAGCGTCGGACGGGGCCTCGGAGCTGCTTGAACCACCCATGGGCCGGTCGAGGAGAACTACCTCGTCTTCGAACGAACGAAAATCTATGCCAGCCGGAGTAGACATTGGATAGCGGTGTGGTTATGGTTTCTCTCGTAGCCGAGATCGAGAGAGGCCCGGCAGAGATGAACTGCCGGGCAGCAGTGACGCAGGACGGTGCGGTGGTGGAGTTCCGAAGCCAAGGCGGTTGCAGGACGGTGACGGGACTGACGGCCGGACCGGGTGGCCCGCAGTGATCAGGGGCCGCCATGAGCGGTACCCAGCAGTGAAGTGGTGAGCGGTACCTCGGTGAAGGCGTCGGCTGCGGGCGCGCGCATCGGGAGGTTCGGCAGCGGGGTTCCAAGCCGGAACGGACGCAGGACGGGCGACGGGGCCGGCTGCCGAGGAGTGGCGCTGTCCGAGGCCACCAGCAGTTTGCGGTATCAGCAGTTCGCAGGTTCTGTCAGTGAGTAGTTGATCAAGAGGGAAGAACGGAGGAGCCGAGCGCCATCAGGATCGCCCGGGCGGAAGTCTTGGACCCGGGTACCGCAGGACATCGATAGTGAGGTGGTCTCCGGTCGAGCAACCGCGATCCCCGCGTCCCCGACAGTGTCTCGGTCGGGTCCGCGGAAACAGAGGGCCGGTGCAGTATCAGGGCCGGCAGATGGTGTAGTAGTTCCTTCGGGGCCCTGGTGCCGTACGGCACCAGGGCCCCTCGACGCGTTCCACAGAGAGGTGCAATGACAGCAGACGACACGTTCGGCCGTCTCGACGACGACGATTACCCCGCCTACACCATGGGCCGGGCCGCCGAGTTGCTCGGCACCACCCCTGCCTTCCTCCGCGCCCTCGGCGAAGCCCGCCTGATCACCCCCCTGCGCTCCGGAGGCGGCCACCGCCGCTACTCCCGCTACCAACTGCGTATCGCCGCCCGTGCCCGGGAACTCGTCGATCGGGGCACCCCCATCGAGGCTGCCTGCCGGATCGTCATCCTCGAAGACCAGCTCGAGGAAGCCCAGCGCATCAACGCCGAATATCGCCGTGCCGCCGAGTCGGTGAACCCGAGGGCAGCGGAATGAGATGAGCGTGCCCGTCAGCGCCGGCGGGCATCGCCCGCACGGTCCCGGTGTGCGGCGTGAACCTTTCCCATGGTGACGTGGTGTGTGGGCGTGTAACGTCTGTGTCAGCTGTCGTGGTTCGGAATTCCCTCCTGCCCACGCCTCTGGTGTGGGCGTTTTGCTGTGCTGTGCCGCAGGGACCAGGGCGATCACCTCCGTCTGCCACATGGAGTGGGAGGCGTTCATCGACTGGAAGGTACAAGACATGGCAACGGGAACTGTGAAGTGGTTCAACGCGGAGAAGGGCTTCGGCTTCATCGCCCAGGACGGCGGCGGCCCGGATGTCTTCGCGCACTACTCCGCGATCAACTCCACCGGCTTTCGTGAGCTCCAGGAGGGCCAGGCCGTGACGTTCGACGTCACCCAGGGCCAGAAGGGTCCGCAGGCCGAGAACATCAACCCGGCCTGACCTCGCAGACCTGCCCGAGGGATCGCGCACGCCACGTCAGGTGACCGCCGTGAGGACCCTGACGCCCACGTGGACGAAGGCGCCTGCTCTCGTGCCGGGCCGACGCAGGATCAGGGGCCGCGCAGCCATGCCATGGCTGCGCGGCCCCTGACCTGTGGAGGCCCGGGGCCGGTGCGACTTCGGCTTGGAACTTCCTGACCTCAGTCGCTGCAAGCGTCGCCGGCACGGGAGCCGCATGCCCTGCGCGGCTACCGTGCAGCGCCGGTGGCCGCGTAGCCGTCGGAGTGGGCGGCTGCGACCACTGCGGCGCCGGTGACGCCCTCCACATCGAGCCGGCCCGCCTCGAGCTGCGGAGCCAGGTCCAGTCGGTGTTCCAAGGAGTGCGTTGCCACCCCGGCCTGCCGGGGTGGCCCCTGACTCCCGTGCCCGACCTCGGTTCCGGCGGGGCCGGAACCGGGATCGTGCTGCCGTGCTGTGGCTCAGGCGTCGATGATGACGGGGATGATGAGGGGCTTGCGGCGGTGGGTGCGGAACGCCCAGTTCGCCACGGCGCGGGCGATGAGCTGTTCGAGCTGGCGCGCGTCCCCGACGCCTTCCTCGGCCGCGGCGGCCAGGGTCTTCTCGATGACGGGGACGACCGGCTCGAAGGTGGCCTCGTCGTGGACGAAGCCCCGGGCCAGGAAGTCGGGGGCCTCGGCGAGGGCGCCGGTGTCCGCGTCGACGATCGCCACCACCGTCACGACGCCTTCCTCCGCGAGGGTGAGGCGGTCCTTGAGGGATGCTTCGGTGGCCCCGCCGACCTCCATGCCGTCCACGTAGACGTTGCCGGCGGGGACCTTGCCGGTGATGGACGCGCGCCCGTCGACGAGGTCGACGACGACGCCGTCCTCGGCGATGACGACCCGTTCGGGGTCGACACCGGTACGGATGGCGAGGTCACCGTTGGCCCGCAGGTGGCGCCATTCGCCGTGCACGGGCATGACGTTGCGGGGTTTGACGATGTTGTAGCAGTACACGAGTTCGCCGGCGCTGGCGTGCCCGGAGACGTGCACCTTGGCGTTGCCCTTGTGGACCACGTGGGCGCCCCACCGGGTGAGTCCGTTGATCACCCGGTAGATGGCGTTCTCGTTGCCGGGGATCAGGGAGCTGGCGAGCAGGACCGTGTCGCCCTTGCCGATGCGGATCACGTGGTCGCGGTTGGCCATCCGTGACAGCGCGGCCATCGGCTCGCCCTGGGAGCCGGTGCACACCAGAGTGATCCTGTGGTCCGGGAGCTTCTCCAGTTCCTTCGTGCTCACGACCAGACCGGAGGGGACCTTCAGGTAGCCCAGGTCACGGGCGATGCCCATGTTGCGGACCATCGACCGGCCGACGAAGGCGACCTTGCGGCCGTGCTGGTGGGCGGCGTCCAGGACCTGCTGGATGCGGTGCACGTGGCTGGCGAAGCTGGAGACGATGACCCGGCGCGGCGCGGTGCGCATCACCTGCTCGATCGCCGGGTTCAGCTCCCGCTCGGAGGTGGTGAAGCCGGGTACTTCGGCGTTGGTGGAGTCGGTGAGGAACAGGTCCACGCCCTCCTCGCCGAGGCGGGCGAAGGCGCGCAGGTCGGTGATGCGGTCGTCGAGGGGGAACTGGTCCATCTTGAAGTCGCCGGTGTGCAGCACCATCCCGGCCCGGGTGCGGATCGCGACCGCGAGGCTGTCGGGGATGGAGTGGTTGACCGCCACGAACTCGCAGTCGAAGGGCCCGAAGCCGCGCCGGTCGCCCTCCCGCACCCGCACCGTACGCGGCCGGATGCCGTGTTCCTTGAGCTTGGCCTCCAGGAACGCCAGCGTCAGCTTGGAGCCGACGACGGGGATGTCGCGCCGCTCGCGCAGCAGGTACGGCACGCCGCCGATGTGATCCTCGTGGCCATGGGTGAGGATCACGGCCACGACGTCGTCCAGCCGGTCGCGGATCGAGGTGAAGTCCGGCAGGATCACGTCCACGCCGGGCTGGGTCTCCTCGGGGAACAGCACACCGCAGTCGACGATGAGCAGCTTGCCCGCGTGCTCGAAGACGGTCATGTTGCGGCCGATCTCACCCAGGCCGCCCAGGGCGATGACCCGCAGCCCTCCTTCGGGAAGGGGTGGGGCGGCTTTCAGTTCGGGGTGCGGATGACTCATACCCTGACGGTACCCGGAGTCCGGGACAGGGTGATCCATTGCCCGTGTGATCTCCTTTCCCCGACGGAGCGGAGCACCCGCGGTGGGTGTCGCGGCACGATCGGATCACGCCGGCCCCCGGCGAGCCCCGGGTCCGCCGTACCCAGGAGACCGACGCCCCGCGGCGCGGATCCCAGAGCCGCACGCACGGCCGCACGGCATCGCCATCCGGCACCGGGACGGCTACCGGTTCGGCGAGAACCGGCTCCGGGGCGACGTCTTCCCGCACTGCTGGAGCGTCCTGACCGCCACGACCCTGCTGCGCCTGCCGGCCACCCTGCGCACCGCCGACACCGACCGGCTCGCCGAGGCGATCCTGCGCGCCGACATGGCCAGCCACCACGAGGACACCTCGGCCACCTGCGCCTTCGTCATGCCCTCCACCGTCGGCGGACGCGCCGCCCACGACGCCGACCCCCTCGCCAACGACCAGGACCGGCACCTGGTCCTGTGGCTGCGCCACCACGACGCCCGAGCGACGGGCCGGGGCAGGACGTTCGGCGACGGGCGGGACGTGCCTCGAGAGCGACACCTCGCTGCGAGTACGCCCGTCCGGGGGTCGGCTCCGAATCGGCACCGGCCGCGGGAGGCGCCCGTCCGACGCCGTCGTCACCCGCTGCTGCTCCTCGGGCACCTCACCGAAGAGGGGGTCGCCTCGGAGGCCCTCGGCACCAGCCGCAAGACCCTGGGCCCGGACGCCGCCGGCCGCCTGGCCTCCTCGACCACCGGTGACGGCGGCACCACCCGGTCGACCACGAGCACCACGGTGAACCACCACAGCTGTGGCTGCGACACCACCTCGTGGACGGTGACCACCGACGCCGCGGGCTCCGCCACCACCGTCAAGCGCACCGCCTCCGACCTCTCCGGCGGCCTGGCCGTCACCACCAGCGCCGACGGCGACGCCGTCCTCACCCTTGGCCTTCTCGACTCAGGCACGCAACGACTCGGCACTGACGTCGAGTTGGCGGGCGACTTCGGTCACCGTCCGTCCTGACGAGCGCACGAGCTCGATCGCGTCCCGCTCGTACTCCTCCGAGTACCGCTTCGTGTACTTGCCTCCCACCCGGCACCACTTCCTCTGGAACCTTTCAAGATCCCGGTCGCCAGATGTCCACGCTCAAGGGGAAGCTTCAGGCGGCGTCTGCCCCGTCTGCTGGGACAGCTGCCGCCGGTAGCCCCTGGACGCGTCGAGCAGCAGAAGCGTGTGTCCGGTGGGGGCGGTGTCGACCACCACGAACCGGTCGGCGGCTTCGGCCACCGTGCGGGCGAAGGCGTAGAAGACCGCGATCTCCTCCGTGCACGGGGAGTCCAGGTCCTCGGCCATCAGCCTGAGGGCGTCCTCGTTCAGGCTCGCACCGGCCTGTGCCGGCACGGCGGCGGTGTAGGCCGCGGTTTCGGCGGCGGGGTCGATGCGGGGTGATCCTCAGGTTCTCGCTTCCGGCGCCCGCGATCATGTCGACATGGGCCGCGGGATCGGTGGTGGTCGGCGTGACCCGGTGCCCGCGGCGAGCGAGGTCGGCGGCGACCGCGGCGGCCACGGTGGTCTTTCCGACTCCGCCCTTGCCCATCGTCATCACCAGGCCGCTGCCGCCGTCGCTGATCTCGTCCATGAGCGGCCCGAGCCCCGTGGTCTCATCTCCCTGGACGCGCGTGACAGTGAGCGGCTCTGCCGCCGTCTGCGGGGCGAGCATGGCCCGCAGCGCGGAGAGCCCGACGGGCGGGACGGCCAGCAGCGGCACCCGCTCCACCTCGGTGATGTCAGCCAGGCCGGAGGGCAGTTGGGCCAACGCCTCTTCCCCGCGCCGCTGCCGGGCGACGGCCAGCGGGTCGTCCTGGCGCGCGGCGGTGAAGACGCCGTTGATGACCAGCCGCTGGTGGCCGATACCGAGGGCACGCAACTCCGAGGCAGTGCGCCCGGCCTCCTCCAGGGGGCCGGTGTCGGGGCGGGTGACCAGGACGACGGTGGTGCGCGCCGGGTCGGCGAGCGCCTCCATCGCCTGGGCGTACCGCTGCTGCTGGGCACCCGGCTCGGCCAGCGGTCCGATGCAGGAGGCGCCACCGGGGTTGGTGATCAGGAAGTCGGACCACGCGGCCGACAGGCTGAGCAGCCGGATGGTGTGTCCCGTCGGCGCGGTGTCGAAGACGACGTGATCGAACCGGGCCGCGATCTCCGGGTCGGTCAGCAGCGCGACGAACTCGTTGAAGGCGGCGATCTCGACGGTGCACGCGCCGGAGAGCTGCTCCTCGATCTGAGTGATGGCCGAGGCGGGCAGGGCCGCTCGATACGGTCCGACGACCTTCTCCCGGTACCGCGCCGCGGCGGCGGCCGGGTCGATGTTCATGGCGTACAGACCTGGTGCCCCGGGGACGCGGGTGGGCTCCTGTCCGGCCTCGGCTCCCAGGACCTCGTCGAGGTGGGAGGCCGGGTCGGTGCCGGCCAGGAGGACCTTGCGCCCGGCGTCGGCCAGCCCGGCGGCGACCGCCGAGGAGGTCGACGTCTTGCCGACACCGCCCTTGCCGGTGAAGAACAGATACGGCGTCGCGGCGGCGCCGCAGGCCACCGAGAACAACGGACCGTGCGGCGAGGGTCATGTCAGCAGCCTTCCGGGCCGCAGCCGCAGCCGCTGTCGGCGCCGGAGTCCTGGATCATCATGAGGCCAGGGCGTTGCGTGGGCGCACCGGTCCACTCGGCGAGTTCCCCGCGGGTGGGGTACCGGCCGGAGCAGCGCACCACGCCGTCGACGAGGACGGCGGGCAGCGCGTCGTCGCCCTTCTCCTTCAGGAGCGAGCTCACCTGGGACTCCGCGACGAACCTGCCGGGATCAGTGGAGAGCCCGAAGCGGTGCACCTCGACACCGGCCGTGCCGAGTTACTCGATGTCAGCGGCGAACTGGGTCAGCGCCGGGTCGACCGACGGCCCACAGACACCGGTGGAACAGCACATCGCCGGGTCGTACACCTCGACAGCGGACATTCATGGCTCCTTCGTGAACCGGGCCGCCCCCGACGGTGAGGGGCTCAGCCGCTTCGGCATGCGTCAGCCAAGCCTGTTGCATGCCTGTGCGTGGGTGTGTGAAGGGGCCTCAGAGGCCCCCTTCTGCGAAGCTGCGGTCAGCCGAGGAAGTCCTTGAGGTCGCGCTCGAGTGCGGCCTTCGGCTTGGCGCCGACGATCGTCTGCACGACCTCGCCGCCCTTGTAGACGTTCATCGTCGGGATCGACATCACGCCGTACTTCATGGCGGTGTCCGGGTTCTCGTCGATGTTGAGCTTGACGATCTCGATGGCGTCACCGTGCTCGGCCGCGATCGCCTCCAGGGAGGGTGCGAGCTGGCGGCACGGGCCGCACCAGGCCGCCCAGAAGTCGACGAGCACGGGCTTGTCGCTGCTCAGGACGTCCTGCTCGAAGGACGCGTCGGTGACGTTCTTGAGGGCCATGCGGGTCTCCTCGTACGGAACGGGCGGGTGCCGTCAGACGGCGGCGGCCGCAACCGCCTCGGGTGCGTCGGCGAGCGCGGCGAGGTACCGCTCGGCGTCCAGGGCCGCCGCACAGCCGGAGCCGGCTGCGGTGATCGCCTGGCGGTAGGTGTGGTCGACGACGTCGCCCGCGCCGAAGACGCCGGGGATGTTCGTCCGTGTGGAGGGGGAGGCGACCTTGAGGTAGCCCTCGTCGTCCAGGTCCAGCTGGCCGGTGACCAGGTCGGTGCGCGGGTCGTGGCCGATGGCCACGAAGAGGCCGGTGGCCGCGAGCTCGGAGGTCTCGCCGGTGACGGTGTCGCGCAGGGTGAGTCCGGCGAGTTTGCCGCCGTCCTCGTGGACTGCGGCGACCTCGCTGTTCCAGGCGAAGGAGATCTTCGGGTCGGCGAAGGCGCGGTCCTGCATGGCCTTGGAGGCCCGCAGGGCGTCGCGCCGGTGGACAATGGTCACGGACTTGGCGAAGCGGGAGAGGAAGGTGGCTTCCTCCATCGCGGTGTCGCCGCCGCCGACGACCACGATGTCGTGTTCGCGGAAGAAGAAGCCGTCGCAGGTGGCGCAGTACGACACGCCACGGCCGGAGAGCGCGTCCTCGCCGGGCAGGTTCAGCTTGCGGTGCTGCGAGCCGGTCGCCACGATGACGGCCTTGGCCCGGTGGACCGTACCGGTGCTGTCGGTGACGGTCTTCACCTCACCGGTGAGGTCGACGGCGACGATGTCGTCGGGAACCAGCTCGGCGCCGAAGCGTTCGGCCTGGGCCCGCATGTTGTCCATCAGGTCCGGGCCCATGACGCCGTCGCGGAAGCCGGGGAAGTTCTCGACCTCGGTCGTCTGCACCAGTGCGCCGCCGGCGGTGACCGCGCCCTCGAAGACCAGCGGTTTCAGCGAGGCGCGGGCGGTGTAGAGGGCGGCGGTGTATCCGGCGGGGCCGGAGCCGACGACGATGACGTCGCGGATGTCCGTGGCCGTGCTCATGCCTCGGGCTCCGGCGCGATCTCCTTGATCAGGCCCTCGACCAGCACCTTGATCTCGTCCCGGATCGGGCGGACGGCCTCGACGCCCCGGCCCGCCGGGTCCTCCAGCTGCCAGTCCAGGTACCGCTTGCCGGGGAAGACCGGGCAGGTGTCGCCGCAGCCCATGGTGATGCAGACGTCCGACTCCTTCACCGCGTCGACGGTGAGCATCTTCGGGACCTCGGCGGAGATGTCGACGCCGACCTCGCGCATGGCCTCGACTGCGGCCGGGTTGACGTGGTCGCCCGGGTTGGAGCCGGCGGAACGGACCTCGACACGATCCCCGGCCAGGTGGGTCAGCCACGCGGCGGCCATCTGGGAACGGCCGGCGTTGTGGACGCAGACGAAGAGCACGGAAGGCTTGTCGGACATCGGAGGTCTCTCTTGTCTCACGACGACATCAGGCGCGGATGAGTTCAGCGCCAGGTGGTGTCAGTCACCACTGATGTGAGAGTATCAGTCCATGATGACGTCAGTCGACACTGATCTGATGCGGGTCCTCGCCGACCCGCTCCGCCTCCAGATCGTCACCCTTCTCGCCAAGGAGACGCTCTGCTCCACGCACCTGATCGAAGAGACCGGTGCGAAGCAGACCAACCTCTCCAACCACCTGAGGGTGCTGCGCGAGGCCGGGGTGGTCGAGACGGAGCCGTGCGGCCGGTACACGTACTACAAGCTGCGCCCCGACGTCATCGCCCGGCTCGCCGGCCAGTTCGCCGACCTGGCCGAGTCCGCTCGCAATGCCGCCGAGAACAAGAGGGCCTGTCCGTGACCCCCACCGAAGCAGCTGCGACCACCGAAGAGTCCTCGGTCGTCGCGAAGCTGTCGACGCTCGACCGTTTCCTCGCCGTCTGGATCCTTGTCGCCATGGCCCTCGGCCTCGGCCTGGGCAGGCTGATCCCCGGCCTGAACGACGCCCTGGCGAAGGTCGAGATCGGCGGCATCTCCCTGCCGATCGCCGTCGGCCTGCTGATCATGATGTATCCGGTCCTGGCCAAGGTCCGCTACGACAGGCTCGACGCCGTCACCGGCGACAAGCCGCTCATGATCTCGTCGCTGGTCATCAACTGGATCGTCGGCCCGGCGGTGATGTTCGCGCTGGCGTGGATGTTCCTGCCGGACCTGCCCGAGTACCGCACCGGCCTGATCATCGTCGGCCTGGCCCGCTGCATCGCCATGGTCATCATCTGGAACGATCTGGCCTGCGGCGACCGCGAGGCCGCCGCCGTGCTCGTGGCCCTGAACTCGGTCTTCCAGGTCCTGGCGTTCGGCCTGCTCGGCTGGTTCTACCTCGACATCCTGCCGGGCTGGCTGGGCCTGGGTGACGGCGAGCACCTGGACATCTCCATGTGGAAGATCGCTCTGAACGTCGTCATCTTCCTCGGTATCCCCCTGCTGGCCGGGTTCCTCACCCGCCGCCTCGGCGAGAAGAAGCTGGGCCGCGAGCGGTACGAGTCCAACTTCCTGCCGAAGATCGGCCCGTGGGCCCTGTACGGCCTGCTCTTCACGATCGTCATCCTCTTCGCCCTGCAGGGCAAGACCATCACCTCGCAGCCGCTGGACGTGGCCCGCATCGCGCTGCCGCTGCTGGTGTACTTCGCGGTCATGTGGTTCGGTACCTTCGCCGTCGGCAAGGTCATCGGCCTGGCCTACGACCGCACCGCCACGCTCGCCTTCACCGCGGCGGGCAACAACTTCGAGCTGGCCATCGCGGTCGCCATCGCCACCTTCGGCGTCACCTCCGGCCAGGCCCTGTCGGGTGTGGTCGGCCCGCTCATCGAGGTGCCGGTCCTGGTCGCACTCGTGTACGTGTCGTTGGCCTGGCGGCGGAAGTTCAGCGCCGCGCAGCAGCTGACGCCGGCACGGCAGGAGGGCTGATGCACTGCCTGGACTGCGCCGGCATCGGTGCCCAAGTCGCCGCTGTCGGCGTCTGTGCGCAGTGCGGAGCCGCCGTCTGCGCCGTCCACGCCGGAGTCTCCGAGCAGTACCTGACCTGCACGAAGCCGGTCTCACGCCAGGCGGCCACCGAGCCGCCGGCGCGGCGGCTGCTGTGCGGCACGTGCGCTACGGCTCACCGCGCCCACGCGGCGTGCTGCCCGCAGACCGCGAGCATGATCCGTACCTCATGACGAGCGTCCGGCGCACGCAGGTGGTGATCGTCGGCGGCGGCCAGTCCGGCCTTGCTGCCGGTTATCACCTGCGCCGTCTGGGCGTGGACTTCGTCATCCTCGACGCCCAGGCCACGCCCGGCGGCGCTTGGCAGCACACCTGGGACTCGCTCCACTTGTTCTCCCCGGCGGCCTTCTCCTCCCTTCCCGGGCGGCTCATGCCGCCGCAGCCGGGGCAGGAGTATCCGGAAGCCGGACATGTGGTGACCTACCTGAGGGACTACGAGAAACGCTACGAGCTGCCCATCGAGCGGCCGGTACGCGTCTCCGGGGTGCACCGCGAAGGCCGGCTCCTACGTGTGGAGACCGATTCCGTCGCCTGGCACGCCCAAGCCGTGATCAGCGCGACCGGCTCCTGGTGGCGGCCCTTCCTCCCCGCCGTCGCCGGCCGAGAGGACTTCGACGGACAGCAGCTGCACACCGTCGAGTACCGGCGACCGCAGGACTTCGCCGGCCGCCGCGTCGTCGTGGTCGGCGGCGGCAACTCCGGCTCCCAGATCGCCGCCGACCTCGCCTACGACACCCAGCTGACGTGGGCAACTCAACGCCCGCCCCGCTTCCTGGCCGACGACATCGACGGCCGGGCCCTCTTCGATGCGGCCACCGCCCGCCGCCGAGCCCTGGACGAGGGACGCACGGACACGGGAGGCGTCGCCTCGCTCGGCGACATCGTCGCCGTCCCGCCCGTCCGCGAAGCCCGCGACCGCGGACTGCTGGAAGCCGCACCGATGTTCAGCCGCCTCGTCCCCGGCGGCGTCCAATGGGCCGACGGCATCAGGGCCGAGGCGGACGCGATCATCTGGTGCACGGGCTTCCGCCCGGCCCTCTCCCACCTCGCTCCGCTCCAACTCCGCGGACTCCGCGGCCACATCGCCACGAAGGGCACCCACCCGTCCGCCCGCCACGTCGCTGGCGCCGGCCGAGGCCGATGGGCTGTGGCGGGAGGCGCCGGTGGCCTGCACCCCGGGCGGCGACGGACTGGGGGAGCGGACGGCGCAGTGACAGGCTCTGATCGCCCGAGCCGCGGGGCGTGAGGAGGTCTCGGACGGGGGGCGCCTGACCTTTCCCAGCACCCCGCACTGGCGGCCGAACTCGCCGCGCTGGCGGCGGCAGAGCAGGGCTGCTGCGCCTTCTTCGACTTCTCGCTGCACCTGAGCCCTGCCTCGCTGACGCTGACCGTGCGCGCCCCCGAGGCCGCCGGATCCCTGCTGGCCGACCTCTTCGGAGCCGCCTCGTGACCACCCCGCCCTCCTCCGACAAGTCCGTCCTGAGCATGGGGCTCTTCGCGGTGGCCGCCTGCGCGGTGTGCTGCGCCGGACCACTGCCGGCCGTGCTGGGCGGCATCGGAGCCGCTTCCGTCATCGGCGCGATCTGGCTACCGGCTCTCGCCGTGGTCGCGGTCGCCGCCGTCGTGGCGGCCCTGTGGGTGCACCGCCGCCGACAGCAGGCGTCGGCCTGCCGTAGCGGGCACAGCCCGGTGGATGTAGACATGCCCACCCGGATCCCGTCGGACCGCGACCCCGGCCGCTTGCCACCATGAACCCGCGTCCCCACACGAGCCAGCCACACGGATCAGTATGAACAGCAGCAAGGAGTCGGACAGGGTGTCGTCGCAACCGTGCGGTCTGGTCGGACGGATGGAGGACCGCCAGGTCGCGATCTACCTCGGCGCCATGGCCCTGGGGGGCCTCCTCGGCTGGGCGGCGCCCGCCGCTGGCCCTGGCCTGGAGCACGCCATCGACCCCGTCCTCGGTCCGCTGCTGTTCGTCACCTTCCTCCAGGTCCCGGCCGCAGATCTGATCCGCTCGCTGCGCGACGGCCGGTTCCTGTCCGCCGCGATGACCGTGAACTTCGTGGTCGTGCCCCTCGTCGTGGCAGTCCTGTTCACATTCCTGCCCGCCGACCAGGCGGTCCGGGTCGGCGTCCTGCTCGTGCTGCTGTGCCCGTGCGTGGACTACGTGATCGTCTTCAGCGGACTGGCCGGCGGCGACAGCCGCCGCCTGCTGGCCGCCACCCCGCTC
This sequence comes from Streptomyces sp. NPDC051740, assembly GCF_044453165.1. Classification (NCBI taxonomy): domain Bacteria; kingdom Bacillati; phylum Actinomycetota; class Actinomycetes; order Kitasatosporales; family Streptomycetaceae; genus Streptomyces; species Streptomyces sp. NPDC051740. The sequence goes on along the minus strand of NZ_JBITCL010000009.1, from coordinate 238,104 downwards.
CTGCTCGTCGCCCAGATGCTGCTCCTGCCCGGCTTCCTGCACCTGTTCATGGGCCCGGACCTGGGGAACATCGTCAAGGCGGGCCCATTCCCGCAAGCTTTCCTCTTTCTGATCGTCATCCCGCTCGCCCTGGCGTGGGCCCTGCAGGCGTGGGCCGCGCGCCGTCCCGTCGGCCAGACGGTCTCCCGTGCTGCGACCACGACCATGGTGCCGCTGACGGCCGTCACGCTGATCACGGTCGTTGCCTCCCAGGTCCCCAAGCTGGACGGTCGCCTCGGCGACGTGGCGGCCGTCATCCCTGTCTACGCCGTCTTCCTGATCGTCATGGCTTTCGCCGGGCGCCTGGTGGCACGCCTGTTCCGGCTCGACGCCCCCGCGTCCCGGGCTGTGGTCTTCACCGGCGCGACCCGCAACTCGCTGGTCGTGCTGCCCCTCGCCCTCGCCCTCGCCCTGCCCGACGATCTGGCCGTCGCCGCGGTCGTCGTGGTCACCCAGACCCTCGTCGAGGTCATCGGCGTGGTCGCCCACGTACGCCTCATCCCCCGCCTCGTACCGGCCTCGGACCGGAAGTCGGTCATGGCCGGCTGAGGATGGTGCAGATCTCGCCCTCGGAACACGCATCGGGATCGGTCACCGCTGCCCGCCGGGCCGGCTCCCGCAGCGCGGTACGGGCCTCGCGCAGTTCGGCCATCCGCCGGTCGATCTCCGCCAAATGCTGGTGGATCAGCGCACCGACCTGGGCACAGGGCGCCTGCCCGCTGTCGCGCAGAGCGAGCACGGAGCGGATCTCGGCGAGGGTGAGCCCGGCGGCCTGGGCGTCACGGATGAAGCCCAGCCTGGCGAGGGTGTGCCGCGGATAGTCGCGGTAGCCGCCCGAGGTACGCGGGGGCGCGGGCAGCAGTCCGGCCTGCTCGTAGAACCGGATGGTCTTGGTGGTCAGCCCGCCCGCCGCCGGCTCGCCGATACGCACACCTCCACGCTAGCGCCTTGACCTTCCAGTGCACTGGAAGGTCTACGGTCCGGGCGAGTAGCCCTGGACTGGGAGGAGGGCGGACATGCGGATCACCATCCTTGCGGTGCCTCACTGCCCGAACGTGCCGGTCGTACGGGAGCGGATCACCGCGGCGCTGGCCGGCCGGAGCGCCGAGGTGGAGGTCGTCGAGGTGTGCGAGGAGGCCGAGGCCGCCCGCTGGGGCATGACGGGCTCACCCACCGTCCTGCTCGACGGCGTCGACCCGTTCGCGATGGCCGGTGCCCCGGCGAGTGTGTCCTGCCGCCTCTACCGGGACGCGGACGGCCGTGCGACGGGGCCCCGAGCATCCAGGCCCTGCGCCAGGCGCTGGGCATGCGGGCTGCCGAGGGACAGGAGTGCTGCACGACGGATCGGCTGGATCCCGTCGGACGGTTCGGCCGTGGTCGGCGCGCCCCGGCCGAGCGCGGGCTACGCGCCGTCCACCAGGCGGTGTTGCGGCACTTCGCTGCCGAAGGCGCGGCACCGGACAGCACCGCACTCGATCCGATAGCCGCCGTCGCGGGGAGGACTGCGGCCGACGTCCTCGCCGAGCTGGACCGCGAGGACCTCCTGACCCTCGACGCCGCCGGGTGGATCCGGGCGGCGTACCCGTTCTCGGCGGTCGGGACCCGGCACCGGGTGAGCCTGGCGAGCGGAGCGCAGGTGTGGTCGATGTGCGCCGTCGACGCCCTCGGCATCTCCGCCATGCTCGGCGGGCAGGACGTGCGGATCTCCTCCTGCGACCCGGTCAACGACCAGCCGGTGACCATCACCTTCACCGGCGGCAGCGCGCAATGGGAGCCGATGGACGCGGTCGTGTTCATCGGCCGTCGCGAAGCCGACGGGTCGGCCGCCGCGGTGTGCTGCGACGCACTGAACTTCTTCATTACCCCTCACCCCGCCTTCGTGGCAGCACCCAACCGAGCACCACTCCGCGCGCGTCCACGCCAAGCTCGGCCGCCATCGGTACGACGGTTACCGGGATGCGTCGGCCGGGGTCGGGCTGGACAGGGTGGCCCCCGCCCCCGTCCTTGATCACGCTCAGGCCGGGACCGGCGCTATGGTCAGCAGCTTGCCCATCGCGGCCAGCACGGACGGCTCGACGCGGTAGTAGACCCAGGTGCCGCGCCGCTCGGAGGTCAGCAGGCCGGCCTCCTTGAGCTTCTTCAGGTGGTGGGAGACGGTCGGCTGGGAGACGCCGACGTCGGAGATGTCGCACACGCACGCCTCGCCACCCTCGTGCGAGGCGACCGCGGAGAACAGCCGCAGCCGCACCGGGTCGCCGAGCGCCTTGAACATCCGCGCGGCCACCTCGGCCTCCTCCGCGCTGAACGGTCGCTCGGTCAGCGGCGGGCAGCACGGCGCCACGGCCTGGCCGTCGGCGGGCTCTATCAGCGGCAGCACTTGGGCATTCGACATACGTCTATGTTGACACACGTCGAACCAGGCGGGCGAGGCGCGGAGCGGTCAGCCCCGGTTGAGGTGGTGTGCCAGCCGCCGTGCGACGCGGTCGGCGTCCCGGCCCACGCCGCGCAGGGAATTGGACGACAGGCTGCGCTGCCACTCCAGCCCGACGAATACCAGCCCGGGATGCGTGAGCGAGGCGCCGTCGCGGTGCCGGGGATGCCCCGCCGCATCGAGTGCGCCGTCGAGGGCGGCCAGGTAGGGCAGGTCAGGGCGGTAGCCGGTGGCAAGGACGATCGCATCCACATCCTCCCGCATCCCGTCCGGCCAGAGGGCCTCAGCACCGTCGATGCCGGTGAAGAGCTCTCGCCGGTCCGGCGCCCCCTGGGCGAGGGCGGCCCGGTAGCGGCCGTCGTCGATGACGAGCTGGGTCGGCGGGGTGCGCAGCAGCCGTCCGAGCGGGGCGATGTCCAAGCCGGTCAACTTCAGCCAGAAGTGCAGGTCGCGGCCCCCTAGGTGCTGGCGGGCGAACTTCACCGGGGCGCGGCTGGCCAGCGTCACCCGGGCCACCTTGGCGAGCTCGGCAGCGATCTGCACGGCCGAGTTGCCCGCCCCCACCACGATGACCCGCTGCCCGGCGAACCGGGCCGGGCTGCGGTAGTCGGCGGCGTGCAGCACCGTGCTGGTGAAGCCCTCCAGGCCCGGCAACGCCGGACGGTACGGGCGGCCGAAGGTGCCCGAGGCGGCGACGACGGCGCGCGCTGTCAGTCGGCTGCTGCCCGCCAGCTCCACCTCGAACCCCCCGTCGGCCCGGCGGACGGCGGTGACGCGCCGGCCGGTGCGGACGTCCGCGTCCAGCCCGGCGGCGTACGCGGCCAGATAGGCGCCGACCTCGTCCCGGTGCGGGTAGCGGTCCGGGTCGGCACCGTTGAACGGCATCCCGGGCAGTGAGCTGTACCGGGCGGGCGAGAACAGCGTGAGGCTGTCGTAGTAGCGCGGCCACGATCCCGTCGCGGCCTCGGACGCCTCCAGTACTACGGGCTTGAAGCCTCGCTGTCGCAGGGCGCGTGCCGCGGCCAGTCCGGACTGCCCGCCGCCGATCACCGCGACGTCGACGTGTTCCATGAATGAACCCCCCAGATTCGATGAATGTCTATGTTGACGTCTATCGAAACAGGTGGCATGCTGGCCGCGCAAGCCATCGACAGATGTCGAAACACCGAGGAGTCGACCGTGAACGCGCCTGCCACCACCGAGCTGCCCGTCGTCGTGATCGGAGCCGGCCCCGCCGGACTCGCCGCCGCCGCCCACCTGGTCGACCGCGGCCTCACCCCGCTGGTCCTGGAAGCCGGCCCGGTCGCCGCAGCGGCGGTTCGTGAGTGGGCGCACGTGCGGCTGTTCTCCACGTGGGGCGAGGTCACCGACCCGGCCGCCGAGAAGCTGCTGGCACCCACCGGCTGGGTGAAGCCGGACACCGCCACCTACCCTTCGGGCGGGGACTGGGCCGAGCAGTACCTCCAGCCGCTCGCCGACGCCCTCGGCGACAGGGTCCGCACCGGCGCCACCGTCACGGGCGTCTCCCGCTCCGGCCGCGACCGGATCGTCGACGCCGACCGTGAGGCCCAGCCCTTCGTCATCCACATCACCTACGCCGACGGCCACGAGGAGCGAATCTTCGCCCGCGCCGTCATCGACGCCTCCGGCACCTGGGCGACCCCGTCCCCGGCGGGCGGCAGCGGTCTGCCGGCCCTCGGCGAGAAGGCGGCCGCCGACCACATCGCCTACCGTGTGCCCGACTTCAACGACCCCGCCGTGCGCGCCCGTTACGCGGGCAAGCGCACCGCCGTGATCGGCTCCGGCGCCTCCGCCTTCACCGCCCTCGCCTACCTTGCCGACCTCGCCAAGGCCGACGACGGCACGGGCACCAAGGGCCTGTGGATCCTGCGACGCGGCATCAGCGACTCGACGTTCGGCGGCGGCGAGGCCGACCAGCTGCCCGCACGCGGCGCCCTCGGCCTGGCCGCGAAGGCAGCCGTGGACGAGGGGCACGCGGACGCGGTCACCGGCTTCCGCACCGAGGCCGTCGAACGCGACGCGGACGGCCGCCTGGTCCTCGTCGCCGAGGACGGCCGCCGCCTCGACCCGGTCGACGAGGTCATCGTCCTGACCGGCTTCCGGCCCGACCTGACCTTCCTCTCCGAGGTCCGCCTCGGCCTCGACGAACGCCTTCAGGCCCCGACCGCCCTGGCCCCGCTCATCGATCCGAACGTCCACTCCTGCGGCACGGTCTACCCGCACGGCGTGAACGAACTCTCCCACCCCGAGCAGGGCATCTACCTGGTCGGCATGAAGTCCTACGGCCGCGCCCCCACCTTCCTCGCCATGACCGGCTACGAGCAGGTCCGCTCCATCACCGCCGCTCTCGCCGGAGACCTGGAGGCCGCCGAGCGCGTCGAGTTGACCCTCCCGGAGACGGGCGTGTGCGGTGGCGCCGGCCTGTTCGACGAACCCGACGCCGCCCGGAACAGCGAAGGCGGCGGGTGCTGCGCCACCCCGGCCACCCTGCAGATCGGGATCGGCGCCACCGCCTCGTCCGGCGGCTGCTGACCCGCCAACCCGACCCTTCCAGCAGGAGGTACGCCATGTCCCGTGTACAACTCGCCCTCCGTGTTCCGGACCTGGACGCGTCCGTCGCCTTCTACAGCGAGCTCTTCGGCACCGAGCCCGCCAAACTCCGCGACGGCTAAGCCAACTTCGCCCTCACCGAGCCCCCGCTCAAGCTCGTCCTCATCGAAGGCGCCGCAGGTGAGGCGACCCGCACGGACCACCTCGGCGTCGAGGTCGAGACGACCGAAGCAGTCCATGCCGCCACCGCCCGTCTGGGCGAGACCGGTCTGGCCACCGACGTGGAGAACGACACCACCTGTTGCTACGCCGTCCAGGACAAGGTCTGGGTCCACGGCCCGGGGCAGGAACCCTGGGAGGTGTACGTCGTCAAGGCCGACGCCGACTCCATGGCCAAGCAGCAGGGCAGCACCTGTTGCGCCGGCTCCGCCGAGGCCGACGCCAAGGCGCCGGCCTGCACGAGCGGCTGCTGCTGATGCGCCGATGACCAACCTCCACACCAGCGAGGCCGTGACCAGGGCGGGGGACCGGTCACGGCCTCGCGCCGCCCTGCCCGCGCTGTGCGCCACCCAGATCACCAGCTGGGGGATCGTCTACTACGCCTTCCCCGTAGCTGGGGGATCGTCTACTACGCCTTCCCCGTTCTGAATCCGCAGATCGCGGCCTCCACCGGCTGGTCGGCGACCGCCACCGCCGCCGCCTTCTCAGGCGCGCTCCTGGTATCCGCCCTCACCGGCATACCCGTCGGCCGCATCCTCGACCGCCGAGACCCGCGCGCCGTGATGACCACCGGTTCTGTCCTCGGCGTCGCCGCCGTGCTGGCCATCGCCTACGCCCCCAACCTTGCGGCATTCACCGCCGCCTGGCTGCTGGCCGGCGTAGTCATGGCCGCCACCTTCTACCAGCCCGCCTTCGCCGCCCTCACCCGCTGGTGGGGCGAAGACCGCGTCCGCGCCCTCACCACCGTCACGCTCGCCGGCGGCCTGGCCTCCACCGTCTTCGCCCCACTGACCGCCACGCTCGCCGAGCACCTGAGCTGGCGCAGCACGTACGCCGTACTCGCAGTGCTCCTGGCCGGCGTGACCATACCCGCCCATGCCCTCGCGCTACGAGGATCTTGGCCGCCCGAGCCGGCGCCACCCTCCCAACGGGATGTCCGCAGCGAATCGGTGACCCGCAGCCGACCGTTCCTCATGCTCGCCACCGCGATCACGTTGAACAGCTTCGCCATGTACGCGGTCGTCATCGCCCTCGTACCCCTGCTGATCACGCGAGGCGCCAGCCCCACGGCCGCCGCCTGGGCCCTCGGCCTGGGCAGCGCGGGCCGGACCCTCGGCCGCACCCTTTACGCAACCCTCGCCAGCCGCACAGGTGTCACCACCCGCACCGTCGCCCTGATCACGCTCGGTGGGACCACGACCGCCGTGTTCGCGCTGGTCTCCGGCCCCTTCCCTCTGCTTGTGGGCATCGCGGTCGCAGCCGGCATGGTGCGCGGCAACCTCACCCTGCTCCAGGCCACCGCCGTCACAGATCGCTGGGGAGCGACTCACTACGGGAGCCTCTCGGGGCTACTGGCCGCGCCTGCCACCATCGCGTCTGCCCTGGCGCCGTTCGCGGGAACAGCGCCGGCAGGATCGCTCGGCGGCTATCCCGGCCTGTTCATCGCACTCGCACTGACCTCCGCGGCGGCCTCCGTAATTGCCCTTGGTGCTGGCACGAACAGACTTCAGATGTCCCAGAGACGTTACTGACGACGTAAAGGTGCCGTATCACGTCTGCTGAGATGGCGAGGCAGACCAGCTGGGTGACGGGAACAGCAGGCAAGGCCGGAAGCCGGCGACGGCCAGCTGGCCGAGCAGCGGCTCGTACGTGAAGTGGCGGAGCTGCGCCGCCTTATCGTCGGCTGTCTTCGCCAGGGTTTGTGCGCGGGCGCAGGCCCGGTGGAGGCCGCCCAGCGAGCAGGGAACAGCGTGGAGGTTCGCCTGTCTCCGTACGCGAGGTGTCTCTATGACCGGTTCAGCGCAGCGTTCAGTATTGCTCGGTCTCCACGAAACCCGCGTCCGCGTCGTCGGCGCCGAAGGCGCCGGCAGCGGCGGTCGGGTCGAATCCGGGCGGGCTGTCCTTGAGGCCCAGGCCCATGCCGGCGAGCTTCTCCTTGACCTCGTCGATCGACTTCGCACCGAAGTTGCGGATGTCCAGGAGGTCCGCCTCGGAGCGTGCCAGGAGCTCACCCACCATGTGAACGCCCTCACGCTTGAGGCAGTTGTAGGAGCGGACCGTGAGCTCGAGCTCCTCGATCGGCAGCGCCAGGTCGGCGGCGAGGGCGGCGTCCGTGGGGGACGGGCCCATGTCGATGCCCTCGGCGTCGATGTTCAGCTCGCGGGCGAGACCGAACAGCTCGACCAGGGTCTTGCCGGCGGAGGCCATGGCGTCACGCGGACGCATCGCCTGCTTGGTCTCGACGTCGACGATCAGCTTGTCGAAGTCGGTGCGCTGCTCGACACGGGTCGCCTCGACCTTGTAGGTGACCTTGAGGACCGGCGAGTAGACGGAGTCGACCGGGATACGGCCGATCTCCTGGCCGACCTGCTTGTTCTGCACGGCGGAGACGTAGCCGCGACCGCGCTCGACGGTCAGCTCCATCTCCAGCTTGCCCTTGCCGTCGAGCGTGGCGAGGACGAGGTCGGGGTTGTGCACCTCGACACCGGCCGGGGGCGCGATGTCGGCGGCGGTGACCAGACCCGGACCCTGCTTGCGCAGGTACATCACGACCGGCTCGTCGTGCTCCGAGGAGACGACCAGCTGCTTGATGTTGAGGATCAGGTCGGTGACGTCCTCCTTGACGCCAGGCACGGTGGTGAACTCGTGCAGGACGCCGTCGATGCGGATGCTGGTGACGGCGGCACCGGGGATCGACGACAGGAGGGTGCGGCGGAGGGAGTTTCCGAGGGTGTAGCCGAAGCCCGGCTCCAGCGGCTCGATCACGAACCGGGAGCGGAACTCTTCGACGACCTCTTCGGTCAGGGACGGACGCTGAGCAATCAGCACGGGCTATTGCCTTCCAGTGGTTTGGCGCCCGCTATGTGACGCCGTAGACACCACGAAGGGTACGGGTGATACAGGCGATACGGCCTCCGGTGGACGCGCTGCACTCCTCGTGGTGCACCACCCCCGCAACGGCAACTGCCTCACGGGATGGACTTCAGTTCCTGATCGAGGTCGTATCGGCGATGGTGAGGCCGGAGCCCGCCAGTGGCGAGCGGAACATAGACCATGATCGCCGGTTGGCCAAACCGGCGACGGTGACGACCATTGAAGTTGTCCCATTCGACTGAGCTCGGCGGGGGAGCCGTGCCAGACAAGGTGGACGGAGCCGCAGGTCCCTGGGAGAAGGGAAAGGTCCCGTCGCCTGCCGTCCTGATGACGTGGCGTCCTTCGCTGAAACGCAGCGATGCCTGTGCCTGCGTGGAAGGGTTCCACGCCTTCAAGGAGAGTGAGTAGTCCTGTCTGATCCGATCAAGAAGCTCCCGCCGAATGCGAAGGGGAAGGTCCGGTATCGGTTTGTGGTCGATGTAGGGAGCGATCCCGCTACCGGGAAGCGCAGGCAGTTGACCCGTACCTTCGGCACGCTGAGGGAGGCGAAGGTCGAGTATGCCCGCATCACGAACCGTCGCTACGAGGGGACGCTCCTCGAGCCCAACAAGATCACGGTGAACGAACGGCTCGACCAGTGGCTCGCGAAGAAGGCGGAAGACCTGGAAGAGAGCACTGTCTACAGCTACACGATGACCCTGGGTCGTGTCCGGGGGAAGCTTGGGCACATCCGGCTACAGGATCTGACCGAGGACCACGTTGAAGCGTGGATGAGGTGGGCGCTTCGGGAGGGCCGCGGTGCCAAGACGGGGGTGGGTCTGGGGGTGACCTCAGCGGAGATGTCCCTGGCGCGGCTGAAGGATGCGCTGAACCGGGCAGTAGCCCGGCGCCTGATCGCCGCGAACGTTGCCCAGGAGGTCACGATCCCTCGGAAAGCACGCAAGGCGGAGCGCAGCGCCAGGGCAGTGGTGCAGCCCTGGAACGTCGAGGAGGTTCATGCCTTCGTGCGCGCGGTGAAGGACGATCGCCCCTACGGCCCTTTCCTTCTTTCCCTGATGGGTCTGCGGCCGGCGGAGATCTGTGGCATGCGCTGGGCCGATGTGGACCTGGACAAGGCCACCCTGGCTGTCGCCAACACGCGAACACTGATGGGGAGCAGGACCGTGGTGGAGAAGGACACGAAGTCTCTCGCCGCTGAGCGGCAGCTTCCCCTGCCAGATCTGGCCAGGGAGGCGCTGACGTGTTTCAGGACCATGCAGGTGGCCGAGAAGCCGGCCGCGGGGGAGAGGTATGAGGACAGTGGGTACGTGCTCGTGGACGAACTCGGCAGGGTACTCAACGGGCGGCAGTTGCGTGAGCGGGTGTACAAGGTCATGGACGAGCACGGGCTGCGGCGGGTCCGCATGTACGACGCCCGCGCGAGTTGCTTCACGTACCTCGCGAACAACGGGGTGCCGGATCACCTCCTGGCCCGCTGGGCCGGGCACACCAACGTCAAGACCACGAAGCGTTGGTATGTGAAGCCGGATGTGGAGGATCTTCGTCAGGCAGCGGACACGTGGGGAGGTCTCGCGAGCGACCCCGCCCCCGCTCACGAAGAGAGTGTGAGATGTGGGAGCGTGAGCGGGTGAGTGAGAAGAACGTCGAAACCTTGCAATACCGCTTTGACGGGCCAGAACAGGCTCCGGTCCTGGTCTTGGGATGCTCCCTCGGTGCTACATGGCACATGTGGGACCGGCAGGTTCCCGAGCTGACGAAGCAGTGGCGTGTGTTCCGGTTCGATCTGCCGGGACACGGAGGCGCCCCCGCCCACCCCGCGGGCTCGGTCGCCGAACTCACCGCGCGGCTGCTCGTCACCCTCGAGGGCCTCGGCGTGCAGCGCTTCGGCTACGCCGGCTGCGCGCTCGGCGGCGCCGTCGGGATCGAGCTGGCCCTGCGCCATCCCGAGCGGGTCGCGTCGCTCGCGCTGATCGCCGCCTCGCCCCGCTTCGGTACGGCGGACGAGTTCCGCCGGCGCGGGGTGGTCGTACGGACGAACGGGCTCGACCCCATCGCCCGTTCCTCGCCGGAGCGCTGGTTCACCGGCGGGTTCGCCGCCGCCCAGCCCGCGATCACCGAGTGGGCCGTGCAGATGGTGCGCACCACCGACCCCGGCTGCTACATCGCCGCCTGCGAGGCGCTCGCCTCGTTCGACGTGCGGGCCGGACTCGGCAGCGTCGGCGTGCCCACCCTGGTGCTGGTCGGCTCCGAGGACCAGGTCACCGGCCCCGCCGAGGCCCGTACGCTGGTCGCCGGGATCCCGGACGCCCGGCTCGCCGTCGTGCCCGGCGCCTCCCACCTGGTGCCGGTGGAGCAGCCGGCCGCCGTCACCGATCTGCTGGTGCGGCACTTCTCCACCGCCTGGCAGCCCGCCTTCGAGCCCGTCACCGGGCAGACCGCCCTGCCCGCGGCGGTGGTGAATCCGGTGCCGGCCGCCGCCCCGCCGCAGCTCGCGCCCGTCGCCGAGATCGCCCCGCCCGTCGTACCGCAGCAGCCGCAGGGCAGGCCCGACGCGTACGACACCGGCATCAAGGTCCGCCGGGAGGTGCTGGGCGACGCGCACGTCGACCGGATCCTGGCCGAGGCCGACGCGTTCTCGGGCGACTTCCAGGAGCTCGTCACCCGCTACGCCTGGGGTGAGGTCTGGGACCGGCCAGGACTCGACCGGCGCACCCGCAGCTGCGTCACCCTCACCGCCCTCGTCGCCGGCGGCCACCTGGAGGAGCTCGCCTTCCACACCCGGGCCGCCCTGCGCAACGGGCTCACCCCGGACGAGATCAAGGAGGTGCTGCTCCAGGCGGCCGTCTACTGCGGCATCCCGGCGGCGAACAGCGCGTTCCGGGTGGCCCGGCAGGTCGTCCACGAGGAGACCACGCCCCAGGAGTGAGAGCCCCAGGGGTGCTCCGCGCGGCCGTGAACGGGACGGGGGCAGGATGGAATCATGAAGCTCATCAAGAAGTCGCACTCCTGCGTCCGCCTGGAGAAGGACGGACGCGTCCTCGTCCTCGACCCCGGGATGTTCAGCGAGGAGGACGCGGCCCTCGGCGCCGACGCCGTCCTGGTCACGCACGAGCACCCCGACCACTTCGACGAGGGCCGGCTGCGGGCCGCCCTGGAGGCGAACCCGGGCGCCGAGGTCTGGACCCTGAAGTCGGTCGCGGAACAGCTCTCGGCGGCCTTCCCGGGCCGCGTGCACACCGTCGGCCACGGCGACACCTTCACCGCCGCCGGTTTCGACGTACAGGTCCACGGCGAGCTGCACGCGGTGATCCACCCGGACATCCCGCGCGTCACCAACGTCGGCTACCTCGTCGACGGCGGGAAGCTCTTCCACCCGGGTGACGCGCTCACCGTCCCCGACCGGCCGGTCGAGACGCTGATGCTGCCGGTCATGGCCCCCTGGAACAAGATCTCCGAAGTCATCGACTACGTCCGCGAGGTGAGGCCGCGGCGCGCCTACGACATCCACGACGCCCTCCTCACCGACCTCGCCCGGCCGATCTACGACCGTCAGATCGGCGCGCTCGGCGGCTCGGAACACCTGCGGCTCGCGCCGGGAGGCTCCGCCGAGCTGTGACCCGGCGGGCGGCGGGCGCGCGTTGTCACAGGTGCCGGGTAGGTTGTGGAACATGCGCATCGCGACCTGGAACGTGAACTCGATCACCGCCCGCCTGCCGAGGCTCCTGGCCTGGCTGGAGAGCAGCGGCACGGACGTGCTGTGCCTCCAGGAGGCCAAGGTCGCCGAGGAGAGGTTCCCGGTGGAGGAGGTGCGCGAGCTGGGCTACGAGTCGGCGGTGAACGCCACCGGCCGGTGGAACGGCGTGGCGGTGCTCTCCCGCGTCGGCCTGACGGACGTCGTCAAGGGCCTGCCGGGCGACCCCGGCTACGACGGCTCCGTCGAGCCCCGCGCCGTCTCCGCGACCTGCGGCCCGGTCCGCGTCTGGTCGGTGTACGTGCCCAACGGGCGCGAGGTGGACCACCCCCACTACGCGTACAAGCTCCAGTGGTTCGAGGCGCTGAAGGCCGCCGTGGCCGGCGACGCGGCGGGCGACCGCCCGTTCGCCGTCCTGGGCGACTACAACGTGGCACCGACCGACGACGACGTCTACGACCGGGCCGACTTCGAGGGCTCCACCCACGTCACCCCCGCCGAGCGCGCCGCCCTCGCCTCCCTGCGCGAGGCCGGCCTCTCCGACGTCGTCCCGCGCCCCCTCAAGTACGAGCACCCGTTCACGTACTGGGACTACCGCCAGCTCGCCTTCCCCAAGAACCGGGGCATGCGCATCGACCTGGTGTACGGCAACGAGCCCTTCGCGAAGGCGGTCACGGACTCCTACGTCGACCGCGAGGAGCGCAAGGGCAAGGGCGCCTCGGACCACGCGCCGGTCGTGGTGGACCTCGACGTGTAGCGGGGCGCCGCCGGCCGTCGTCCGACCCGCGCGCCTGTGGTGCGAGACACGGTACGAATGACAGGCTGGAGGTATGAACATCCCTTTCCTGGGCAGCCGGCGCCGGAGGGCGGGGGTTCCCGATCCCGAGGGCATCGCGGAACTCCTCGCCGAGTGCGAGCTATTACGCTCCCAGGCCGACCGGGCGGGTGTCCGACTCGACGACTCCCCGGCCTCGTTGGAGGCGCTGGACCAACTGGTGCCGCGCTGGCGGGACGACGAGGAGACCTCGAACTGGCTGGGCAACGACGCGGGGCTGTACCTCGGCACCGTCATCGTGCGCACCGTGCCGGGGGCCGCCTGGGAGATCCGCGCCGACGGGCAGCCGGTCGTACGGATCGCCTCCGGACGGGAGTTCGACGTCGTGGACGCCGGACACGAGTGGGCGGCCGACGGCGTGCCCGAGCTGTCCCAGCTGTACGCGGAGGTCGCGGAGGCGTGAGGCCCCGACCCGCAGATCGGTGCAAAACGGGCAAACCGGAGTAAATACGGCTAATGGCCGAAGAGTGCGTGTCGCGCCTTCCCGGTGATCTTGCCCGGATACGTTGCGGCGACCACCGCACGGCTGAGGACGAGGAGGGACGGGTGTGGCCGTCGATCCGCTGATCGAGCTGCGTGACGTCAACAAGTACTTCGGGGACCTCCACGTCCTCCAGGGCATCGGGCTCACCGTGGACAGGGGAGAGGTGGTCGTCGTCATCGGCCCGTCGGGGTCGGGGAAGTCGACGCTGTGCCGGGCGATCAACCGGCTGGAGACCGTCCGGTCCGGCACGATCCTGCCCGACGGACGGCCGCTCCCGCACGAGGGCAAGGCGCTGGCGCGGCTGCGCGCCGATGTCGGCATGGTCTTCCAGTCGTTCAACCTCTTCGCGCACGAGACCGTGCTGCAGAACGTCTCGCTGGGCCAGGTGAAGGTCCGCGGACGCGAGAAGGAGGACGCCGACCGGCGCTCACGCGCCCTCCTCGACCGGGTCGGTGTCGCCGGCCAGGCGGACGAGTACCCGGCGCAGCTCTCGGGCGGTCAGCAGCTGGGGGTACCTCCCAGGCCATCAAGGCACTGGGGGAGCGTGGCGATCGCGCGGGCGCCGGCCATGGAGCCCAAGGTGATGCTGTTCGACGAGCCGACCTCCGCCCTGGACCCGGAGATGATCAACGAGGTCCTGGAGGTCATGCGGCAACTGGCCGGTGAGGGCATGCCCATGATCGTGGTCACGCACGAGACGGGCTTCGCCCGCTCGGCCGCCAACCGCGTGGTCTTCATGGCCGACGGCCGGATCGTGGAGGACCGTACGCCCGACGGGTTCTTCGGCGATCCGCGCAGCGACCGGGCCAAGGACTTCCTCTCCAAGATCCTCAAGCACTGAACGGGGTGACGCCCGTAGACCCCTCCGTCCGGACCTCGACTAGGATGGTCCCTTCATCCCGGTGGGGGAGGGGACTCCGCGCCAGGAGCGGGGACACCGCCACCGGGAGGGGCCCACCGCCCCGCGTCCAACGGGGCGGCGGATCACATCGGCCGGACCCGTCCGGCGGCAGCCGGAGATCACTGCTCGCGCGGCGGGCGCGACCCCGACGGGTCGCACGCCGACGAGGAGAAGGTCAGCTGCGCGCCGGACGGGTGGTGCTGGACGGGGTCAGTCCGCCCGGTGACCGGTGCGCGGCGCGGCAGCCGGCAGCGCGGTCTGCGCGACCCTGGTCACGTCCGCGACCAGTTCGACCACATCGGGGCCGTACGCCTGCGAGTTGATCACCTTCAGCAGCAGGACGAACGAGTTCGAGCCGTGCTTGCGGGCCAGCCGCTCGTGGTTGCGGGCGAGATAGCGGGTCGCGGCCTGGTTGGTGATCGCGCGCTGACCGCAGAACAGGAAAACCGGCCGCGTCTCGCGCCGTTCACCCGCGGTCAGCCGCGCCAGCAGGACGTACTCGGTGATGCCCGGGTCCATGCGGTAGCGCTCGGAGCCGATCTGGAAGGCGCCCCGGTCCGGGCCCGGCTCCGGGTCGACGTTGACCCGCACCCCCGGCAGCATGGCCGCCATGTGGGCCACCATCCGCCGGTTCGACCCCGGCCCGCCCACACAGAACTCGGTCCGCTCGCCGAAGCCCTGGTGGGCCGCGTCCTGGGTGACCATCTGGACATGCGCCCCGCAGTCCTTGATCAGCGCGGAGAGCTCAAGGAGCGCGAACACGTCGAAGCGGTGTACCGCCGGTTCCGCCGTCGCCGGATCGCGGTTGACGACGAGCAGGCACTCGGAGTTCTCCGGCAGGCCGAAGAACGTCTGCTTGCGCCGGAGCTTCCGCCTCCACAGGTAGGTACGGGCTATCCAGCCCAGCGCGGCGCTGATGCCGGCGGCCACCACGCTCAGAACGATGTTGCGCACGTCGTCACTCATGGGCGCGCATGCTAGCGGTCCCACGCAAACCCGTGTTCGAGACGCAGGCCGCAAGGCCCACCGGACGACGGGACGGCACACCCCTTCGGCATCCCTGACGGGAGCCCGGTGACGAACTAGGCTGCGCGGACAGCCGTTTACCGGAGGTGCGGATGCGTCGTCCTGTCGCACGGAATCTCGCAGTCCTGGCGGTCGGTGCCGCCGTGCTGTCGGTGGGGGCGGCCCCGCCGCCGACCCAGCACGCGACACCCTCCCGGCACACCCCCAAGGTCCCGGTGGCCGTCGGCCACGGCGGCGCGGTCTCCAGCGTCGACGCCGACGCCTCCGCCGCCGGGATCGAGATCCTGAGGAAGGGCGGCAACGCCGTCGACGCGGCCGTCGCCACGGCCGCGGCGCTCGGCGTCACCGAGCCCTACTCGGCCGGTGTCGGCGGAGGCGGCTACTTCGTCTACTACGACGCCCGCTCGCGCACCGTGCA
This sequence comes from Streptomyces sp. NPDC051740, assembly GCF_044453165.1. Lineage (NCBI taxonomy): Bacteria > Bacillati > Actinomycetota > Actinomycetes > Kitasatosporales > Streptomycetaceae > Streptomyces > Streptomyces sp. NPDC051740. The sequence goes on along the minus strand of NZ_JBITCL010000009.1, from coordinate 222,615 downwards.
CACCCTCGACGGCCGTGAGACGGCCCCGCTGACCGCCGACTCCGGACTGTTCCTGGAGAACGGCGAGCCGATCCCGTTCGCCGAAGCGGTCAGCAGCGGACTCGGGGTCGGCACCCCCGGCACGCCCGCCACCTGGCAGCGGGCGCTCGACAAGTGGGGCCAGCGGGGCCTGGGGACGGTCCTGAAGCCCGCCGAACGCCTCGCCCGCGACGGCTTCACCGTGGACGGGACCTTCCGCGCGCAGACCGCCGCCAACGAGACCCGCTTCCGCCACTTCCCCGACACGGCCGAACTGTTCCTCCCGGACGGCGAACTCCCGGTCGTCGGCTCCACCTTCAGGAACCCCGATCTGGCCCGCACCTACAAGGAGCTGCGCCGCGAGGGCGTCGACGCCCTGTACCGGGGCGACATCGGCCGGGACATCGTGAAGACGGTCAACAAGCCGCCCGTGGACCCCGGTTCCGGCTGGAACGCCCGGCCCGGCGAGCTGTCCGAACGCGATCTCGCCGCCTACCGCGCCAAGTTCCAGCCGCCCACCAAGACCTCGTACCGCGGCCTGGACGTCTACTCCATCGCGCCCTCCTCCTCCGGCGGCACCACCGTCGGCGAGGCGCTCAACATCCTGGAGCGCACCGGCCTCTCCGGGGCGAGCGACGCCCAGTACCTGCACCGCTTCATCGAGGCGAGCCGCATCGCGTTCGCCGACCGGGGGCGCTGGGTCGGCGACCCCGCCTTCGAGGACGTACCGACGGAGGAACTGCTCTCCCAGCGGTTCGCCGACTCCCGCGAGTGCCTCATCAGGGACGACGCCGTCCTCACCAGCCCCCTCGCCCCCGGCGACCCCCGAGACCCGGAGCCCTGCGCGAGCGGCGGCGAGGCCGCCCCGACGACGTACGAGGGCGAGAACACCACGCACCTCACCACCGCCGACCGGTGGGGCAACGTCGTCGCCTACACCCTCACCATCGAGCAGACCGGCGGCAGCGGCATCACCGTGCCCGGCCGCGGATTCCTGCTCAACAACGAGCTGACGGACTTCTCCTTCGCCCCGGCGGACCCCGCCGTGCACGACCCGAACCTGCCGGGCCCCGGCAAGCGGCCCCGGTCGTCCATCTCACCGACGATCGTGCTCGACCGGCACGACCGGCCGGTGGTGGCGCTCGGCTCGCCCGGCGGCTCCACCATCATCACCACCGTGCTGGGGACCCTCACCGGGTTCCTCGACCGCGGGCTGCCCCTGGTCGACGCGATCGCCGCGCCGCGCGCCAGCCAGCGCAACACGGCGCTGACGGACCTCGAACCCGGCCTGTACGACAGTGAGGTCAGGCAGCGCCTGGAGGCCATCGGGCACTCCTTCCGGGAGAACCCGGAGATCGGCGCGGCCACGGCCGTACAGCGGCTGCCGGACGGCACGTGGCTCGCGGCGGCGGAGAAGGTCCGCCGGGGCGGCGGCTCGGCGATGGTGGTCCGTCCGACGCGCTAGACACACGGCGGGGCGCCCCCGTCCGGGGGCGCCCCTTCCGCTCGCTCACAGCTCGGGTGCCGGTGTCTCCTGCGTACGGAACACCAGGCGCCCGTCCTCCGCGTCCACCGTCACCCGGCCGCCCTCCCGGACCCGGCCGTCCAGCAGCAGCCGGGAGAGCTGGTTGTCGACCTCCCGCTGGATGGTGCGGCGCAGCGGCCGGGCACCGTACTCGGGCTGGTAGCCGCGCTCGGCCAGCCAGTCCACGGCCGCGTCGGTGAAGTCGACCGAGACGTCCTGCCCCTTGAGCCCGCGCCGGGTGCCCTCAAGGAGCAGGTCGGTGATCCGCCGCAGCTCCTCCGCGGTCAGCTGGCGGAACACCACGATCTCGTCGATCCGGTTGAGGAACTCGGGCCGGAAGTGCTCCCGCAGCGGCCGCAGGATCTGCTCGCGCCGCGCCTCCTCGTCCGCGTCCGCGCCGCCGGACGCGAAACCCAGGGTCGCGCCGCGCCGGGTGATCGCCTCGGAACCGAGATTGCTGGTCATCACGATCACGGTGTTGGTGAAGTCCACCGTCCGGCCCTGCGAGTCGGTCAGCCGGCCGTCGTCGAGGACCTGGAGCAGGATGTTGAAGACGTCCGGATGGGCCTTCTCCACCTCGTCGAGCAGCAGCAGCGAGTACGGGTGCCGGCGCACCACCTCGGTGAGCTGACCGGCCTCCTCGTGCCCCACGTAGCCGGGCGGGGCGCCCACCAGCCGGCTGACCGTGTGCCGCTCCTGGTACTCGCTCATGTCGAGGCGCACCATCCGGTCCTCGCTGCCGAACAGCGCCTCGGCGAGCGCCCGCGCCAGCTCCGTCTTGCCGACGCCCGTCGGGCCGAGGAACAGGAAGCTGCCGATCGGCCGGTCGGGGCTGGCGAGCCCCGCGCGGGAGCGCAGTACCGCGTCCGAGACGACGCGCACCGCCTCCTCCTGGCCGACGACCCGCTGGTGCAGGTGCTGCTCCAGACCGAGCAGCCGGTCCTTCTCCTCCTCGGTGAGGCGGCTGACCGGGATGCCCGTCTGCCGGGCCACCACCTCGGCGATCGCCTCGGCGTCCACCCACAGGCCCTGCCCCTCGTCGACCTCGCCGTCGCCGCCGGCGTCCGTGATCCGCTGCTTCAGCTCCACGATGCGGTCCCGCAACTGCGTGGCCTGCTCGTACTGCTCGTCGGCGACCGCCTGGTCCTTGTCGCAGGTCAGCTGCTCGACCTCGCGCTCCATGGCCCGTACGTCCGTGCCCTTGGTCCGGGCCCGCAGCCGCACCCGCGCGCCGGCCTGGTCGATCAGGTCGATGGCCTTGTCCGGCAGGCGGCGGTCGCTCAGATAGCGGTCGGACAGCTCCACGGCCGCGAGCAGGGCCTCGTCGGTGTAGCGGACCTGGTGGTGGGCCTCGTACCGGTCCCGCAGGCCGCGCAGGATCTCGATCGCGTCCGCGGGCGTCGGCTCGGGCACCATGATCGGCTGGAAGCGGCGGGCCAGCGCCGCGTCCTTCTCGATCCGGCGGTACTCCTCCAGGGTGGTCGCGCCCACGACGTGCAGCTCGCCGCGGGCGAGGGCCGGCTTGAGGATGTTGCCCGCGTCCATCGAGCCGCCCTCGCCCCCGCCCCCGGCGCCGACGACGGTGTGCAGCTCGTCGATGAAGATGACCAGCCGGTCGGAGTGGGACCGGATCTCCTCGACGATGTTGTTCATCCGCTCCTCGAAGTCGCCCCGGTAGCGGGTACCGGCGACGACCCCCGTCAGGTCCAGGGCGACCACGCGCCGCCCGAGGAGCACGTCGGGCACGTCCCCCTCGGCGATCCGCTGGGCCAGCCCCTCCACCACGGCGGTCTTGCCGACGCCCGCGTCACCGATCAGCACCGGGTTGTTCTTGCCGCGCCGGGAGAGCACCTCGACGGTCTGCTCGATCTCGTCGTCGCGTCCGATCACCGGGTCGATACGGCCCTCGCGGGCCATCGCGGTGAGGTCACGGCCGTACTTGTCGAGGGTCGGCGTACCGGTCGCGGGGCGGGGCCGTTCGGCGCGGGGCTGTGGGGCCTCGGGGGCCTCGGGCGGGCCGGAGGGGGCGAAGCGGGCCGCGTTGAGGATGTGCCCCGCGGCCGAGTCGGGGTTGGCGGCGAGGGCGGTGAGCACGTGCTCCGGGCCGATGTAGCCGGCGCCGGACGCCCTGGCCATCTCGTGCGCGTCCAGCAGGGCCCGCTTGACGGCGGGGGTGAGGGACAGCGAGGTCGGCGGCGGGACCTCGCCCGGACCGTGCTGTACGGGGCCGGAGCGGTCGTCGATCTGGGACGCCAGGGAGTCGGGGTCCGCGCCGGACCGGCTGAGCAGGCTCCGGGTCGGCTCGGCGGAGAGGGCGGCGCGCAGGAGGTGCTGGGTGTCCAGGTCACGGCTGCCGTGTTCGGCGGCGTACTGGGCGGCGCCGCGGACCAGTTCGCGGGCGGGTTGGCTGAGGAGTCGGCCGATGTCGATCTGGCGGGGGCGTGGCCCGCCGAAGAAGCGGGAGAGGAATTCCGCGAAGGGGTCGCCCTCCGGGCCGACGAAACCACTCGTCATCGTCATCCGTTCCTTCGCTGGGTCGACGTGCCGGGGCCGGGTAACCCGGTGGGGGCTCGCTCATGCCCACGATGACACGATCCGTATCCGCGGGCATGTTCAGTAGGACGACGGGGCGCGGCGCGCGGCCCGGTCGCCGCCCGGCCGCAGCATCTGGCTCGCGGCCAGCTCCCGGTAGAGGGGACTCGCGGCCAGCAGCTCCTCGTGCCGCCCCTGGCCGGCCGTGCGGCCCCGGTGCAGGACGACGATGTGGTCGGCGTGCCGCACGGTGGACAGGCGGTGGGCGACGACCAGCAGGGCGCACTCCCGGGCCACGTCCTTCATCACCGTGGTCAGCGCCGCTTCGTTGATCGCGTCCAGGTGCGAGGTGGGCTCGTCGAGCAGCAGCAGCGAGGGACGGGCGAGCAGGGCACGGGCCAGTGCCACGCGTTGGCGTTCGCCGCCGGAGAGGGTGCTCCCGCGCTCGCCGACGACGGCGTCCAGGCCGCCGGGCAGCCGGTCGACGACCTCTTCGAGCCTGGCCAGTTCCACCACCCGCCTCAGCTCCGCCTCCGGGGCGTCGGGCACGGCGTAGGCGATGTTCTCCCGCAGGGTGCCGTGGACGACGTGGGTGTTCTGGTCCACGACGGCGATACGGCGCCGGCACGCGTCGCGGCCCAGTTCGGCGGCCGGCCGGCCGTCGAAGAGCACGGCGCCCGAGTCCGGCTCGTAGAAGCCCGCGACCAGTGCGAAGACCGTGCTCTTCCCGGCGCCCGAGGGGCCCACCAGGGCGACCTGGCGGCGCGCGGCGACGGCGAAGGACACACCGCGCAGCACGGGCCGGTGCGGTTCGTAGCCGAAGTGGACGTCGTCCAGGGCGAGCGCGGGCCGCTCGCCGTCGCGCTCCGCCCCGGCGCGGGGCCGGGCGGCGTGGCGGACCGGCGTGGCGGCCGGCCCGGTGTGCTCGACGGGGAGGCGCATCACCTGCTCGACCCGCCGGTGGGCGCCCATGCCGCGCTGGACCAGACCCACCGCGTGGAACACGGAGGACAGCGGCAGGACGAGGTACGAGGCGTACAGCAGGAAGGCGACGAGATCGCCCAGGGAACCGGACCGCCCGCCCACGCGCAGGCCGCCGACGACGAGGACGAGGAGGAAGGAGCCCTGGACGGCGAGTTCGACGGCGGGGCTCATCACGGAGGCGAGCTTCGCGGTGCGCACGCCCGCGTCGTGGGCCTCCCGCACCCGGGCCCCCACACGGGCCGACTCCCGTGCCTCGGCGCGGTGCACCCGGACCATGGGCAGGGCGCCCAGCGCCCGCTCCAGGTCGGCGGCGATGGCGCCGACCGCGTGCTGCATGCGCTCCGAGGCACACCGGATCGCCTTGAGCAGCGAGGTGACGACACCGGCCGCGACGGCCACGGTCAGGGCGACGAGGAGCAGCAGCAGCGGGTCGAGCCACGCCATCAGGACGAGCGCCCCGGCGGCGACGATGCTCCCGGTCACCAGATCGGCCAGGGCCTGGGAGACGACCTCGCGCAGCAGGGTGGTGTCGGCGGTGACGCGGGAGACGAGGTCGCCGCCGCGGTGGCGGTCGTACTCGCGCATCTCCAGCCGGAGCAGCCGGTCGACCAGGCCGAGCCGGAGCTGTCGTACGACGCCCTCGCCCATGCGCTCCAGGAGGAAGCGGCCCACCGAGCCGGTGACGGCCTCGGCGGCGAACAGCGCGCCGAGCAGCGCCAGCAGCGGCCAGACGACCCGCCCGTGGCCGCTCGCGTCCACGGCCTGCCGGGCGACGAGCGGCTGGGCCAGCCCGAGGGCGGAGCCCGCGAGGGTCAGCAGGACGGCCACGCCGATGGCCCGCCGGTGCCCCGCGGTGAGGCGGTAGAGCGTACGGAGCGCGGCCCGGGTGGACCGGTCCTCACCCGAGGACCCCGGGGGGCCGGCGGGTTCGTCCCGCTGCCCGGCGTCCCGGTCCGGAACACCGGCCGGCGCCCCGGCACACGGTGGGCTTCCGGCGGTTTGGCCGGGGGCCGCCGGTTCGGGGTGCGTCGGACCGGGGGGTGCGGGGTCCTCGGTCGTCGGACCGGTGGGCGTCGGGCGTGCCGGTGCCGGATCGCCGGGGGCCGGGGGCCGGTGGTCGGTCATCGCGACGGTGGGCGGGAGGACGGCTCCACGGAGACCAGCCGGGCGAAGTAGCCGTCGGGCACGCCTTCGCCGACCGGATGCCCCTCGGCCTCGATCCAGGCGTGGGCGGTGAAGGGCGGCACGACACGGACCCCGGCGCACCAGGTCGGCCACGTCCCGCGCAGCCGGCACAGCAGCGCGGCGCCCAGGGAACGCGGCAGGCACCCCTTCGGCCCGGTGCAGCGCAGGCTCACGGCGCACAGGGCGTCGCGCGCGCCTTGCGCCTGGACGGCGGTGGCGGGTGCCGCGCCGCACCGCAGCACACGCAGCACGGCGCGGATGCGGCGCGGCGGCAGCAGGGCGAGGGCGGTGGCGGGCGCCAGGACCAGCCGGGCGGCCAGCCGCTGTCCGAACGGCACACCGGTGGGGCGTTCCAGCGCGCTGGGTGTCGTCATGAGGCCAGCCCCGCCTCGCGCAGATCACCGACGAGCGCCTGGACGTCCCGCAGGGCCTGCGCCGTGTCGATGTCGAACTCGCGGACCAGGGCGGCGGCCGCGTCGGCGACCTCGCCGCCGTCCAGCAGCGCCCGCACCACCAGCGTGGCGGTGGGATTCAACTCCCAGTATCTTCCGGCCCGTTCGTCCAGGAGCACGGTGCCGTAGTCGGTCTCGGCCGTGGAGACGTGTGCGTCGAAACGCAGGGGCATGGCATCACCTTTCTGCGCCGCGGACGGGGCCTCGCGGCACGTGCGGCAGGCGGGAATCGTCGGACAGGTCCTACGGGACACGGGTGCCGGTGCGGGCAGAGGAGCCGCCGCGGCTGCGGGAGCGCCCGCGCAGCCACACCTCGGCGGCGATCGTCGAGTAGAGGACGGCGTCGGACAGTCCGGGGGAGGCCGGCCGCCGGGCGAGACGGCGCAGCTCGGCGCCGTCCACCAGACCGAGTCGCTCCAGGCGGGAGTCCTCCCACAGCGCCAGCAGGTCGGCACGGTTCTCGCGCAGTCCGTTGGAGGCGTCCATGGAGGCCGCGGCCTTGTTCGTCCTGCGCAGGCACGGCTCGGGAACCACCCCGCTCATCGCGGTGGTCAGCACCGGCTTGTACCGGAAGGGCGTGACCCGTTCGGCCGGGCGCACGGCGAGGAACGCCTCGATGACCCGGTCGTCGAAGAAGGGCGAGGCCATGGGCAGGCCGGCGCGGGCCGCCATGTGGTCCCACTGCCTGATGACACGCGTGGTGGAGCGGATCTGCTCCAGATCCGCGTGCATGCCCCGGTCGGGGTGCAGCGGAGTCGCCGTCGCGACGGCGTCGAGCAGCGCCCGCCGCACCAGCCCCTCGGCGTCCGCGGTCACCCAGCCGAGCAGGCGGGGAGCCATGCCCCAGCCGAGTCCCGTGCCGACGGAGGACGGCGCGGCCGGTTCGCGCAGCCGGCCGGCGGTGTCGGCGAGCCACTTCCCGTACGGTCGTGTGTCGGCCAGGGCGCGGACCGTGCCGCCGAGCGGCCACTGCCACAGGGCCCGGAACCCGCGCAGCTGCCGCAGCGCGTGCAGCGGGCGGGTGCGCAGCAGCCGGTGGTAGTACGCCTCGGAGCACCAGGCCACGTGGTCGCCGCCGATACCGGTCAGGTGGACGCGGCTGCCGCGCGCGGCCAGCCCCGGCAGGTGGTGCAGGGCCCGGGAGCGGTCCATCACGCCGATGGTGGGTTCGTCCAGCACGTCGTCGATGCCCAGCAGGTCGTCGTAGACCAGCGGCGAGGCGTCCGCGTCCCAGACCACGTGCTCGACGTCCGGGAGATGGCGGGCCGCCCGCTCGGCCCAGTACAGGTCGGTGTCCGCCGGGTCGCGTCCCGGCCATGTGGAGGCCACCACGCGGGCGGGGGAGCGGTCGGCGAGGAAGCAGACGGAGGTGGAGTCCAGCCCGCCGGACAGGTCGCAGCTGACCACGCCACCCTGCCGGGTCCGCGCGTCGACGGCGTCCTGGAGCGCCGCGCGGATCGGGCCGGCCGCCTCCACCAGCGGCACGACCGGTTCGGGTGGCGTCCACCACCGCGTGTGCCGTGCGCCGCGCCCGTCCGCCGCGACCACCACCGCGTCCTGCGGGGGTACGGCGGTGACCGCGGGCCACAGGGACGTCTCGTACAGCGGATACGGGGCGGGCCACAGCAGCCGGACGGCCAGTTCCGCGGGATCGGGGTCGAGCCCGAGGGCGTCGGCGAGCAGGTCGGCCCGGGTGGCGACGACCCGGGCGCCGGCGATCTCCGCGTGGAAGACCAGCCGGAGGCCGGAGGCGGTGCCCTGGACCCGGATCCTTCCGTCGAGGGCGGCGATCAGGTGGAAGCTGCCCGGCAGGGAGCGGGCCAGCGCGTCGATCTCGGCGAGGTCGCGCAACCGGGCCGCCCTGCGCCGTAGCTCGTCCGCCGTCACGGGGCAGCAGCCGATGACCGCGAGGGCGGCGTCACCGGCGCGCACGGTGACGGCCTCGTCGTCGCGCCAGTGGCCGACCAGCCAGGGCCGGCCCGAGGGATGGCTCACGGTCCGGCAGCCGGACCGGGCGAAGGAGCGGGCCGCGGCGGCCGCCTCCTCGCGGTCGGTGAAGACCGCGAGGTGCGCGTCGCCGGGGCCCGTCCCCGCACTCGCGTGCAGTGGTGTCATGACGTCGGGTCGGTGCCGTCCGTCAGTTCTTGCTCAGGATCAGCCGGTCGTTGCCGTGCTTGCCCAGGAGCCCGGTCTCCTTGCGGAACGTACCGAGACGGACGAGGGTCGGCGCTTCGTATGCCTTCTTCATGACTCTCCTCGCGTGCTGGTTGCTCGGCCCGCTCCCCTCGTCGACGTGCCCGTGACTCATCGGGAGTCCAGGGCGAGGAGCGGCGCGGCACCCAGCTAGCGGCAGAACTGCCGGGCAGGGCAAGAAGACCCAAGAAAATATGACTGTGTGCAAAATGCCTGGCGATTCCGCTTGCGGGTCGGCCCGGCTCCGTCCTTTCAGGTGCGGTAGGGGTGTGCGGATCACTCCGGTGTCCACGCGAAGAAACGTTTCCACCTTGCCTTCCGCGCCGCACCACCCGCCCGGTGCGCCGGTCCGGGCGGGTGTGTGGAAGGGGAGCCGCCGGGGCGCGTTCACCAGCCTCGGCGTGCACCGCCCTACTCCGTTTCGTGTGGGTGAGGGGAGCGTTCTCACGCGGCTCGGCGGGCGGTGAGGATGCGGGGGCCCGTCTCCGTGATCGCCACCGTGTGTTCCACGTGGGCGGCGCGGGAGCCGTCGTCGGTGCGGAGGGTCCAGCCGTCCGGGGCGGCGTGGTACGTGTCGGTGCCGCCCGCGATCAGCATGGGCTCGATCGCGAACACCATGCCGTGCCGCAGGGGCATGCCCCTCCCCGGCCGGCCCTCGTTCGGCACGCCCGGGTCCTCGTGCATGCGGCGGCCGATGCCGTGGCCGCCGAAGTCCTCCATGATGCCGTACCCCCCGGCGCGGCACACCGTGCCGATCGCGTGCGCGATGTCGCCGATGCGGTTGCCGACGACGGCCGCCTCGATGCCCGCCGCGAGCGCCCGCTCGGCGGTCCCGATCAGTGTCACGTCGGCCGGGCGCGGGGTGCCCACGGTGAAGCTGATCGCCGAGTCCCCGGCCCAGCCGCCCAGCTGGGCGCCGCAGTCGATCGAGACGAGGTCCCCGTCGCGCAGCCGGTAGCCGTCCGGGATGCCGTGCACGATCGCGTCGTTGACGGACGCGCAGATCACGGCCGGGAAGGGGGTCGGCGCGAAGGAGGGCCGGTAGCCCAGGAAGGGCGAGGTCGCGCCCGCCGCGCGCAGCACGTCCCGCGCCACCTGGTCCAGCTCCAGCAGGGAGACGCCCACGTCGGCGGCGTTCCGTACGGCCGTCAGCGCGTGCGCGACGACCTGGCCCGCCTCGTACATGGCATCGATCGATGTGTCGGTCTTCAGCTCCACCATGCCAATTACTATACCGGTATTAGAATGGGTGCCATGGTGCGCACCCCCTTGACCCCCGAAGAGCGCGAACGCGGCGAGCGGCTCGGCCGGCTGCTGCGCGAGGCACGCGGCGGCCGCAGCATGGCCGAGATCGCGGCGGACGCCGGCATCTCCGCGGAGACCCTCCGCAAGATCGAGACGGGGCGCGCCCCGACCCCGGCCTTCTTCACGGTGGCCGCGCTGGCCGGCGCGCTCGGTCTGTCGATGGACGACCTGGTGGGGCGGTGCGCGCCTACGGCGCCGGAGGCTCCGGTCGCCGCCTGAGTCCGGCGGGCTCACCCACAGGAGTGCTGAAACACGATCGACCCAGCGGGTTCACGACGATGGTCTTGGCAAGGCCGCCCGAGAGGCTTACGTTCGTCCCTCTACGGCCGTTTCTACGGGCGTAGAGGCTCTGACGTCGCGTCGAAGGAGCAGCTCATGGCCAACGTCGTACGTGCCGCTCTGGTCCAGGCCACCTGGACCGGTGACACCGAGTCCATGCTGGCGAAACACGAGGAGCACGCCCGTGAGGCGGCCCGGCGGGGCGCGAAGGTCATCGGGTTCCAGGAGGTGTTCAACGCCCCCTACTTCTGCCAGGTCCAGGACCCCGAGCACTACCGCTGGGCCGAGCCCGTGCCCGACGGGCCGACCGTCCACCGGATGCGGGAGCTGGCCCGCGAGACCGGCATGGTGATCGTCGTACCGGTGTTCGAGGTCGAGCAGTCGGGCTACTACTACAACACCGCCGCCGTGATCGACGCCGACGGCACCGTCCTCGGCAAGTACCGCAAGCACCACATCCCGCAGGTCAAGGGGTTCTGGGAGAAGTTCTACTTCCGGCCCGGCAACCTCGGCTGGCCCGTCTTCGACACCGCCGTCGGCAAGGTCGGCGTCTACATCTGCTACGACCGCCACTTCCCGGAGGGCTGGCGGCAACTCGGCATCAACGGCGCCCAGTTGGTCTACAACCCGTCCGCCACGCACCGCGGCCTCTCGTCCCACCTGTGGCGGCTGGAGCAGCCCGCGGCGGCCGTCGCCAACGAGTACTTCGTCGCCGCGATCAACCGCGTGGGCGTGGAGGAGTACGGCGACAACGACTTCTACGGCACCTCGTACTTCGTCGACCCGCGCGGACAGTTCGTCGGCGACGTCGCCAGCGACAGCAAGGAGGAACTCGTGGTCCGCGACCTGGACTTCGACCTCATCGAGGAGGTGCGGCAGCAGTGGGCCTTCTACCGCGACCGCCGCCCCGACGCCTACGAGGGGCTGGTGCGGCCGTGACCGGCGACCTGCTGGGCCGCCACCGGTCCGTGCTGCCCGACTGGCTCGCCCTCTACTACGAGGAGCCCATCGAGATCACCCACGGCGAGGGCCGCCACGTCTGGGACTCACGGGGCAACCGCTACCTCGACTTCTTCGGCGGCATCCTCACCACCATGACCGCCCATGCCCTGCCCGAGGTCACCAAGGCGGTGAGCGACCAGGCCGGCCGGATCGTCCACTCCTCCACGCTCTACCTCAACCGGCAGATGGTGGAACTCGCCGAACGCATCGCGAAGCTGAGCGGCATCCCGGACGCCCGGGTCTTCTTCACCACCTCCGGCACCGAGGCCAACGACACCGCCCTGCTGCTCGCCACCGCCTACCGGAACAGCAACACGATCCTGGCGATGCGCAACAGCTACCACGGCCGCTCCTTCAGCTCGGTCGGCATCACCGGCAACCGCGGCTGGTCCCCGACCTCGCTCTCCCCGCTCCAGACGCACTACGTCCATGGCGGCGTGCGCACCCGGGGCCCGTTCGCCGCGCTCGACGACTACGACTTCGTCGCGGCCTGCGTCGACGACCTGAAGGACGTCCTCGGCCACACCCGCCCGCCCGCCGCACTGATCGCCGAGCCGATCCAGGGCGTCGGCGGCTTCACCTCGCCTCCCGACGGCCTGTACGCGGCCTTCCGCGAGGTGCTGCACGAGCGGGGCATCCTGTGGATCGCCGACGAGGTGCAGACCGGCTGGGGCCGCACCGGCGAGCACTTCTGGGGCTGGCAGGCGCACGGCCGCGGCGGACCGCCCGACATGCTGACCTTCGCCAAGGGCATCGGCAACGGCATGTCCATCGGCGGGGTCGTCGCCCGCGCCGAGATCATGAACTGCCTGGACGCCAACAGCATCTCGACGTTCGGCGGCACCCAGATCACCATGGCGGCGGGCCTCGCCAACCTCAACTACCTGCTGGAGCACGACCTCCAGGGCAACGCCCGCCGGGTCGGCGGCCTGCTCATCGAGCGGCTGCGGGCCGCCGCCGCCCACGTCCCCGCCGTCCGCGAGGTGCGCGGGCGCGGGCTGATGATCGGCATCGAGCTGGCGAAACCCGGCACCGACGAGGCCGACCCGGCGGCCGCGTCCGCCGTCCTGGAGGCGGCCCGTGCGGACGGCCTGCTCATCGGCAAGGGCGGCGGCCACAACACCAGCGCCCTGCGCGTCGCCCCGCCGCTGTCCCTCAACGTCGCGGAGGCCGAGGAAGGCGCCGGGATCCTCGAACGCGCCCTGCGGAGCACGTCGTAGCACCGGCTCGCAGAAGCTCGCAGAAGCTCGTAGAGAGGGAGCACCATGAGCAGCCGTACCGTCATCCGTGGTGGTCTGGTCATCACCGCCTCCGACGAGATCCACGCCGACGTCCTGATCGAGGACGGCCGGATCGCCGCCCTCGCGGCCTCCGCCACCCCGGCCGCCGACGCCTTCACCGCCGACCGGACCATCGACGCCACCGGCAAGTACGTCCTCCCGGGCGGGGTCGACGTCCACACCCACATGGAGCTGCCGTTCGGCGGCACCTCCGCCTCCGACACCTTCGAGACCGGCACCCGGGCCGCCGCCTGGGGCGGTACGACCACCGTCGTCGACTTCGCCGTGCAGAGCGTCGGCCAGTCCCTGCGCCAGGGCCTGGACGCCTGGCACGCCAAGGCCGAGGGCACCTGCGCCATCGACTACGGCTTCCACATGATCGTCTCGGACGTCAACTCCGAGACGCTGAAGGAAATGGACCTTCTGGTGGAAGAAGGTGTCACGTCCTTCAAGCAGTTCATGGCGTATCCAGGAGTCTTCTACTCCGACGACGGCCAGATCCTGCGCGCCATGCAGCGCTCCGCCGAGAACGGCGGGCTGATCATGATGCACGCCGAGAACGGCATCGCCATCGACGTGCTCGTCGAACAGGCCCTCGCCCGGGGCGAGACCGACCCCCGCTACCACGGCGAGGTCCGCAAGGCCCTGCTGGAAGCCGAGGCCACCCACCGCGCCATCCGGCTCGCCCAGGTCGCCGGGGCCCCGCTGTACGTCGTCCACGTCTCCGCGGCCGAGGCGGTCGCCGAGCTGGCGCGCGCCCGCGACGAGGGCGGACACGTCTTCGGCGAGACCTGCCCGCAGTACCTGTTCCTCTCCACCGACAACCTCGCCGAGCCCGGCTTCGAGGGCGCCAAGTACGTGTGCAGCACCCCGCTCAGGCCCAGGGAGCACCAGGCCGCGCTGTGGCGGGGCCTGCGCACCAACGACCTCCAGGTGGTCTCCACCGACCACTGCCCCTTCTGCTTCACGGGCCAGAAGGAACTCGGCCGGGGCGACTTCTCCAAGATCCCCAACGGTCTCCCGGGCGTGGAGAACCGCATGGACCTGCTCCACCAGGCCGTCCTCGACGGACACATCTCCCGCCGCCGCTGGATCGAGATCGCCTGCGCCACCCCGGCCCGGATGTTCGGCCTGTACCCGAAGAAGGGCACCCTCGCGCCCGGCGCCGACGCCGACGTCGTCATCTACGACCCGCACGCGGAGCAGGTCATGTCCGCCGGCACCCACCACATGAACGTCGACTACTCGGCCTACGAGGGCAAGCGGGTCACCGGACGCGTCGAGACCGTCCTCTCGCGCGGCGTCCCCGTCATCACCGACCGGGAGTACACCGGGCGGGCCGGACACGGCGTCTACACCCCGCGGTCCACCTGTCAGTACCTCACCTAGGAGAGCCGCGCATGGACTTCGGACTCGTCCTGCAGACCGACCCGCCGGCCGCACGGGTCGTCAGCCTGATGAAGCGCGCCGAGCGCAACGGCTTCACCCACGGCTGGACCTTCGACTCCGCCGTACTGTGGCAGGAACCCTTCGTGATCTACAGCCAGATCCTGGCCAACACCGCGAAACTGAAGGTCGGTCCGATGGTCACCAACCCGGGCACCCGCACCTGGGAGGTCACCGCCTCCACCTTCGCCACCCTCAACGACATGTACGGCAACCGCACCGTCTGCGGCATCGGCCGCGGCGACTCCGCGATGCGCGTCGCCGGACGCAGGCCGGGCACCCTGGCCCGCCTCGGCGAGGCCATCGACGCGATCCGCGACCTCGCCGAGGGACGCGAGGCCGAGGTCGACGGGCAGCCGCTGCGGATCCCGTGGGTGCGGGACGGGAAGCTGCCCGTCTGGATGGCCGCGTACGGGCCGAAGGCGCTCGCCCTCGCCGGACGCAGGGCCGACGGCTTCATCCTCCAGCTCGCCGACCCGTACCTGACCGAGTGGATGGTGAAGGCCGTGCGCGCCGCCGCCGTGGAGGCGGGGCGCGATCCCGCGTCCGTCACCGTCTGCGTCGCCGCCCCCGCGTACGTCGGCGACGACCTGGCGCACGCCCGTGAACAGTGCCGCTGGTTCGGCGGCATGGTCGGCAACCACGTCGCCGACCTGGTCGCCCGCTACGGCGAGCACTCCGGCCTGGTCCCCGAGGCGCTGACGTCGTACATCAAGGAACGGCACGGCTACGACTACAGCCACCACGGGCGGGCCGGCAACCCGTCCACGGACTTCGTCCCCGACGAGATCGTCGACCGGTTCTGTCTGCTCGGCCCGCCCGAGGCGCACATCGAGAAGCTGCGGGCACTGCGGGAGCTGGGCGTGGACCAGTTCGCCGTGTACGACATGCACGACGCGCAGGAGACGACGATCGACGCCTACGGCGCGGAGATCATCCCGGCACTCCACCAGTAGTAGTCCTCGCCGAAGGGGCCCGCCCATGACCGCGACCGTCCCGCCCACGCCGTCCGGCCCACCCATACCCGACCCGGCGGGACGCGTCGAACTCCCGCCGGGCACCACCCTCACCGACAGCCGCTTCGTCAACGACGACCTGCTGCCCGTCCCGCTGGCCCGCCGCCGCTGGACGACGTACAACTTCACCGCCCTGTGGGTCGGGATGGCGCACAACATCCCCTCCTGGCTGCTCGCCTCCGGTCTCGTCGCGCTCGGCATGGACTGGAAACAGGCCGTGTTCACCATCGCGCTCGCCAACGTCATCGTGCTCGCGCCGATGCTGCTGACCGGTCACGCCGGACCCAAGTACGGCATCCCGTTCCCGGTGCTGGCCCGCGCCTCGTTCGGGCTGCGCGGCGCCAACCTGCCGGCGCTGATCCGGGCCGGGGTGGCCTGCGCCTGGTTCGGCATCCAGACCTGGGTCGGCGGCCAGGGCATCTTCGTGCTGCTCGGCAAGGTGTTCGGCGGCTGGGCCCAGGCGTCGGAGGTCGGGGGCCGGCCGTGGACGCTGTGGGTGTGCTTCGCGCTGTTCTGGACGCTCGAACTGGCCATCATCCACCGGGGCATGGAGACCCTGCGCCGGTTCGAGAACTGGGCCGCGCCGTTCGTCATCGTGGGCGCGCTGGTGCTGCTGGTCTGGATCGCGGACAAGGCCGGCGGTCTCGGACCGCTGCTCGGCCAGCCGTCCCGGCTCGGCTGGGGCGCCGACTTCTGGCCGGTGTTCTTCCCGTCCCTGATGGGCATGATCGCGTTCTGGTCGACCCTGAGCCTGAACATCCCCGACTTCACGCGCTTCGGCGCGGGGCAGCGCGCCCAGGTCTGGGGCCAGACGCTCGGACTGCCCACCACCATGACCCTGTTCGCGCTGCTGTCGGTGTTCGTGACGTCCGGCAGCCAGGCGGTGTACGGGGCCCCGGTGTGGGACCCCGTCGCACTCGCCGGGAAGACCGACAACGTCTTCGGGCTGCTCTTCGCCCTGGTGACGGTGCTCGTCGCCACCCTCTCGGTGAACATCGCGGCGAACGTGGTGTCACCGGCGTACGACCTGGCGAACCTGGCACCGCGGCTGATCAGCTTCCGCACCGGCGCGCTGATCACCGGTGTCGTCGGCGTGCTGATCATGCCGTGGAAGCTCACCGGGACGCCCGAGCTGTACATCTTCACCTGGCTGGGTCTCGTCGGCGGGCTGCTCGGCACCGTCGCCGGGATCCTCGTCGCCGACTACTGGATCGTCCGCCGCACCGCCCTGGACCTGCCCGACCTGTACACGCCCGGCGGGCGGTACTGGTACACCTCCGGCTGGAACCTGCGTGCCGTCGCCGCCTTCCTGGCCGGCGGGGTGCTCGCGGTGGGCGGCTCCCACTCGGCCCCGGGGAAGGGTCCCTTCCCCGAGGACGGGCTGATCCCCTTCCTGAAGCCCCTCGCGGACTACGGCTGGGCGGTGGGTCTGGCGGCGTCGCTCGTCGTGTACGTCGCGCTGATGGCGGGCCACCGGCGCGCGTGAGCGTACCGGGGGCTACCGGGCCGTGCCGAAGTCCTGGGTCCAGTAGGAGCCCGGCTGGGCGAGACCGACACCGATCTCCTTGAAGGCGCAGTTGAGGATGTTCTCCTTGTGGCCGGGGCTGGCCATCCAGCCGGCCATCACCTGCTCGGGGGCGGAGTAGCCGTAGGCGACGTTCTCGCCGTAGGTGCTCCAGCCGTAACCGGCGCGGGTGATGCGGTCGCCGGGTGAGGAGCCGTCCGACCCGGTGTGCGACATGCTGCCGCTCGCCGCCATGTCCTCGCTGTGGTCCTGCGCGGCCTTGGTGAGGGTGGCGTTCACCTTCACCGGGGAGCAACCGACCTTGCCGCGCTCGGCGTTGACGAGTTCCACGACCTTGGCGACGGCACCGGAGGCACCGGCGGGCCCGGGGGCCCCGGTGGTGGGCTCCGGGGAGGCCGTGGTGGGCTTCGGAGCCGCGGTCGTGGGCTTCGGGGCGGCCGTGGTGGGCTCGGGGGCCGCGGTCGTGGGCCTGGCGGTGGGCTTGGAAGCGGCCTTGGAGGCGGTTGCCTCGGGGGCCTTCGTCTTCGGCTTCTGCGACGGCTCCGCGCCGCTGCCCTCCGGCGTACCGGGCTTCGAGGCGCTCGCGGTGGCGGTCGGCGTGTCCGACGGTACGGGCGTCGGCTCACCGTGCTGCCGGCTGCTCCACCGGTCGTACCAGTCGGGGTCGCCCCACCTGTCCTCGGCCCCGGCCGCCGTGCCCCGGTCCTGCCGCTGTCCCTCGTCGGGCCAGTCCGTGCAGGCCATGGCGACCGAGGGTATGCCTATGACTCCTACGGCGACCGCCGCGACGACCGTCCGCCGGTACTGCTTCTGATGGCGATGCTTTCCCATGCGTGACCTCACCCCTGCTGTCCGGAGGCTGGTCATTCTTGGGACGCCCCGGCGCCGGGCGCAAAGGGCTCTTCTACTACCGCGCCTCGTAGACCGGTGAGGGCCTTGCGGCGGACGGGAGACCGTGCCGACCTGCCCGCCAGGGGCCCTCCGGGGCGCCTGCCGCGCCGTCAGAAACCCCCGTGCGACGAAGAAGGCGTGACGCCCGGCTCCCCGCCGGACCACCACCCGCCGGAGCCCGTTCCGCATTCACGGCAAGACGGACAAGTCCCCTATGTCGCCGGAGGGATTCCTACTAAGCGACCCGAACAGATCGTCGACTCGCGTGACGGATGTCACGGAACCATCAATTCCGGTTCTTCTTCAGGGCCGCCATCCCCTCTTTCGCGGCCTTGATGGCGCCCTTGTTGATCTCGTCCGTGCTCGGCGCCTTCTTCGACTCGAAGTCGCTGCCGTTGTACGTCACGATCACCAGCGCGTTGGAGGCGCGGGCCACCACCACGCCCTCGCGCGTCTGCTGCTTGTCCTCGGTGGTGAGGTTCACGACGGAGTACGCCGCGTCCCCGAGCCCGGGGACCGCGCCCCCGCCGCTCTTGTCCTCCAGCCGCCCCTGGTACGACCGCTCCGCCGCCTCGTCCGACTCCAGCACCTCGAAGGAGACGTCGAGCCAGCGGTACTCGTAGCCCTTGAGCGCGTTCCAGGAACAGGTGCGGCGCAGCTTCGAGTCCGTGGACCGGATCTCCTTGCCGGCCGTCTTGGCGCCCGGCACAAGGGACTTGACGCTCTTCTCGGCGACGCTGTCGCAGGGCGCCGGCGCGGCGGTGTACGTCTTCGCCACCTGTGTCCGCGAAGGGGCGGACGCGGACTGGGTCTTCGTCTTCCCGGTCGGCCGGTCCGCGGCTTCCGGCGGCGCGGCCGGCGTACCGGAGGACAGCGCCCAGCCGGCCGCGGCGAGGACGATCACCGGGGACAGGCGCGCGGTCAGGGCGATCGGCAGAGGAAAGGAACGCACGGCGCACTCTTCATGGGGAACGGTGCGGAGGGGGTCCGCACAGCGGACGGGACGCCAGTGTCACACGCGTTCCCGTGGTGCGGGAAGGGCCAACTCGCTCCGTGCAGGGGCGGTGACAGGTGCGTACCGCCAAAGGCGCCGTCTTGCCTCAATTACCCCCGTGAAGAGGTGATTTGCGCGCCTCACGGCACGCGGGCGGTCCAGTCCGGCGTGGTGAACTTCGTCCGTGCCAGTTCCTCCGCGAGGGCCAGCTCCTCGTCCGTCACCTTGCCGTCCGCCGACCCGTACCGGGCGCGGAACGAGTCGATCATCCGCTCGATGACGGCCTCGCGCGGCAGACCGGTCTGCCGGCGCAGCGGGTCCACCCGCTTCTTCGCGCTCTTGGTGCCCTTGTCGGACAGTTTCTCCCGGCCGATGCGCAGCACGTCGAGCATCTTGTCGGCGTCGATGTCGTACGCCATCGTCACGTGGTGCAGCACCGCGCCGGGGCCGCCGTCCGGACCCACGATCCGCTTCTGCGCGGCACCCGCGATCTTTCCCTGGTCGGTGGCGATGTCGTTCAGCGGCTGGTACCAGGCCCGGATCCCCATCTCGCCGAGCGCGCCCAGCACCCAGTCGTCGAGGTAGGCGTAGCTGTCCTGGAACGACAGCCCCTGCACCAGCGCCTCCGGCACCGACAGCGAGTACGTGATGGTGTTGCCGGGTTCCACGAACATCGCGCCGCCGCCGGAGATCCGGCGCACCACCTCGATGCCGTGCCGCCGGGCGCCCTCGGCGTCGACCTCGTTGCGCAGCGACTGGAAGCTGCCGATGATCACCGCCGGGGCGCCCCACTCCCACACCCGCAGCGTCGGCGGACGCCGGCCCGCGGCGACCTCGGCGGTCAGCACCTCGTCCAGCGCCATGTGCAGGGCGGGCGGCTGCGGGCCCTCGTGGAGCACCTGCCAGTCGTAGTCGGTCCAGTCGGTGGCGTGCGCGAGCGCGCGGCGCACCGCGATGCCGACGCCCTCCGAGGTGAGCCCGTACATCACGGTCCCCTCGGGGAGGGCCGCGTCGATCCGCGCGGCCAGACCGGCGGCGCCGGTGTCGGCGGGGGCGCCGTCCAGGGCGCGGTTCACGGCGTCCAGCGCCTCGTCGGGTTCGAGGAAGAAGTCGCCCGCCACCCGCGCGCGGCGCAGCACGCCGTCCTCCACGTCCACGTCCACGACGACGAGCTTGCCGCCGGGAACCTTGTACTCACCGTGCACGACTCCGCCTTTCACCGCTGCCGTGGACACCAACACCGACGGGGGCGGGGATGTTCCGCGCCCGCGCGGCCCCGGGGCGGGCCCCGCCCCGTCAGTGGTGGATCGACCAGCCGCGTTCGCCGAGGGCCGCGCTCAGGGCGGGGGCCGCCGCGGGGTCCACCATGAGCTGTACCAGCCCCGCCTGCCGGCCGGTCGCGTGGTCGATGCGCACGTCCTCGATGTTGACCCCCGCGCGTCCGGTGTCCGCGAAGATCCGCGCCAGTTCGCCCGGCCGGTCGCTGATGAGGACGGCCACCGTCTCGTAGGAGGCGGGCGCCTCGCCGTGCTTGCCCGGCACCCGGCCCCGGCCCGCGTTGCCCCGGCGCAGGACGTCCTCGATGCCCGCCGCGCCGCCGCGCCGCTTGGCCTCGTCGGCGGACTGCAGGGCCCGCAGCGACTCGACGGTCTCCTCCAGGTCGGCCGCCACCCCCGCGAGCACCTCGGCGACGGGCCCGGGATTGGCGGAGAGGATCTCGATCCACATCCGGGGATCGGAGGCGGCGATCCGGGTCACGTCGCGGATGCCCTGGCCGCACAGACGCACCATCGTCTCGTCCGCGGCCTCCAGCCGGGCGGCGACCATCGAGGAGATGAGCTGGGGCGTGTGCGAGACGAGGGCGACGGCCCGGTCGTGGGCGGCGGCGTCCATGACGACGGGCACGGCGCGGCAGAGCGCGACCAGTTCGAGGACGAGGTTCAGCACCTCGGTGTCGGTGTCCGGCACCGGGGTGAGCACCCAGGGCCGGCCCTCGAAGAGGTCGGCGCTCGCCGCGAGCGGGCCCGAATTCTCCTTGCCCGCCATCGGATGCGTACCGATGTACGAGCGGAGGTCGAGGCCCAGGTCCTCCAGCTCGCGCCGGGGCCCGCCCTTGACGCTGGCGACGTCGGCATAACCGCGCGCCACCCCCGCGCGCATGGCCTCGGCCAGCACCGAGGCGGTGTGCGCGGGCGGCACGGCCACGAGCGCGAGATCGACGCGGCCGGGCGGCGGCTGGTCGCTGCCGGCGCCGAGGGCCACCGCCGTCCGGGCCCGGTGCGGGTCGTGGTCGGTCAGGTGGACGGTGACGCCGCGCCCGGCGAGCGTCAGGGCCGCGGACGTGCCGATCAGTCCGGTTCCTATGACCAGGGCGGTCTTCATCGGACGCCGCCCCCGGGGCTGATCGCCGCGCCGCGGGGGAGGGCCCCGGGCCCTTCGTGCCGTTGCTCAGTGTTCACGTGCTCCATCCAGGTTCGGAGGGACCCTTCACCCGCACCGCGGTGGTCCGGGATGTGGTGTCAGTCGTCCCAGTGGTCGAGGACCCGGCGCCGGATGCGCTCCGGATACGCCTGGGCGAAGGAGCTGTGCGGGAGCCGGCCCTCGCCCGGGGCGGGCAGCAGCCCGTCGTGGAAGACGATCGGGCCGGACTGGAGAGCGCGCTCCTCGTGCGTGTAGCAGTTCAGCAGCGGGTGGACGAAGCCGTACCACGCCTCCGACCGGTCCAGCGGGTGGATCCGGGTGGCCAGTGCCCACAACAGGTCGGTGTCGTCGGCCGGGTCGATGTCGTCGTCCAGGACGAAGGTGGCCGCCGTGGCACGGCCCGAGTGGGACTCGGAGAGCACCTTGCCGATCCGGTGCGTGAGCTCGGCCGAGTCGACGCCGGGCAGCCGCTCCCGCCAGTCCCGCGGGACGGTGACCACCATCCAGTGCGACGCCGCGCGCAGCGGCGACCAGGCGGTGGTGACCGGCAGTCCGGCGGCGCGCAGCTCCGCCAGGACCTCGGCCGCCTGTCCGACGCCCGTCACGGTGTGGAACTCGTCCACCGGCCGTCCCTCGGCCACCAGCGGCCAGATCGGGTCGTCGCGGTGGGTGATGGCCTCGACCGTGTACACCGGCTGCATCGACGTCTCGGTGGAGCCGTACCCGGCGAACTCGCCGAACGGACCCTCCCGCGCGTCGCGGCCGACGGACAGGTGCCCCTCGATGACGATCTCCGCGCCCGCGGGCACCTCCAGGTCCACGGTCTCGCACCGCACGACGTCGACCGGCTCGCCGTGCAGCGCCCCGATGTAGCCGGCCTCGTCGACCCCCGGAGGCAGCGGGATGCCGCCGACGAACGGGATGGCCGGGTCGCCGCCCTGCACCAGCGCGTACGGCATCGGCCTGCCGGTTTTCACCCACTCCTGCCAGATCATGCCGATGTGCTGCGCCGGTATCACCAGGCCGGTCATGTGCTTGCCGTCGATCAGCATGATCCGGGCGATGGACCAGTTGGTCCACCGGCCGTCCGGCGTCCTGGCGACGATGATCCCCCAGGTGTTGGCGTAGGCGCCGCCGTCGAACTCGTGGACGCGGGGCACCGGGAAACGGTCGAGGGTGGCGTCGTCGCCCAGCAGCACGTTCTGCTTGCAGGGCGCGTCCTCCCGCGCGACCGGCCGCGGGGGCACGGGCCGCGCGTCGCGGGTGCGGGCCAGGTGGTCGACCAGTTCGGCCGCGGTGGTCCCGGCGGGCAGTCCGACGGACAGCGCGACCCGGGCCAGCGGCTTGCCGGGGGCGGCACTGAGCGCGGCGGGCGCCCCGAGCAGCCGGAAGCCCGGAGCGACGCCCTCCACGTTCTCGAACAGCGGGGCGGGCGACTGCCGTTCGCAGGACAGCCGGCTGATCGCGGCGGCCTCCAGGTCGGCGCTCACCGGCCGTGTGACGCGGTGCAGGTCACCGAGGGCCTCCAGCGCGTCGAGGTAACCGCGCAGCTCGCCGAACCGGATCACCGGCCTGGTCGTGGGGTCGGTCGTGGGGCTGGTCATGAACGGGCGCTCCTCTGCTTCGAGCCGTTGTGGCGTACTGCGGGGACGCCGGCCGTGGGGGCCGCCCGCCCGGCCGAGGGCCGCGGAAAGCCGTCCCAGCGCCGGGCTCCGGCGGCCTCGAGCCCGAACTGGTCGAGAACGCGCATGACGATGTGGCCGACGATGTCGTCGACCGACTCCGGGCGGTTGTAGAAGGCGGGCATGGGAGGCACGATCGAGACGCCCATGCGGGCGAGTTCCAGCATGTTCGCCAGATGGATCTCGTGGAGCGGGGTCTCCCTCGGCACCAGCACCATCCGGCGCCGCTCCTTGAGCGTCACGTCGGCGGCGCGGCCCATCAGCCCCTCGGCGTACCCGGCCCGGATGCCGGCCAGCGTCTTCATGCTGCACGGGACGATCACCATGCCGTCGGTGGGGAACGAGCCGGAGGAGATCGCCGCCCCCTGGTCGTCGGGTGAGTAGGTGACGTCGGCCAGCGCGGCCACGTCGCGGGCGCTCAGGCCGGTCTCCAGCTCCACCGTGGCGCGTGCCCAGCGGCTGAGCACCAGATGCGTCTCCACCCGCGGGTTCCTGTGCAACTCGGTGAGCAGCCGCACGCCCAGCACCGCGCCGGTGGCACCGGTCATTCCCACGATCAGTCGCATCCTGCCCCCACCGCAATCTTCCGTGTACGGAATATCCTTGTACTGAATATACTGACCGTCATGACGAACGCAAGCCCCCGGCCGCGGCCACAACTGGAAGAAGCCCTGCCACATCAGCTGCGCAGGGCCGGACAGGCGTGGACGGCGCTGTGGCAGCAGCGCCTGCCCGACCTGACCAGTCCTCAGTTCGCGGTGCTGCTCGCCCTGGACGACCACGGCAGCCTGGACCAGTCCGCGCTCGGGGCCCTGGCGGCGATCGACCGCTCCACGCTCACCGTCCTGCTGGACCGCCTGGAGGCGCGCGGGCTGGTGACCAAGGAGATGGACCCGGCGAACCGCAGGCGCCGCATCGTCGCCCTCACCGGCGCCGGCCGCGGGCGGCTGACGGAGGCGGTCGAGGAGGCCGCGCGACTGCACGCGCGGGTGGAGGACCTGCTCGGTGAGCGGCGGACGGGGCAACTGGTCGAGATGCTCCGCGTCCTGGGCGACATGCCGGTGCAGCCCTCCTCCGGCGCGCACGGACCCGGGCGGCCGGAATCCGGGAGTCCGCACTCCTGACGCCCACTTCCCCTCAATGGAGGGATGGGCCCTGTGAGCCGGCGCTGGAAGTGTGATCAGCGAACCGACTGGCTCCGTCCCGGAGGGCTGACGCATGTACAGACCGGCAACCGCGCGAAGGCTTGCCGGCCGTCTGTCCGGTCCGGTGTTCGGGCCCGGGGACGACGGATACGCGGCCGAGACCGCCGGATTCAACCGGGTCTCGCGGCACCGGCCCGCGATCGCCCTCGGCGCGCGGGACGCGACGCAGGTGCGCAAGGCCGTCGCCTTCGCGGCCGAGACCGGACTGCCGACGGCGGTCCAGGCGACCGGCCACGGCCCCTCGCGCGTCACCGAGGGGACCGGACTGCTCATCAACACCCGCCGGATGGCCGGAGTGACGATCGACCCCGTCGCCGCGGTCGCCCGGGTCGAGGCGGGCGCGCGATGGCACCAGGTCGTCGACGCGGCCGCCGTCCACGGACTCGCCCCGCTCAACGGCTCCTCGCCGCTGGTGGGAGTGGTCGGTTACACCCTGGGCGGGGGACTGGCGCTGCTGTCCCGCGCGTACGGCTTCGCCGCCGACCACGTCACCGCGGTGGACATCGTCACCCCCGACGGACGGCCGCGCACCGCCACCGCACAGCGGCACCCGGACCTCTTCTGGGCGCTGCGCGGCGGCAAGGGCAACTTCGGCGTGGTGACCGCCGTCGAGTTCGGGCTCGTCCCGGTGACCCGGCTCTACGGCGGCGGACTCTTCTTCCCCGGTGACACCGCCGCCGAGGTGCTGCACGCCTGGCGGTCGTGGACCGAGTCCGTGCCGGAGGAGACGGCCTCCTCCCTGGCACTGCTGCGGATGCCCGACCGGGAGCCGGTCCCGCCCTTCCTGCGCGGCGGGTGCGTGGTGCACGTCCGCATCGCCCACCTCGGCCCCGGCGACGAGGGGGAACGGCTGGTCAGGCCCTTGCGCAAGATCGCCCCGACGCTCGTGGACACGCTGGAGGAGATGCCCTACACCCGCTTCGCGGACATCCACGGCGATCCGGCCTCCCCGTTCCCCTACGACGAACGCTCGGTCATGCTGCGCGAGCTGGGCCCGGACGCGGCCGACGACCTGCTCCGCCTCGCCGGCCCCGGCAGCGACTGCACGGACATCGTGGTCGAGGTCCGGCACATGGGCGGCGCGCTCGGCCGGCCGGCCGCGGTGCCGGGCGCCGTCGACCACCGGGACGCCGCGTACTGCCTGACCACGCTCGGACCGCCCGGCGGACGCCCGGAGCACGTCGTGGACGGCATGGCGCACCGGGGAACGGGCCGCAGCCACCTCAACTTCCTCACCGGACCGGGGACCGCCCGGCTGTCCGAGCGGGGCTACGAGCCCGCCGACTACGCACGGCTGGGCGAGATCAAGGCCCGGTACGACCCGGAGAACCTCTTCCGGTTCGACCACAACATCCTGCCGCGTGCGAGGAGCGGGCGAGTCCCCCGCGTGCGGAGCCTCCGACCCCCTGAATACGCCGACTCGGCACACCTTACGAATCCTGGAAGGGACGACTCTCGATGACGACCACCAGCGCGGTGCAGGCCCCGCCGCGAAGCACACCCGGTGCGGGTTCGACCGGGCTCAGGCTCGGAGCCCTCTTCGGCCCCGTGATCTTCGGAGTGACGGCCGCCGGCGTGGCGCTGCCCGATGTCGCCATGTCGATGGAGGTCCGCCCGGCCGTCGCCGGCTGGGTGCTGACGGCGCACGCCCTCGCGCTCGGCGTGGGCACCGCCTTCTTCGGACGGCTCTCCGAGAAGTGGGGCGTGCGCAACACCCTCCTCACCGGAGCCCTGTTCCTGGCCGTCGGCGCGGTGCTGTGCCTGGTCGCCCCGAACTTCGGCACCTTGATCGCCGGCCGGTTCGTCCAGGCGGCGGGTTCCGGCGCCATCACCTCCAGCGCCCTCACGCTCGCGTCGTCGGCGGCGCCCGAACACCGTACGAAGATCCTGGGGATCTTCGGAGCGTCCATGGCGCTCTTCTCCTCCACGGCCACCCTCATGGGCGGCATGGTGACGGACTGGATGCACTGGCGGCTCACGCTGGTGCTGCCGGCCCTCTCCCTGCTGCTGGTGCCCTTCTGCCTGGAGCTCGCGGCCTCCCGCCCCGGCTACGGCAAGGCGGTCGACGTGATGGGCGGCGTCCTGCTGGGCACCGGCGCCACCTCGCTGCTCCTGCTCATCCAGGCGTCCTCCCTCGACCTCGGCACCCCGCTGGTCGTCGCGCTCGCCGTGCTCCTCGTGTTGTCGGCGGCGGGCCTGGTGGCGCACATCGGCAGGCGGCCCGACGGGTTCCTCTCGCGTGAACTGGCCACCGACCGGACCTTCCTGGTCTCCGCGATGATCGGTGTGGGCGGTTACGCCGGTCTGTTCGCCGCGATGTACGCGGTACCGCAGATCCTCACCGTGCAGTACGGCTGGGGCGTGTTCAAGATCGGCGCCTGGCTGTTGCCGGGCGCGGTCGTCGGCGCGGTGGCCGCCCGGGTGGCCAGCAAGCTCACCGTCGGCAGGGGCGGCAGTCTGCTGCTGGCCGGGACCGCCGTGAGCTGCGCGGTGTTCCTGGGGATCGTCGGTCTCGTCGACGGCGGCATCGTCGTCATGCTGATCGGCACGTCGATGGGCATGGCGACGTTCGCGGCCACCCAGGTGCTCACCACCGCCGTGCTGTCCAGCCGTCTCGAGCCCGCCAAGCGCGGCGGCGCCATGGGCGTGCTCAACCTGCTGTTCTTCGTCGGCGGCGGCATCGGCTCCGCCGCGGCCGGAACGCTCTCCGAGCACATGGACCTCACCAGCGCGCTCGCCGTCGTCGCGGCGCTCCCGCTGCTCGCGGGTCTGACCGCCCTGATGCTCCCGCCCGCCCGGGCGCAGCAGGAAGCCTGACCGGGCCGTGCCGGCGAAGACATGAGGACGCCCCTCCCCCGGTCCGCTCCGTCGGGGACCGGGGGAAGGGCGTTGTCGTGGACCGGTTCAGGAGGCCGCCGCGCACGGGTCACTGCCGTTCAGATCCAGCCACAGGGACAGGATCCGCCGCAGCCCGTCGCGTTCGACGCGGAGCTGGTCGTTCTCCAGGCGCAGCTGCTCCATCGGGTCGGCCGTGACGGTGTTCGGCGAGGTCCGCGGGAGCAGCGCGACGTGGCCCGGACGGACCTGGTGGCCGTTGGAGCGGGAGGAAGGGGGCGCCGGTACGTCCGGGGAAAGCGGCGCCGTCGGGGAGAGCCGCCCGACCAGGATCGACTGGTGCAGGACGTGCAGGTCCCGGGCCGGCTCGATGCCGAGGTCCTCGGAGAACCGCATCCTGACGGTGCGGAAGGTCTCCAGGGCGTCCGCCTGCCGGCCCGAGTGGTACAGCGCCAGCATCAGCTGGGCGCAAGCGCGCTCCCGAAAGGGGTTCTCGGTGACGAAACCGGTGAGATCGCCGATGATCTGCTGGTGCCGCCCCAGCCTCAGCGCCACGTCGAAGTACTCCTCCTGCACCGTCAGCCGGTCCTCGTGGAGCCTGACGACGAGCGAGGCCAGCGCCGAGCTGTCGAGGCCCGCCGCGACCGGTCCGCGCCACAGCGCGAGCGCGGACCGCAGCAGTCTCTCGGCGCGCTCCAGCTGGTTGTCGCGGACCATGGCCCGCCCCTGGGAGACCGTCCGCTCGAACGTGAACAGGTCCAGGGCGTCGCCGTGCACGCTGATCCGGTAGCAGGACGGGTGCGTCTCGATCACACTGTCGCGCTCGCTCCCCCTGAGCAGGCGACGAAGGCCGGAGACGCAGATACGGATCTGTCCGTGGGCGGACGCGGGCGGCTTGTCGTCCCACATGGCGTCGACGAGCCGGTCGAGGCTGACCATCTGATTCGGCTGGAGCAGCAGTGCCGTCAATAACTTCTGCCTGCGGACCCCGCTTATGTCGATCTTTTCTCCCCCGTTGGTCACGAGCAGCGGGCCAAGTATTCGGAACGCGTAGTCGGCGCACATATCCATACCCCCGGTAGTGATGTGCGGAACGTCAGATGCGGACGAGCGAGCGTCCGCACGAGTGCAGACGCAGTTGCCATCGGCGTTACGGAAAGGCCGATGGCAACTGCCGTTCTCCGGTCCCCGCGGGAAACTATTCGTAACGGTAGAACTTCGTGTGATCCAGCAGATCGGCCGGTGTCATCGTGTACCACGGCGCGAGCTCGGTGTGCAGCGAGGGGACGTCCGGGTGTTCTTCCACCGGCAGGTACTGCGGAACGTCCGGGTGCTGCTGCTGCCAGATCGACCAGGCCTTGTCGAGGAAGCAGTGGTGCATGAAGAAGATGGGGTCGTTGGGCGACCCGATGTACAGCATGTGCCCCCCGACCCAGGTGTGGCCGGCGCCGTGCAGTTTGCCCAGGTTGGCCTCGTGGGGGAACTTCGCGTACCCCTCGAGGTGGTTGCGCAGGGACTGCGTCTCGGTGCCGTAGCCGGAGGTGTAGTTGTAGGGCGGGGTGTCGTACGTGGGGATGGCGAGGGTGTCCTCCAGCTCCTTCGCGGTGGGCAGGTCGGGGTTCGTGGTGCCGAAGTCGCGGACGAGGTAGTCCCGGTCGTCCGCCGTGTAGTTGCCGTTGAACGCGGGGTGCTCGTCGCCGACCGGGACCACGCTGACGTTGAGCTTCCAGCCGTTGCAGCGGGCGAACGGGCCGGTCATGACCTTGCGGTCACCGGGCCGGCCGTTGCCGCCCATGAAGTCGTCGGCCCACAGCGGCGAGTCCTGGCTCTGGTCCTTGGTCCAGTCCCAGTAGGGGATGGTGACGGTGGGATCGACCCGCTGGAGCGCCCTCTCGAGGACCAGCAGGTACTGGCGGTGCCACGGGAACAGACCCGGGCTCATGTGACCCCAGCGCTTGCCGACGCCGCCGTCCTTGTCCAGGTAGTCGCCCGAGTTGATCCGTATGTGGATCCGGACCAGCTCGTCGTAGACGCCTATTTCCTTGACACGGAGCAACGCGCGGATGAAGCGTTTCTTCTCTCTGGCGGTCATGTTGAGGTGGTTCTTGCGAACGGGAACCATCGGCTTCTTCCTTCTCGGTTCTCTCGCGGCCGGGTCAGGCGTGGTGGTGACCGGCGGACGGCAGCAGGTTCGCCCCGCGCAGCTCGTCGACGGCCTGGCGGCCGGCGGCCAGCGGGGTCGGCTCGTGCCGGTAGTGGCACATCGAGCTGAGGTAGGCGCCCTCTCCCAGCTTCATGAGGTGCAGCTCCCTGCCGTCGATGTGCACCTTCTCGCCGCTCTTCGACACGGTGATCGTGCGGCCCTTGTACTGCTCCGTGTAGAGGTCCCCGGACTCCTCGGCCGCCCGGGGCGCGGCCGCGTCGTCGTTCGCGGCGGCCCAGGTGTTGCCCGCGTGGATGACGGCGGCGGGCGCCGTCACGACGGCGGCCGCGCCCGCTATTCCCTTCATCGCGTCACGTCGATTCACGCTTGTCCTCCCCGTGGGTAATCTTCCGAACAGTGCTAAACGTCCCCGCCAGCCTTCCAGCGGGATGTATCGGAGGGATATCGCGCCGGTGGCCGCGCGGCCGTACCGTGGCCGCGCGGCCGTACCCGGGTCAGATCCGGGAGGAACGCGGCGCGATGTTGTGGTTGAAACGGAAAATATTGGCCGGGTCAACTTTCGCCTTTATCTCGGCCAGCCGGGCGAAAGTGGCCGGTTCATAACCGCTCTCGGTGAGATCCGCGGTGTCGGGACTGGCCAGGAAATTGAGGTAGCGGCGCCCGGTGCCCCACGCGGCCATGCCGTCCACCACGAGCGGGGGCCGGTCGTCGGGGAGGGAGAGGGTCGACAGCGCGAACGCGGCGTCCCGGTGGTCGACGGCGTTCGGCACCTCGGGCGGCCGGCCGACCGCACCGCCCAGCTGCCGCAGCTCCACCACCAGGTCGATGCAGTCGGCGCCCGGACCGGCCAGCGCCAGCAGCGCGTCCGTCGCCGCCCCGTCCAGCTCACGGAGCATCATCGACCGCTCGTTGTAGGGGATCGGCTCGGCCGGGTCGTTGTGGATCTCCCCGCTCCTCGTGTACGGCATGTCGGCCAGGGTGTCGACGACCAGCGGGCCCGACGCGCGCAGCGGCTCGACCAGTTCGTCCCCGTCCTCCGCCGAACCCAGGTAGGCGATCCGGACGTGCACGGTCAACCGGCCGCGCAGGAAGGGCGGGATCGCCTCGACGTCCGGCAGCCGCAGCAACGCCAGGGAGGAGGTGAGGTCCTCGGGCACGGTCGTGGTCCACACGCGCCAGGCGTGCAGCACCTCCGCGGCGGACTCGCCGGCGAAGAAGAGCCCGCCGCCGTACAGTCGCGACACCGGTACGAGGCCGAACTCGAGGGCGGTGACGACGCCGAAGTTGCCCTTGCCGCCGCGCACGGCCCAGAAGAGGTCGGTGTCCTGGTCGGCGGTGGCCCGGTGCGACCGCCCGTCGGGGGTGACGATCTCCACGGCGGTGACCCGGTCGGCGGCGTAGCCGTACTTGCGGGCCATCAGCCCGAGGCCGCCGCCGAGGGTGTAGCCGACCACTCCGGTGATCGGGGAGGAACCGCTGAGCGGGGCGAGGCCGTGCTCGGCGGCCGCCTCGACCACCTCGAACCACTGGGCGCCGGCCTCGACCCGGGCGGTCCTCGTGACCGGGTCGATGCTCACGTCCCGCATCCGCCGGGTGCTGATCAGCAACCCGCCGTCCGCCGCGGTGGACGGGCCGTGGCCGGTGGCCTGGACGGCGATCGGCATCCCGCGGGCGGCGGCGAAGGCCACGGCCTCGCGCACGTCCCCGGCGCCGGCCACGACCGCCACCAGGTCCGGGGAGTGCTCGGTGATCTGGTTGAACCCCTCGAGCTCATGGCCGAAGTCGTCGTCTCCCGGAAGCAGGACCCGTCCGCGGAGCCGTTCGGAGAGTTCCGCCGCGGCCGGCTTCACGATGCTCTTGCCTGTCGTCATCCTCAGTCCTCCCGGACCCGGTTGTTTGTCGGGATGGGACGACTGTTCCAACCGCGGGGGCCGCGGCCCATCCCCCGTTTGAGGAGGATTC
The DNA here is from genome assembly GCF_044453165.1 of Streptomyces sp. NPDC051740. Lineage (NCBI taxonomy): Bacteria > Bacillati > Actinomycetota > Actinomycetes > Kitasatosporales > Streptomycetaceae > Streptomyces > Streptomyces sp. NPDC051740. The sequence continues at coordinate 191,719 of NZ_JBITCL010000009.1, read as the reverse complement.
GGGCCGCCGGCCGCCGGGACGGACCCGGCGGCCGGCGGCCGTCACCGCGAGGGGGCGACCTCGTCGGGGATCCGGCGCCGCCCGGCGGACCCGCCGCGCATCGTCGCGCCGAGTTCCTCCAGGTCCTCGTGGACGAGGGCCTGGGGTCCGTCGCACAGCGCGGTCGTCGGGTCGGGGTGCACGTCGACGATGACCCCGTCGGCGCCGACGGCCAGCGCCGCCCGGGTGAGGGGCAGCACGAGGTCGCGCCGCCCGCCCGAGTGGGAGGGGTCGACGACGACGGGAAGATGCGACAGCCGCTGGACGACGGGCACGGCGGCGATGTCCAGTGTGTTGCGCGTCGCCGTCTCGAACGTCCGGATGCCGCGTTCGCACAGCACGATGCCGAGGTTGCCGCGCTGCGCGATGTACTCGGCGGCCATCAGCCACTCCTCGACGGTCGCGGACATCCCCCGCTTGAGCATCACCGGCTTGCCCACGTCGCCGACGGCCTGCAGCAGCGCGAAGTTCTGCGCGTTGCGCGTGCCGATCTGCAGCATGTCGGCGTACGCGGCGACCAGTTCGACGTCGTGGGCGTCGACCACCTCGGTGACGACGGGCAGTCCGGTCTCGGCCCGGACGTCGGCGAGGATCCTCAGCCCCGCCTCTCCCAGGCCCTGGAAGGCGTAGGGGGAGGTCCTGGGCTTGAAGGCGCCGCCCCGCAGCACGGTCGCGCCCGCCGCCCGGGCCATGAGCGCCGCCCGCAGCGTCTGCTCCGGCGTCTCCACCGCGCAGGGCCCGGCGATCAGCGTCGGGGCCCCGGGGCCGATCGGTACCCCGCCCACCCGGACCACCGACCGCTCCGGATGGCTCTGCCTGCTGATCAGCTTGTACGGCACCGAGACGCGCAGCACCTCGGCGACCCCGCGCAGGGCACCGAGGCTGAGCGTGCCGAACTGCTCGACGTCGCCGACCAGTCCGACGACGGTGCGGCTCGTGCCGCGGCTGACGAACGCCTCGCCGCCCGCCGACTCGACCCGCGCGACGACCGCGGCGAGGTCCGACGCCGTGGCCTGCGGCATCATCACGATCACCATGTCTCAACCCCGGACAACGGCCTGCCCCCAGTCCTCGTCGGGCCCGAACAGCTTGCGCGGCTTCATGGCGTCCAGCCGCTCCGTCAGCAACGCGGTCGGCACCAGCGTGCCCTCGGGCACCGCGCCGGCCACGCAGGGCACCCCGAGTTCCGCCTCGACGGACGCGGCGAGCGACGCGGCGGCCGCCCCGCCGTCCGGGCCGGGCACCTCGATCTCGACGACCAGACGGTCCCGTTCGGCCCTGGCCCGCCAGAACAGCACGCCGTAGGAGGCCGGGAGCCGGTAGACCAGCTCCTCCACCTGGATCTGCCCGAGGCGCCGCCCGGCGACCGTGTGACCCTGGCCGAGCCGGCCCAACACCCGCACGGTGGGGAGCCGCCACCCGCACGGGCAGTCCTCGTACCGCAGTTCCACCACGTCCTCGAGGTTGTAGCGCACCAGCGGCATCGCCTCCCGGTACAGGGGGGTGATGACCAACTGCCCGGTGCCCTCGGCCGTGACGTCGCCGGTCTGCGGGTCGTAGATCTCCGGCAGCACCCGGTCGGCCCAGAAGTGCATCCGGCCGTACGGGCAGTCGCTGCCCAGCGGGCCGACCTCGGTGCAGCCGTACTCCTCGATGACCGGGGCGCCCCAGAGCTCCTCGATCCGGCGGCGGCGCGCGCTGCTCATCGGCTCGCCCGCCACGTACAGCGCCCGCAGCGACGTGAAGGAGCCGACGGGATGGCCGGCGGCCTTGGCCGCCGCGACCCACAGCAGACTCTCGCTCGGCGTGGACCAGGTCAGCGTCACCTCGAGGTCGCGCAGTACGCGCACGACCCGCGAATAGGGCACCGCGAGAGAGCGGCAGTCGCCGGGGACGACGGTCGCGCCGCCGCGCATGGCGGCCCAGTGGGCCATGTGCCCGGCGAGCACCAGCCCGTAGGGGATGCGCACCAGCATGGTGTCCTGAGGGCCGAGCGGGACGGTCTTGCGGACGAACCGGTCGGCCAGGTCGGTCCACTCCGCCTCCGTGAAGTAGGCGGGAGTGGGGTTACCGGTGCTGCCGCTGGACTCGTGGTAGGTGGCCAGGCGCTCCTTGGGCACGCCGAGCATGCCGAAGGGGTAGCTGTCGCGCAGGTCCGACTTCCCGGTGAGGCCCACCGTGGACAGTTCCTGCCCGGCCCGAAGACGCTTCGCGTAGAACGGCGAGTCGAGGGCGTGCCGCAGCGTCGGCCCGATCCGCTCCCGCTGGAGCGCCCGCAGCTCGTCGAAGGTCTTCCAGTCGCCGATGGCCGGCAGCGCGCCGGTTGCCCCGGTGTTCAGGGTGACGGTCACAGATCCGCTCCCACCCGCGCGGCCTCGGTGAGGGCGCCGGAGGAGATCATCTCCACGACCGCGGCGATGTCGTCGTCCATCTGCCGGTCCCTGGCGGCGAAGGGGACCTCCTTGCGGATGCGCGTGTGCACGGCCCTGGTACGGGGGCTCATCTCGTCGACGCCGCGCAGTTCGACGGCCTGGCAGGCCGCGAGGAGATGGATGGCCGCGACCTCACGGGTCAGTTCGATCACGTTGCGCGCGTCGCGCGCCGCGATCGGGGCCATGCTGACCTTGTCCTGGTTGTGCGCCTCGGTGGAGCGGGAGAAGGTGGAGGCCGGGCCCGCGTGCTTGAGCGCCTCGGCGGTGAGCGAGGAGCACGCGATCTGCATGCCCTTGAAACCGTGCTGCAGCCCGGCCTCGGTGTCGTCGTCGTCCACCCGGGCGATCAGGTTGGGCGTGAGGCCGTTGTTGAACTTCTCGTCGACCAGGAGCGCGAGCTGCCGGTCGAGCAGGTCGGCGACGCCGGCGACGGCGGTCTTCAGCGAGTCCATCGCGGTGACGACGTGCCCGCCGTAGAAGTTGCCGCCGCTGTACACGGCGCCCGTGGAGGGGTCGAACAGCGGGTTGTCGCTGGAGGAGTTGATCTCCACCGTCATCCAGGTGCGGACCCAGTCCAGCATGTCCCGCAGCACGCCGTTGACGTGCGGGGCGCAACGCAGCGAGTAGCGGTCCTGGATGCTGCGCGTGAGCTTCTGGTAGTGCCGGCCGTCCAGCGGGACGTTCAGGTCGACGACCTGGTCGTAGGTCATGGCGAGCGCGGAGCCCTCGAGCAGTTCGTGGATGAGCGCGGCACTGGCGCCCTGGCCGCTGTGCGGCTTCTCGGCGTGGATGAACGGCGCGTAGTGGCCCCGGTTGCCGAGCATGCCCTCGCTCGCCAGCGCGGTGCAGATGTCCGCCACCTCGGCGAGTTCGGCCGCCGCCTCGGTGTTCAGGACGGCGAACGCCGAGCTGAAGGAGGTGCCGTTGATCAGCGCGAGCCCGTCCTTGGCCTCCAGCGTCACGGGCTCGAGGCCCAGTTCGGCCAGCACGTCCGCGGTCGGGCGCGTCTCGCCGCGGTGGCGCACCTTGCCCTGGCCGGTCAGCGCGTGGGCGAGGTAGCAGAGCGGGACGAGGTCGCCGCTGGCGCCGACCGAGCCGCGTTCGGGAATGGTCGGCAGGACGTCGTGCCGGAGGAAGTCCAGCAGCAGGTCCACGACGGGGAGGCTGACGCCGGAGTTGCCCCGGGCCAGGCAGTTGGCGCGGATCAGCAGGGTGGCGCGCACGACCTCGTCGGAGGCCAGCGGGCCGGTTCCGTTCAGGTGGTAGCGGATCAGCTCGTTCTGCAGCCGCGCGGTCTTCTCGGGAGATATCTGCCGGTTGACGCTGTCACCGAAACCCGTCGTCACCCCGTAGATGGGCTTGCCGGTCGCGAGGATCTCCAGCTTCAGGTTCCGGGAGGCGTTCATGGCCCGCAACGCGCTCTCGGAGACCGCGAAATCCGAACCTTCGCGGGAGGCGGCGGCCACGGTCTGGCCGATGCTCAGGCCGTGCCCGTCAATCTTCATGGTCGTCACTTGTGGACACCTTTCTCGCCGGTTGTCCACGAGTCTTGACCGCTGATGTTCTCCGTCGATATCGGAAACGCCCCGTACGCGATATCCGGACGAGATGCCGGAGATACCCGCCCTCATCAGGGTTGTTCCCAAGACCGGCACGGAGAAATGAGGAACTCCCATGATCTCCAACGGCGCGTTCGGCAGGCGGCTCCGCCTGCGGCGCCTCTACCGAAACGATTCCGAACGGCTGCTGATCGTGCCGCTGGACCACTCGGTGAGCGACGGTCCGATCACCGGCGGCGAGGGGCTCGACGCGCTCGTGGGCCGGTTGGCCACCCATGGGGTGGACGCGGTCGTCCTGCACAAGGGCAGTCTCCGGCACGTCGATCCCGCCTGGTTCGGCAGCACCTCGCTCATCGTCCATCTGAGCGCCGGCACCGTGCACGCCGCCGACCCGGACGCCAAGTACCTGGTGGCCGGCGTCGAGGAGAGCCTGCGGCTGGGCGCGGACGCGGTGAGCGTGCACGTCAACCTGGGCTCGGACAGCGAACAGCAGCAGATATCCGACCTGGCCGCGGTCGCCGACGCCTGCGACCGCTGGAACGTGCCGCTGCTGGCGATGATGTACCCCCGCGGCCCCAGGATCAGCGATCCGCGCGATCCCGCACTGGTCGCGCACGCGGTGTCCCTGGCCGCCGATCTCGGAGCCGACCTGGTGAAGGCCCCGTACGTCGGTTCGGTGACGGAGATGAAGGAGATCACCTCCCGCTCTCCCGTCCCGGTCATCACCGTCGGCGGCCCGCGCAACGACGACGAGGGCCAGGTCCTGGCGCAGGTCGGCGAGGCGCTGAGCGCGGGCGTCGCGGGCGTGGCCATGGGCCGCAACGTCTTCGAGGCGCCCGATCCCGGCGCCATGGCCGCGAAGCTGGCCCACCTCATCCACAGTGTGTGACCTCTAGGAGCCCTACGCATGAAGCTCAGTTGGCTGGACATCCGGAACCTCGACGAGGCGCGGGACGCCATCGTCCAGGAGGCGCTGCACCAGCGGGTCGACGGCATCGTCGCGTCGGACCCGGCAGCCCTCGAGGGCCTGCCCCCGACCGTCACCAAGGTGCTGTTCCCCCGGGGCAAGGCCCTCCCGGAGGACTTCGGCGAGGCCACCGTGGTCATCGTGGACCCGGACTTCCACAAGATCACCCCCGCCGAGCTGGCGATCCGGCATCCGGGGCTGGAATTCGGCCGGTTCGTGGAGATCGTCGACGCGAAGACGCTCGAGGACGCCTGCCAGTCGGCGCGCACCGAGCAGTGGAGCCTGCTGCTGTTCCGCGACCCCACCAAGATCCCGCTGGAGATCGTCATCGCGGCGTCCGCCGCTTCCCGGGGCAGCCTGATCACGGTGGCCGCCGACGTGGAGGAGGCCGAGATCATCTTCGGCGTGCTCGAGCACGGTTCCGACGGCGTCATGATGGCGCCCCGCAAGGTCGGCGACGCGACCGCCCTGAAGGCCGTGGTGAACGCCGAGACCCCCGACCTGACCCTGACCGAGCTCGAGGTCGTCAGCACCGAGCACGTCGGCATGGGCGAGCGCGCCTGCGTCGACACGTGCACCTACTTCCGCAAGGACGAGGGCATCCTGGTCGGGTCGCACTCCAAGGGCATGATCCTCTGCGTCAGCGAGACCCACCCGCTGCCGTACATGCCGACCCGCCCGTTCCGGGTGAACGCCGGCGCCATCCACTCGTACACGCTGTCCAAGGACGGCCGCACCAACTACCTCAGCGAGCTGAAGGCGGGCAGCAAGGTCGTGGCCGCCGACGTCGAGGGCCGCACCCGGCTCGTCACCGTGGGCCGGGTCAAGATCGAGACCAGGCCGCTGATCTCGGTGAACGCGGTTTCCGCCGACGGCCGCGAGGTCAACCTGATCCTGCAGGACGACTGGCACGTGCGGGTGCTGGGCCCGGGTGGCACGGTCCTCAACAGCACCGAGCTCAAGCCCGGCGACAAGGTGCTCGGCTTCCTGCCGACGGAGGACCGGCACGTCGGCTACCCGCTCGACGAGTTCTGCCTCGAGACGTGACGTAGTGGACGCGCTCCTGTTCGTTCCGGTCCGGGCCGGCGACCACGAGGGCGCGCCGGCCGTCGTGCGTACGGCCCGGCCGGGTGCCGGCCGGGAGCGGGTCGGCCTCGCCTTCACCGGCGAGGAACGGCTCCACGCGGCGCTGGGGCCCACCCAGCGGTGGATCCGGTTGTCACGGCCCGCACTCCTGGCGCTGCTCCGGCCGCTCGGGATCGAGGACGTCCGGACCGACCCGCTCTACGTCGGACCGGAGATGCCGAGGATGCCGGAGCCGGCGGATCTGCCGGCCGTGGACCTCCACGCGGACGGGTCCGTCCTGGCCGGGGCGTCCCGTCATGCGCAGTGGTTGCCGGACGAGGTGTGGTGACGGCGGCCGGCTCCGGCCGCCGTCACCGGCCCGGTACCGCCAAGTGGCGTACGGTGGTGTTCGATTGGGGACAGGCAAGGCTCATCTCATCATCCACAGGTCACCCCGGAACGGAGTGCCGGAGCATGCCCACTGCCATCGGACGCGACGAGCTCATCTCACGTGCCGGACGTGCCGACAGCCCGCACACGCTGTTCAGCACGCTCGCGACGCAACTGCGCAGGGTGGTCCCGTACGACGCCGCCGTCTGGCGTGCCACGGACCCGGAGACCGGGATGGTCACGTCGCCGGTCTTCGCGGAGAACATCGAGGATCACAGCTGCGCCGTCTACTGGCAGTACGAGCTGTTCACGGAGAAGGTCAACCTGTTCCGGGACCTCGCGCTGGCGCCGGTGCCGGTGGCGAGCCTGTGGGCCGCCACCGGCGGGGAGCCCGAGCGCAGTTCCCTGTACCGGGGCTTCCTGGCACCGCGCGGGGTGCACGACGAACTGCGGGCCGTACTGCGGGTGGACGGCAGGCCGCACGGGTACGTCAGCCTGTTCCGCGAGAAGGGGCGGGCCGAGTTCAGCACCGGGGAGCGCGCGTTCCTGGAGGACCTGGGCACGCCGATAGCCCGCCTGCTCAGGGCGTACGCCAAGCGGCGCCCCGAGCCCTCCGAAGACGCGCTGACCGGCACCGGGCTGCTGCTGTTCGACGCCGACGGCGCCCTGGTCTCGGCCAACGACGAGGCACGGCGCTATCTGGAGGAGATGCCGGAGGGCCCCGCCTCGCTCACCGCGCTCGGCATCCGCGTACCGCTGTGGGTGCACGGCACCGCGATGCGGGCCAGGGCGATCGCGGAGGAGCGCGGCGGCGACACCGCGCGGATCAGGATGCGCACCCGCACCGGCCGCTGGCTGGTCTGCCACGCGTCCTGCCTGCGGGGAGCCGACGGACGGGTGGGGGTCTCCGCGGTGGTCATCGAACGCGCCCCGGTCTCCGACGTCACACCGCTCATCGTGCAGGCCTACGAGCTGTCGGAAAGGGAGTTCGAGGTCACCCAGCGGGTGGCGCGCGGCCTGTCCACCAGCGGCATCTCCGAGGAGCTCCATCTGTCGCCGCACACCGTGCGCGACCACATCAAGGCGATCTTCGGGAAGCTCGGCGTGTCCAGCCGCGGCGAGCTGGTGGGCCAGCTGTTCACCGAGTACTACGACCCCGCGCCCCCGTCCCCTTCCGTCACCGGCCGACGGGGCCAGGGGGTGTCGTTCGGATCGGGCCGGCTCCGGTGAGCGGTGCTTTGCAGCCGAGTCGAGCGGGGTCCGGTGGTGGGGGAGCGCACGGGCCGTTCGCCCTGGGCTCCAGCAGCGAGGTCGTCTTCCTCACCGACCGGCAGCGGGAGGTGGCGCTGCGGACGGTCGTCGAGGCCGTCGCCGGCCGCGTCCCCGTACTTGTGTCATCAGGGACCCGCCGGCACCCGGACCGTTCCTGGTCACCTGGCCGGGCACCGGGGAGCCCGCACCCCCCTCCATGTCCCGATCGCCACGAGGACTGCCGGAAAAGCTCGATTGATCAGCGCGCCTCCACTCCATACGCTGTCCAGGTAAGCCTTACCTGACTTGCTCGGCAAGTCCGGTGCCCCGCTCCCGACCACAGCCCGCTGTCCGGACGTGCGAGCCCCGGCACCCCGGACCGGAAGTGGAACACGGGTCGATGAGAACACCACGCTCGCCGCGGTACGCGGTCGGGAGCCGCTGAACCATGATCGAGAAGCTCACCGCAGTACTGCCCGACCTGGCGCCCTGGCGCTCCTCCCGCGACTTCCGCCTCCTGTGGGTGCAGGGCCTGGTCACCTACCTCGGCAGCGTGATGGCGCTGATCGCGCTGCCGCTCCAGATCAAGGAACTGACCGGCTCACCGCTCGCGGTGGGCGCGATGGGCGCCGTCGAACTGGTGCCGCTGGTGGTCTTCGGCCTGTACGGCGGGGCACTCGCGGACGCGGTCGACCGGCGCAAGGTCATCGTGCTCACCGAGGTGGGACTGGGACTGCTGGCCGTCGTCCTGCTGCTGAACGCGCTGCTGCCGCACCCCATGCTGTGGCCGCTGTACGTGGTGGCGGCCGGGGTCGCGGCGCTCGCCGGGCTCCAGCGCCCCGCCCTGGACTCACTGCTGGCCCGGATCGTCCCGCACGAGCAGCTCGCCGCCGCGGCCGCGCTGAACGCCCTGCGCTGGCAGGCGGGCGCGATCGGCGGACCCGCGCTGGCCGGCCTCGTGGTGGCGTACGCGGGCAACGTCCCCGCCTACGCCACCACCGTGGTCTGCTTCTTCGCGTCGGTCCTGATGTGCCGCCGGCTCTCACCCGTGCCGCCCGTCGAGCACGCCGCCAAGCCGTCGTTGCGCGGCATCGCCGAAGGAGCCAGGTACGCCTGGTCACGGCCGGTGCTCCTGGGCACGTACGCGGTGGACCTGGCGGCGATGTTCTTCGCCTTCCCCAACACCATCTTCCCCTTCCTCGCCGACGAGCTCGACGCCGACTGGTCACTGGGCCTGATGTACTCGGCGGGCGCCGTCGGGTCACTGCTGCTCAGCCTGACCAGCGGCTGGGTCTCCCGCACCCGGCGGCACGGCCTGCTGGTGGTGTTCGGCGCCGCCGGCTGGGGCCTGGCCATGGCGGCGGCCGGCTGGACGTCGAACGTCTGGCTGGTCCTGGCGTGCCTCGGCCTGGCGGGAGCGGGGGACATGCTCAGCGGTCTCGGCCGCTCGACCATCTGGAACCAGACCATCCCCGACCGGCTGCGCGGCCGGCTCGCCGGCATCGAGGTCCTCTCCTACAGCGTCGGCCCCCAGCTCGGCCAGGTCCGCGCCGGGGCGATGGCCGGCTGGACCGGCGCCCGCCCGGCGATCTGGAGCGGCGGCCTCGCCTGCGTCGCCGCGGTGGGCCTGCTCGCCGCCGCGCTGCCCAAGCTCATCAGCTACGACGCCCGCACCGACGAGGACGCCCGCCGCCGCGCCGGCGAGGGCACCGCGACCACACCCGACCGTGAGGACGCCGGCGCCGGTCGGTGACCCGCCGCCCGGCGGGACGGGACGACATGGCCAAGGGCCCGCGCCACCGCGGACGGCGCCGGTTCGTGGCGGTCCGTACGCGGGTGGCAGCGTGACCACCACGGTCACGCTGCCACCGAGCGACCTCCCGACCGGGAGGCGAGGGCCGGCGAACGTACGGAGTCCTACCCGAGGGTCATCGCGTAGATCTGCACCCGGGGATCGTCCGGCAGGCCGACGGAACGCACCGTCTTCGACGCGTCGAGTTCCGCGGAGGAACCGAACAGTCGCACCGGCGGGCCGTCCACGCCCTGCCCGCGCTTGATCCGGTGCGGCATCTCCAGGGCGACGGAGCCGCCCTGCGGTGCCGCTCCCGCCCAGTCGCCCACGGTGACCGGCAGTCCGGCGGTGGTTCCGTCGGTGTAGCGGACGGTGAGCGTGGTCGTCACCGGGCCGTGGTGGGCCGCGGCGACCAGGCGCAGCGCGCCGTACGAGCCGGCCGGGAGCAGCATGGCCTGACCGCGGGCCTCGACGAAGTTCGCGGCCGTCCCGGACGGATCGGGAGCGTCGTAGGTCACGCCGTCCCGGACGACCGGACCTGCCGCGGGCAGCAGATCACCGTCGTAGCTCCATCCCCCTCCGTCGAAGTCGCCCTCGCCGGACGCCGCGACGGTCGCGGTTCCGTCGTGGTTCAGCTCCTTGCCGAGGTCCACGGCACACTGCTCGTCGGTGTCCGCCGCGCAGCGGGCCGCGGCGCGCACCTCGATGGTCGCGGTCCGTTCCACGCTCCCCACGCCCTTCGCGTCCGCCGTGATCCGCACGGTGTACGTACCCGGTGCGGTTCCGGCCGGCACGGTCACGTCCACCGCCGCGGTCCGCTGGACCGGGAGCCGATGGGACGTGAGCGAGAAGGGCTCGGAGGTCTTCACGGTCCAGCCGCCGGGGGCCTGCGCGTCCACGCCGACCCGCAGCGTGCCGGGGGACTGGCCCAGCACGTCCAGGTCCAGACGGACGCTCTGCGCGCTGCCGGCCGTCGGCAGGACGTCGGAGCCGGTGCGGAGCGACGCGTCGAGGTGCCGGCGGGAATCGGCCGCCGCGCGGTTCACGGACGGCGGCTCCGCGGTCTTGCCCGTGCCCCACGCCGACGGCTCGCCGCTCATCTCGAAGGCGAGGGTTCCGCCCTTGGCGACCGCGTCCCAGTCCAGCCAGGTCCTGCGCAGGTTCTTCCCGTCGAACTCCGCCCGCTCCACGTAGCGTTCGGTGTCGCTCGTGCCCGGCGCCTCGACGGTCAGAGTGCCGCCCTGCCGGTTCCCGTAGGCGCCGATGCGAATGACCGCCGACGGGAACTGCGGGCTGGAGACGGCGAGGAAGTCACCGCCGTTCGTCGTCGGGTACAGCCCCAGGGACGAGAAGACGTACCAGGCCGACATGGTGCCCAGGTCGTCATTGCCGGTCATGCCGTCGGGCCCGTCCGTGAAGAGCGTCATCGCGGCGCGCACCACGGTGGCGGTCTTGGCGGGCGCCCCGGCCCACAAGTACATGTACGGGGAGTGCAGATCGGGCTCGTTGTTCGGGTTGTAGGTCGGCTTCCCGTAGTAGTCGTACGGTGCCGAGATCCAGTCCTCGCGGGCGGTCCCGGCGGGGTCCGCGAGGAGCTTGTCGTACGCGAAGAAGGCGTCGAGCCGCTTCTCGGCCTCCCGCCTGCCGCCCATCAGGGACACCAGCCCGGCCGGGTCCTGGGGCACCAGCCACTGGTACTGGTGGGCGCCGCCCTCGTGGAACTGGTGGCCCGCCTCCACGGGGTCGTACGGCGTCAGCCAGGTGCCGTCGGTCGTACGCGGCCGGAACTGCTTGATCGAGGAGTCCCACAGGTTCCGGTACCACTGACCGCGTGCCGCGAACACGCGGGCGTCCGCGGTGTGCCCCAGCCCCTTGGCCATCAGCGCCAGCGACGCGTCCGCCGCCGCGTACTCCAGGGTCGCCGAGGCGGGATGACGGCAGTCGTTGTCGCCGCCCTTGTCCGGACAGTCCTTCCCCGGTTCCAGCCCGCTGGGGATGTAGCCACGCTCCTGGTAAGTGACGCTTCCCGCACGGCCGTTGTAGGGGGAGTCGTCCGGCGGCGTACCGAGGGCGTTCTTCCGCAGGAGCGCGTACGCCTCCTTCTCGTGGCCCGCGAGCAGGCCCTTGGACCACGCCTCGACGAGGAAGGGGGTCACCGGGTCACCGGTCATGATGTTGGTCTCGCTGTTGGCGAGCGACCAGCGCGGCAGCCAGCCGCCGTCCCGTCCGATCGCGACGACCGACAGGGCGACATCGCGGGCGACCTCCGGCTGCAGCATCTGGAGCAGTTGGTTCTGCGGCCGGTGGGTGTCCCACAGCGACAGGTTCTGGTAGGGCGTGAACCCGGACGCGGTGTGGGTCCTGCCGTCGAAGCCCGCGTACCGGCCGTCGACGTCTCCGGCCAGGTTCGGGTGCAGTTGCGCGTGGTAGAGGGCCGTGTAGAAAGCGCGTCGCCGTTCGGCCGGCCCACCGCCGATCCTGACGGCGGCGAGCTGCCGCTCCCAGGTGGCGTGCAGTGCCGCGCGGGTGGCGTCGAAGTCGTACGAGTCGTCCGTCTCCGCCTCCAGGTTCTTCCGGGCACCGTCGAGGCCCGTGTAGGAGAGCCCCACCTTGACGACGACGTCACGGTCGGCGCCGGCGTCGAAGGTCACCCAGGCGCCGTTGCCGCCCTCGCCGGCCGCGTCCCGCTCACCGGGGGCGGGGGTGGTGCCCCGCCAGGTGCCGTGCGAGACGAACGGCCGGTCGAAGGCCGCCGTGAAGTAGACGGTGTGCCGGTCCTTGCCCGCGCAGAAGTTGCCCGCCTCGACCCGGCCCTCGACCGTCCGGTCGCCGACGACATGCACCTCCGAGCTGTACACCCGCTGGTTGGCCTTGCCCGTGTTGAACAGGACGTTGGCGCGGTCGGTCGAGGGGAAGGTGTAGCGCTGCCATCCCGTGCGGGGTGTGGCGGTCAGTTCGGCGTCGATGTCGTACGTCTTCAACCCGACGCGGTAGTAGCCGGGTTCGGCGTCCTCGTCGTCGTGCGAGTAGGCCGAGCGGTAGGCCTCGGGGTCGACGTCGTCGACCGCTCCGGTGGTCGGCATGAGCGGCAGCTCGCCCATGACGGAACAGCCGACGCCGGAGAGGTGGGTCTGGCTGAACCCGTGGATCCTGTCCTGCTGGTGGTCGTAGCCTCCCTGGCCGCCGGTGTCCGGACTGACCTGGACCATGCCGAAGGGGGCACTCGCGCCGGGAAAGGTGTTGCCGAAGTTCTGTGTGCCGATGAACGGGTTGACCAGGGAGGTGAGTTGAGGGTCGGCCGCGGGGGCCTGGGCGACGGCCGGCACCGGTCCCAGGGCGCCGCCGGCGACGAGCAGTGCGGCGAGGACCGTCGATGCGCGGTGACGCAACCGGCGGAGGGGTCTGTGCATGGAAGCGGTCTCCTGTTCCTCACCCGTCATGTGCTGCGCGACATGAGGGGTGAACTCCGAGCGACGGACGGAGCGGGCGCCTTCGACCGGTCACACGTGCGGTGCTCGGGCAGGGGCGGGGAGCACGCACCCCGACATGGGCCGATCGGTTCGTGCGCAGGTCATCGGTGTGAGCCTCCCCCCGCAGTGCGATCAGCGGCATCCGGCTGGACGGAAGCGGACTAGATCACGCGCTTGACATCGTTGTCAACACCTTTGGCGCCGACCGGTCCCTGACGTGAGCGGACGAGAACTCGGGTCCCCGGCCCGCGTGAGGTCCGAAATCCTCCACCGGAGTTGCCGGTTCCGTGGGTGCGGGGCACCGCGCCGGCTCCGCGGAGGAGACGGTCCCGCGCTCGTCCTCCCCGGATTCTCCCCACGGGGCGCTTGGTGTTGGATGGGTCGACCGACGCACGCCGACACCGAGGTGAGAGATGCGGTTCACGACTCGACCCACACTTCAAGGCACCTTCGGCATGGTGTCCTCCACCCACTGGCTGGCCTCGCAGTCGGCGATGGCCGTGCTGGAGGACGGCGGCAACGCCTACGACGCGGCCGTGGCCGGGGCCTTCGTCCTGCACGTCGTCGAGCCGCACCTCAACGGCCCGGCCGGCGAGGTGCCGATCCTGCTCGCGCCGGCCGGCGGCGAGGTGCGGGTGCTGTGCGGGCAGGGCGTCGCCCCGGCCGGGGCGACCGTCGCCCACTACAAGGGGCTCGGCCTGGACCTCGTCCCCGGCACCGGACCGCTCGCCGCGGCCGTGCCCGGCGCCTTCGACGCCTGGCTGCTCCTGCTGCGCGACCACGGCACCAAGACCCTCGCCGACGTCCTGAAGTACGCCGTCGGGTACGCCGAGGACGGGCACCCGCCCGTGGAGCGCGTCGGCGGGACGGTGGAGACCGTACGCGAGCTGTTCGAGACGGAGTGGACCTCCTCGGCCGAGGTGTACCTGCCCGGCGGCCGGTCCCCGCGCGCCGGTGAGCTCTTCCGCAACCCCGCCCTCGCCGCCACCTGGAAGCGGCTGCTGTCCGAGGTCGCCGGGGCCGGGGACCGGGAGGCGCAGATCGACGCCGCGCGGGAGGTGTGGCGGACCGGGTTCATCGCCGAGGCACTGGTCCGGCAGGCCGGGCGCCCCACCATGGACACCAGCGGCGAGCGCCACACCGGCACCCTGACCGCCGCCGACCTCGCCGGCTGGTCCGCCACCTACGAGACCCCGGTGACGTACGACTTCGACGGCTGGACCGTGTGCAAGGCCGGCCCCTGGAGCCAGGGCCCGGTCCTGCTCCAGCAACTCGCCCTGCTCCCGCCGGAACTGCCCCGCTACGGCTCCGCCGAGTACATGCACCTGCTGATCGAGGGCTGCAAGCTCGCCATGGCCGACCGCGAGGCCTGGTACGGGGACGCGGCCGAGGTGCCGCTCGACGACCTGCTGTCGGCCGAGTACAACGCCGAGCGGCGGACCGGGGTCGGCCCCCGCGCCTCCCACGACCTGCGGCCCGGCAGCCCCGGCGGGCGCACCCCCAAGCTGAGCGCCCACGCGCGCGTGGTGGCCACCGAGGACCCCGGATTCGGTCCGATGGGTGCCGGGGAGCCCACCGTCGCCAAGAGCCCGACGTCCCCCGTGCCCGGCGAACCCGACGTCTCCGCCGACGGCGGCACCCGCGGCGACACCTGCCACCTGGACGTCGTCGACCGCTGGGGCAACATGATCGCGGCCACCCCCAGCGGCGGCTGGCTCCAGTCCAACCCCGTCGTCCCCGAACTCGGCTTCCCGCTCGGCACCCGGCTGCAGATGACCTGGCTGGAGGAGGGACTGCCGGGCACCCTCACCCCCGGCCGCCGCCCCCGGACCACGCTCACCCCGTCCATGGCCCTGCGCGACGGGGTGCCCGTCATGGCGTTCGGCACGCCCGGCGGGGACCAGCAGGACCAGTGGCAGCTGCACTTCTTCCTCGCCGTCGCCCTGCGCGAGCGGGTACGCGGCGGACTCGACCTCCAGGGCGCCGTCGACGCCCCCAACTGGCACAACGACAGCTTCCCCGGCTCCTTCTACCCGCGCGGCATGCGCCCCGGCAGCGTCACCGTCGAGTCCCGCACGGACCCGGCGGTGGTGGAGGAGCTCCGCCGGCGCGGCCACGAGGTGGTCGTCGGCGACGCCTGGTCGGAGGGCCGGCTCTGCGCGGTCGCCCGGGACCCGGCCACCGGCGTCCTCTCCGCGGCGGCCAACCCGCGCGGCATGCAGGGCTACGCGGTGGGCCGCTGAGCCCATGACGCCGTGGGCGGGCACCCCGTTTTCATCCCGATTCCACCCGCTGTGCACCGGGCGGGCGGGGATTGTCAGTGGCGCGTGCTCTCATGGAGGCATGATCGAGACCAACGAAACCATCGACGAGTTTCTCGCCCGGCACACCTCCGACGTGGAGGAACTGGTCCGCACGGCCGCGGCGCAGGAGATCGTGCCGCGCTGGCGGCGGCTCGGCGAGCACGACGTGGACCTCAAGGCCGGCCCGCACGACCTGGTGACGGACGCCGACCGCAACGCCGAGCTGTATCTCACGGACGCGCTCGCCGCCCTGCTGCCCGGCTCGGTCGTGGTCGGCGAGGAGGCGGTGCACGCCAACCCGGCGTCGTACGAGGCGATACAGGCCGAGGCGCCGGTGTGGATCGTCGACCCCGTCGACGGGACCCGCCAGTTCGTGCGCGGCGAAAGCGGCTTCTGCACCCTGGTCGCCCTCGCGCGGGGCGGAGTCGTGCACGCCTCCTGGACCTACGCCCCCGCCCGCGACCAATTCGCCACGGCCGTACGGGGACGGGGCGCGCACCTCGACGGCGAGCGGCTGCGCGCGGGCTCCCCGGAACCCGGCCGCGACCTCCGGGTGGCCACCTCCCACCCGGACTACACCACGGACGAGCAGAAGCGCGCCCTGCTCGGCCTGTGGACGGACGGCGTGGCACCCCGCCCCTGCGGCTCCGCCGGACTGGAGTACCTGGCCGTCGCCCGCGGCGAGTCCGACGCCACCGCGTTCAGCTGGGAAGCCGCGTGGGATCACGCGGCCGGTCTGCTCCTCGTGGAGGAGGCGGGCGGCGCCCACCTCACCCGCGCGGGCGAGCCCTTCGGCATCAGGGGCGGCAACACCCTGCCCTTCGCCGCGGCCCGCGACGCGGCCACCGCCCGCCGGGTGGTGGAACTGCTGACGGACGGAGCCTGATGGCACACCCCCGCCCAAGGCCCCGGGAGAACGCCGGCGCCCAGGCATATCCTGATCCCCCAGTGGCCGTCGGCTGACAAAGGAGTCCGAAGGTGCCGTCGATGCTCGATGCGGTCGTGGTGGGAGCGGGGCCGAACGGGCTGACCGCTGCCGTGGAGCTGGCCCGGCGCGGCTTCTCGGTGGCCCTGTTCGAGGCGAAGGACACCGTCGGCGGCGGCGCCCGCACCGAGGAACTCACCCTCCCCGGCTTCCACCACGACCCCTGCTCCGCCGCCCACCCCCTCGCCGTCAACTCACCCGCGTTCCGCGCCCTCCCACTGGAGCGCTACGGGCTTCGGTGGCTGCACCCGGAACTCCCCATGGCGCACCCCTTCCCCGACGGCACGGCGGCCGTGCTGTCCCGGTCGGTCGGGGAGACGGCCGCCTCCTTCGGACCGCGCGACGCCGGCGCGTACCGCCGGCTCGTCGAGCCCTTCCTGCCCAAGTGGGACACCCTGGCCCGCGACTTCATGTCCCTGCCGATGACCGCGCTGCCCCGCGACCCGGTCACCCTCGCCCGCTTCGGCCTGCTCGGCCTGCCCCCGTCGACGTGGCTCACGCGCCGCTTCCGCGACGAGCGGGCCCGCACCCTGTTCGCCGGCCTCGTCGCCCATGTCATGGCCCCGCTCGGCGGCTTCGCCACCGGCGCCGTCGGCCTGGTCTTCGCCCTCGCCGCGCACGCCCGCGGCTGGCCCGTCGCCCGCGGCGGCTCCCAGGCCATCTCCGACGCCCTCGCCGCGTATCTGAAGGACCTCGGAGGCAGCGTCCACACCGACTACGAGGTCAAGCGCCTCGACGACCTGCCGCCGGCCCGGGCGTACGTCTTCGACACCTCGCCCACCGCCCTGGCCCGCATCGCCGGCTTCGGCGACCACTACGCGAACTACCGTTACGGCCCCGGCGTCTTCAAGATCGACTACGCGCTGGACGGCCCCGTGCCCTGGACCGCGCCGGAGGCCCGCACCGCCGGCACCGTGCAGATCGGCGCGGACAGCGACGAGATCGGCGCCGCCCTGCGCGCCGCCTCCCGCGAGGGCCGCGCCCCCGACGCGCCCTTCCTCATCACCGTGCAGCCCGGAGTCGCCGACCCCACCCGCGCCCCGGCCGGCAAACACGTCTTCTGGGCGTACGGACACGTGCCCAACGGCTGGACCGGCGACCTCACCGACGCCATGGAACGCCAACTGGAGCGCTACGCCCCCGGATTCCGCGACCGCGTCCTGGCCCGCGCCACCGCGGGACCGCCCGAACTCGCCGCCCGCAACGCCAACTACGTCGGCGGGGACATCGCCTCCGGCGCGGTCTCCGGGCTCCAGCTCCTGCTGCGCCCCAAACTCTCCCTGTCCCCATACACGACCCCGCACCCGGCCGTCTTCATCTGCTCGTCGGCCACCCCACCCGGCCCCGGTGTGCACGGCATGTCGGGACACAACGCGGCGAAGGCCGTGTGGAGGAGGCTGCGCCGGACATGACCCCCACGATCACGCTCGTCCAGGGTGACATCACCCGTCAGAGCGCCGACGCGATCGTCAACGCGGCGAACTCGTCCCTGCTCGGCGGGGGAGGCGTGGACGGTGCGATCCACCGCCGGGGCGGCCCGGAGATCCTGGCCGAATGCCGCACCCTGCGCGCCTCCCGGTACGGCAGGGGCCTGCCGACCGGCCAGGCGGTCGCCACCACCGCCGGCCGCCTCGACGCCCGCTGGGTGATCCACACCGTCGGCCCGGTGCACCAGGGTTCGGACAGCGATCCCGCGCCGCTCGCCTCCTGCTACCGGGAGTCGCTTCGCGTGGCCGACGAGTTGGGTGCCCGGACGGTCGCGTTCCCGGCGATCTCCACCGGCGTGTACCGGTGGCCGATGGACGACGCGGCCCGCATCGCGGTGGAGACGGTCCGGAACACGCCGACCGCCGTCGAGGAGGTGAGGTTCGTCCTCTTCGACGACCGGGCGTACGAGGCGTTCTCCCGGCAAGTCGGCTGACGGGAACCACGGGAACCGCGCAGCCGGCCGAGCACCGTCGACGGCGGGATCCCGGGTACCGCCCGACGGGCGCCGGGACCACCGCCGCCCTCGGCCACGGCACCGGCGACGGCCGGCCGGGTCGACGGTGCGCCACGGGACGGGAAAGGTGACCAGGAGGGTACGCGCGGGAGTCGGTGGAGTGACGGCGCGGACGTCTTGCGGTCACCCGCCCTCGCTACAGTGCCGCGGTGGCCATGAACCGATCCGGTCCCGCCGTCGTGGACGCGCGGGAGCGGCACCCCGCGCGCGGTGCTGCCCCGGCCGGTGACGGCTTTCCCTCCCCGGCCGAGGCGGCGGTGACGGTCATGGCCGCCCCGGCCGAGGCGGCGGTGGCGGTCATGGCCGCCGGCGGGGGAGGACACGGCCACCGTGCCGGCCGGCGCGGGACACCCGCACGCCGGGCGCGGCTGTGCGGCGTCCTGGACACCCCGCGGGACCGGGGTACCGACCGGGTGCGGCCGGTGCTCTCCGGTGCCGGGCACGAGCGGACGGACCGGCCCTGCCCGGCCGGGCGGGTCGCCGACGGCCGGGAGCCGGAGGTGATCGCCCCGGACGGCGTCATGCTCGTCACCCCCCCGGCGGGACGCTCTTCGTGCGGCAGCCGTCCACGCCCGGTGGAGGCCGGTGGTGCCGTGAACCCGGCACCGCGCCCCGGCTGCCGTGCGGCAGACAACCGTGAGACCGAAGGAGAACGAGCGATGTCACGCCAGAACAGGCCGGGTGACGGCGCGTCCGCCCGCCCGGCCGGCACCGACGACGGGCCACCGGTCCGCCGCGCGGTGGTGCTGCCCCCGGTGGGCGACGACGTGGAGCAGGCCGTGCTGCGGCCCGCCCCGCGCCGTGGCACGGCCGCCACCGCCGAAGGCGCCACAGGGGCCGGCGAGACCGGCCGGGACGAGACGGAAACCCTCTCCACAGCCACAGCCACAGCCACAGCCACTGCCACTGCCACTGCCGAGCCCGGAACGGCCTCGGCCGCGAACGAGCCGGAGGCACGGGAAGAGGCCGCGGAACCGGACACGGACCGCGGGGAACGGCCGGAGACCTCGGCGGCGGACACCGCCACACCGGCCCGCACCGCGTCACCGGCCCGCACCGCGTCGCCGGCCCGCGCCGCGTCGCCGGGCGGCGCCGCCACACCGGCCCGCACTGCCACACCGGCCCGCGCCGCGTCGCCGGGCGGCGCCGCGGACTCCTTGTCCGGACTGGCTGCCGCACTCGGCGGCGCCCGCCGGTCCGGCGAGGCCGGGAGGGGGAGCGGCGACGGCGACGGAGCGCCGGGGAGGCCGAAGGCCCCCATGCTGGCCGCCGCCGGAATCGCCGGGGTGATCCTGCTCGCCGTACCGCTGCTGATCATGGCCGGCGACGACCGGGACGAGCAGCGCGAGGGCCACGCCACCGCGGCTGCCGACTCCCGGGAGCTGCTCGACGGTCAGGAGGCACAGCAGTCGCCGGGCGTCTATGCCGCTGAGCCCTCGAAGGACGACGCTCCGGCCGACTCGTCGAAGGACGAGGAGGGCGACGACGAGAAGGGCGGGCAGAAGGAGGGGAAGGACGACGGCAAGGCGCCCCCGGACGACTCCGGTTCCGGTTCCGGTTCCGGCTCCGTCGCCGACGCAAGCCCGCAGTCCGCCCCGCGGAGCAAGCAGGAGGAGGACACGGCGAAGGAGCCGGCCCGGCGGGCCGAGAAGAAGGCGGACACGACGCTCACCGTCGCCACCGCCCGGATCGTCAGCGCCGGCACCGGAAAGTGCCTCACCGCGACCTCCCGGGGAGTCGGGGCGGGACTGGTCATCCAGTCCTGCGGAGCCTCGGCGGGCGCCCAGATCTGGTCCTTCCACGACGCCGACCGGACCTTGCGCATCGGCGAAGACCTGTGCATGGGGCTGGACGGAGGGTCGGTGGAGAAGGGCACAGCCATCCGGCTGCAGCGGTGCGACGGGTCGAGCGGGCAGAAGTTCAAGATCAATGGCACTGAGGACCTGGTGTCGCTCAAAGCCGGCAACAAGTGCGCCGACGTGTGGTGGGGCGAGGAGGCCGACGGCACGCCGGTCAAGCTGTGGCCCTGCACCGGCACCGCCAACCAGACCTGGCGGCGCGGCTGACCCCGCCCCCGGGGGCGGACGGTCGCGGTCGGTGTGCGGCGCGCGGGTGTGCGGGGCGGTCGTCGCCGCAGTCTCGGGGGCATCGCCCCGGATGTCAGTGTCCGCCCTCGCCCGGCAGACACGTGCCCTCGACGGTGCGGCCGACGACCTCCACTTCGACGCGGTCGGCGGCGTCGACCGTGCCGACGAGGCACACCCGGTTCGCACTCCCGCCGCCGACCAGCACACCGTGATCGGGGACCCCGAAGCCCCGCAGCCGTATCTCGACCCCCTCCGGCGGTACTCCGACGGCCTCGGCGACCGCCGTGCGGAGCCCGTCCTCCGTGGCGCCGGTGTCCGCCTGCTTCCCCAAGGCGGTGGTCAGCGCCTTCGCCCGCGGTGCGGCCTTCCCCTTCTGCTCCGCGGTGATCGATACCCGCTCGCGGTACCCGTGGTTCTCCGCCGGCCGCTGGTTCCAGTCGAAGGTGACGCAGGGGGAAGGCGTCGGTCCTCCAACTCTCCTTCACCACCAAGGAGTCCACGAAGTGGGCCGAGGCCGGCTTCGAGGTGGCCCGGCAGCAGCTCCCGCTCGACGCCAAGAGCCCGGCCGTGACCCCCGTACCGCTGTCGCGCGTCCCGGCCCTGCGCCACGAGAACCGCGACGACGACATCAGGGTCACCGGCAGGGACTTCTCGGTCACCGTCGACAGGAGCAGCGGCACCTTCACCTCCTACGAGGTGAAGGGCACCCGCCTGATCACCTCCGGGCCGGTGCCCGACTTCTGGCGGGCGCCCACCGACAACGACCACGGCAACGGCCGGCACACCCGCAACCAGACCTGGCGCGACGCCGGCGCCCGGCGGAAGGTCACCGGCGTCACCGTACGGGCCCTCGGCGAGCGGGCCGTCGAGACCATGGTCGGCGGCACCCTGCCGACCTCCACCGAGTCGACGTACACCACCACCTACACGGTGTTCGGCAACGGCGAGATCAAGGTCGACAACACACTGCGTCCGGGCGCGCCGGACCTGCCGTACATCCCGGAGGCCGGCACGCTGCTGTTCCTGCCGCGCCGCCTGGACCGCCTGCACTACTACGGACGCGGCCCCGAGGAGAACCACTGGGACCGCAACACCGGTACCGACGTGGGCCTTCACACGTCGGCCGTGGCCGACCAGTGGCCCCCCTGCATCCGCCCGCAGGAGAACGGCAACAAGACCGACGTCCGCTGGGCGGCCCTGACCGACGGCGGCGGGCGCGGTCTGCTGGTGTCGGGCGAACCCCTCCTGGAGGTCAACGCCTCGCACTTCACCCCGGAGGACCTGTCGGCCGGCGTCCGGCACGACTACCAGCTGACCCCGCGGGACGCCGTCGTGCTGCGGGTCAACCACCGCCAGATGGGCGTCGGCGGCGACAACAGCCGGGGCGCGCACACCCACGACGAGTTCAAGCTCTTCGCCGACCGCGACCACACGTACACCTACCGGCTGCGCCCGCTCACCGACGTGGACGAGGCGACGGCGGCCTCACGCCGGCCCACGGCGACCGAGTAGGGGGACACACGCGCGGGAGCCCGGGGTACCCGGGCTTCCATGGGTGACATCCTGGTCGGGGCCTGCTCGTGGACGGACCGCATGCTCGTGACGAGCGGCTGGTATCCGCGCGGGCGGCGGGACGCCGAGGGCCGGCTGCGGCACTACGCCTCCAGGCTGCCCGTCGTCGAGGTGGACTCCGGCTACTACGCGCTGCCCAGCCGCCGCAACAGTGAGCTGTGGGTGGAGCGCACACCGGACGGCTTCCGCTTCGACGTCAAGGCGTTCTCGCTGCTCACCGGCCACCCCACCCGGCCGCAGGCGCTCCCCGCCGACCTGCGGGACCGGCCGGTGGACGGTGCCCTGCTGGACGAGGTGTGGGGGAGGTTCGCGGAGGCGGTCGGGCCGCTGCGCGAGGCCGGGCGGCTGGGCGCCGTACTGTTCCAGTTCCCGCCCCGGTTCGCGCCAGGAACCCGGGCCGAGCGGACACTGGAGGAGTGCGCGGAGCGCACGGCCGGCTGGCCGCTCGCCGTCGAGTTCCGGCATCCGGGGTGGTGGAAGGCGGACCGCGTCGAGGACACCCTCGCGCTGCTGTCCGGGCTGGGCGCGACGGCCGTCGGCGTGGACATGGCCCAGGGGCTCGCCGGCTCCCTGCCGCCCGTCGCCCCCGTGAGCCGCCCCGCCCTCGCCGTCGTACGGTTCCACGGCCGCAGCAGGGCCTGGGGGAGGGGCGGCAAGGAGGACCGCTTCCGCCACGACTACGACGTGAGCGAACTCGCCGCCTGGGTCCCCCGGCTGCGGCGCGCGGCGGAGCGGACGGACGAACTGCACGTGCTGTTCAACAACTGCTGCGCGGACGCCGCCGTACGCGCCGCCGAGACCATGCGGGGGCTGCTCACCCCGCCGCGTCGCTGATCCCCAGCCGCAGGTGCTCCACGTGGTAGACGGCCTGGTCGAGCAGCCCGGCGACATGGTCGTCGTGCAGCGCGTACACCACGGAACGCCCCCGGCGCTCACCGACCACCAGGCCCAGATTGCGCAGCAGCCGCAACTGGTGCGAGCAGGCCGACTGCTCCATGCCCACCTCCGCCGCCAGCTCCGTGGCCGGGAGCGGGCCCTCGCGCAGCCGGGCGAGGATCAGCAGCCGGGAGGGCGTGGACAGGGCCTGGAGCGTGGTGGCGACCTTCGCGACGTTGTCCGCGTCCAGGCGCACCCGCGCGGCGTCGTCCTGCGCGGAAACGGCGGCTCCATGACCCATGCGGACATCCTACTCATCGCATATGAACGCATGAACGAGTCTTCATGTGTTCCTGTATGGTGGCCGGGTGTCCGTGACTCTCGCCCCCGCGCCCCGGCCGTCCGTCGGTACCCCGGCGCCGCGCCGCCGTACCCGTGTCCTCGCCCTCCCGGAAGCCCGGTGGGCGCTCGCCGCACTCGTCGCCTTCCTGGCCGGGCTCGCCGCCGACCTCGGCGGTGCGCCGGACTGGGCCGGCGGGGCCCTGTACGCCGTCGCCTATGTGTGCGGCGGCTGGGAACCGGCCCTCGAAGGGCTGCGCGCACTGCGTGACAAGACCCTCGACGTCGACCTGCTGATGATCGTCGCCGCACTGGGCGCCGCCGCGATCGGACAGGTCCTCGACGGCGCCCTGCTCATCGTCATCTTCGCCACCTCCGGTGCCCTGGAGGCCCTGGCCACCGCCCGCACCGCCGACTCCGTACGCGGCCTGCTCGACCTCGCGCCCACGACGGCGACCCGCGTGACCGGGCGCGGCGAGGAGACCGTGCCCACCGACGAACTCGCCGTCGGTGACATCGTCCTGGTCCGCCCCGGGGAGCGCATCGGCGCCGACGGCACCGTCCTGGACGGCGTCAGCGAGGCCGACCAGGCCACCATCACCGGCGAGTCCCTGCCGGTCGTCAAAAGCCCCGGCGACGACGTCTTCGCCGGCACCCTCAACGGCACCGGCGCCCTGCGCGTCCGGGTCGGCCGTGACCCCGCCGACTCGGTCGTCGCCCGCATCGTGACCCTGGTCGAGGAGGCCTCCCGTACCAAGGCGCCGACCCAGCTCTTCATCGAGAAGATCGAACAGCGGTACGCCGTCGGCGTGGTCGTCGCCACCCTCGCGGTGTTCGGCATCCCGCTCGCCTTCGGCGAGAACCTCACCGACGCCCTGCTGAGGGCGATGACCTTCATGATCGTCGCCTCGCCGTGCGCGGTCGTCCTCGCCACCATGCCGCCCCTGCTCTCCGCCATCGCCAACGCCGGCCGCCACGGCGTCCTCGTCAAGTCGGCGGTCGCCATGGAACGCCTCGGCGAGATCGACACCGCCGCCCTCGACAAGACCGGCACCCTCACCGAAGGCACCCCCGAGGTCACCGCCGTACGCCCGCTGCCCGGCTCCGGCCTCGACGAGGACGCCCTCCTCACCCTGGCCGCCTCCGCCGAGCACCCCAGCGAGCACCCGCTGGCCCGCGCCGTGGTCACCGCCGCCCACACCCGCGGCCTGCCCCTCGCCCCCGCCACGGACTTCACCGCCGCACCCGGCCACGGCGTCACCGCCACCGTGGACGGGACCGTGGTGACCGTCGGACGCGCCGACCCGGCGGAGGCGGCCCACGGCGGGACCGTCGTCCGCGTCACCCGCGACGGCACCCCCGTCGGCACCCTCGTCCTCACCGACCGCCTCCGCCCCGACGCCCCGGCCGCCACCTCCGCCCTCACGGCCCTCACCGGCGCCGCCCCCACCCTCCTCACCGGCGACAACCCCCACGCCGCCGCCCGTGTCGCCGGCGCGACCGGCCTCACGGACATCCGCGCCGGCCTCCTCCCCGAGGACAAGGTCAACGCCGTACGGGACCTCCAGAGGGCCGGCCGCAAGGTGCTGTTCGTCGGCGACGGCGTCAACGACGCCCCCGCCCTCGCCGCCGCCCACGCCGGCATCGCCATGGGCCGCGCGGGCTCCGACCTCGCCCTGGAGACGGCGGACGCGGTCGTCGTACGCGACGAACTCGCCGCCGTACCCGCGGTCGTACGGCTCTCCCGCACCGCCCGCCGGCTGGTGGCGCAGAACCTCGTCATCGCGGGCACGGCCATCACCGGCCTCGTCCTGTGGGACCTCATCGGCCACCTCCCGCTCCCGCTCGGCGTCGCCGGCCACGAGGGCTCCACCGTGCTGGTCGGCCTGAACGGGCTGCGGCTGCTCCGCGAGTCGGCATGGCGATCCGGGCAGCCCCAGGACACATGACGTCGATGTCGGATTCCCGCCAGACCGGGGCGCCGGACGTGCCCGATCCTTGAGACATGCAGAAGGGGATGCACACCGACACCGAGCGCTGCGTGCGCGCCGTACGGTCGAAGGACGCGCGGTTCGACGGCTGGTTCTTCACCGCCGTCCTCACCACCGGCATCTACTGCCGGCCCAGCTGCCCGGTGGTCCCGCCCAAGGCGGAGAACATGGTCTTCCACCCGAGCGCGGCGGCCTGCCAGCAGGCCGGGTTCCGGGCCTGCAAACGCTGCCGGCCCGACACCAGCCCCGGCTCACCGGAGTGGAACCAGCGGGCCGACGCGGTGGCCCGCGCCATGCGCCTGATCGCCGACGGCGTCGTGGACCGCGAAGGCGTCCCCGGTCTCGCCGCCCGGCTCGGCTACAGCACCCGGCAGGTCGAACGCCAGCTCCTCGCCGAACTGGGCGCGGGCCCCCTCGCGCTCGCCCGCGCCCAGCGCGCCCAGACCGCACGGCTGCTCATCGAGACCACGGCACTGCCGATGGCGGAGATCGCCTTCGCGGCCGGCTTCTCCTCCGTCCGCACCTTCAACGACACCGTCCGCGAGGTCTACGCACTCGCCCCGGGCGAACTGCGCACCCGGGCACCGAAGGACACCTCCCGCGCCACCCCCGGAGTGCTGTCGTTGCGCCTGCCGTTCCGGGCCCCGCTCAACCCCGACAACCTCTTCGGCCACCTCGCCGCCACCGCCGTACCCGGCGTGGAGGAGTGGCTCCCCCACAGCCTTGAGGGCGTGGGAGGTACCCCCATCGGCGCCTACCGGCGCACGCTGCGCCTGCCGTACGGACACGGCGTCGTGGCGCTCACCCCGCGCCCCGACCACATCGCCTGCCGCCTCACCCTCACCGACCCCCGCGACCTCACCGTCGCCATCAGCCGCTGCCGCCGCCTGCTCGACCTGGACGCCGACCCGGTCGCCGTCGACGGGCAGCTGCGCGCGGACCCGGTCCTCGCGCCCCTCGTCGACAAGGCACCCGGCCGCCGTGTGCCGCGCACGGTCGACGCGGCCGAGTTCGCCGTCCGGGCCGTCCTCGGCCAGCAGGTCTCCACGGCCGCCGCCCGCACCCACGCGGCCCGTCTGGTCACCGCGCACGGCACCCCCGTGGACGACCCCGAGGGCGGCCTCACCCACCTCTTCCCGTCCCCCGAGGCACTGGCCGAACTCGACCCCGAGACCCTCGCCATGCCCCGCACCCGCCGCACCACGTTCACCACCCTCGTACGCCGGCTCGCCGACGGCGACCTCCACCTGGGCGCCGAGAGCGACTGGCCCGAAACCCGCGCCAAACTCCTCGCCCTCCCCGGCTTCGGCCCCTGGACGGCCGACGTCATCGCCATGCGGGCGCTCGGCGACCCCGACGCCTTCCTCCCCACCGACCTCGGCATCCGCCGCGCCGCCCGCGAACTGGGCCTGCCCTCCACCCCGGCCGCCCTCACCGCCCGCGCGGCGGCCTGGCGGCCCTGGCGGGCGTACGCGGTCCAGTACCTGTGGGCGACGGACAGCCACCCCATCAACTTCCTGCCGGTGTAGAGAAAACAGGGACTCCCAGCCGATGAAGCAGCACACCGTGACCGACAGCCCCTACGGCCCGCTGACGCTCGTCGCCGACGACGGCGTCCTGTGCGGCCTCTACATGACCGGCCAGCGCCACCGCCCACCCGAGGAGACCTTCGGCATTCCCGACGACACCCCCTTCGCCGAGGCGCGGGAGCAGCTCTCGGCCTACTTCACGGGAGAGTTGAAGGAGTTCACCCTGGAACTGCGCCTGCACGGCACCCCGTTCCAGCGCCGCGTCTGGGACCGGCTGACCCGCATCCCGTACGGCGAGACCCGCACCTACGGCCAACTCGCCGACACCCTCGGCAACTCGAAGGCATCCCGCGCGGTCGGCCTCGCCAACGGCCGCAACCCGGTCGGCATCATCGTCCCCTGCCACCGCGTCATCGGCGCGGGCGGCGGCCTCACCGGATACGGCGGCGGCCTGGAGCGGAAGCAGCGCCTGCTGGACTTCGAACGCGGAACCGCCCTGTTCTAGGCGGCGATCCGGTGCAGCAGTCCGGGCAGCGAGGTGCCGATCGGCTCGCGGATCACCTCGTCGGCGAGATCGTCGTACGGGGTCGGCTCCGCGTTGACGATGATCAGGCGGGCCCCGTGGCCGGCGGCCACCTCCGCGAGCCCGGCGGCGGGGTGGACCTGGAGACTGGTGCCCACGGCGACGAAGACGGTGCACGCCTTGCTGATCGCCGCCGCCTCACCCAGCACCACGGGATCGAGATGCTCACCGAACATCACCGTCGCCGGCTTGAGGACGCCGGCGCACTCCAGACACGGCGGATCGTCCTCACCGGCCTCGACCCGTGCCAGGGCGTCCTCCATCGAACCCCGCGCATGGCACCTGGTGCACACCACGCTCCGTACGGTGCCGTGGAGTTCGAGCACCTTGCGGTCCGGCATGCCGGCGAGCTGGTGCAGCCCGTCCACGTTCTGGGTGATCACCCGCACCGGCACCCCGGAGCGCTCCAGCCCGACCACGGCGCGGTGCGCGGCGTTCGGCTCGACGGCGAGCGCGAAGTTCTCCCGCCGCATCAGCCAGGAACGGCGGCGGATCTCCGGGTCGCCCATGTAGTACTCGTACGTCACCAGCTTCTCGGCCTCGGGATCGCGGCGCCACAGTCCGTTCGGTCCGCGGTAGTCCGGGATACCGGAGTCCGTACTGACACCGGCACCACTGAGAAGGGCGACGAGGGGCTTGCTCATGCGGCCGAGGGTAGGCCGCGGGACGCCGGTCCGGCGAGCGGATAAAACGCCGGGCGCGGGCTCAGCGCACCCGGTACCCGTCCTCCAGCTCCGCGGTGCCCGAACCGTCGGCGAGGACGTCCAGCGCGGCCGACACCCGGCGCCCCAGGGAACCGTGGAGGTACTCGGCCAGTTCCCCGCGCGGCACCAGCCGCCAGGACAGCAGCTCCGAATCCTGCAGCCGGATCGCCGCGAGGTCGTCCGCGCCGAGCACACCGCCGTCGTACAGGTACGCCACCACCGGCGGCCGCCCCGGCCCCCGCACCCAGTCCACCGCCAGCAGCCGTCCCAGCTCCCGGTCCAGCCCGATCTCCTCGGCCGTCTCCCGCCGCGCCGCCTCGCGCGGGCTCTCCCCGTCGTCCGACTCGATCGTCCCGCCGGGCAGCGCCCACCCCTCCCGGTAGTTCGGCTCGACGAGCAGCACCCGCCCCTCCTCGTCCCGGAGGAGGGCGGCGGCACCGGCGAGGACACGGGGGAGGGAGGCGATGTAGGCGGCGTAGTCCTGGACGGGCTGAGTGGTGGTCATGCCCGGAAGGGTAACCGCGGCGCCGGGCACCGCCGCGGGCACGGAGCCGGGCCCCCCGGGGGCGCACGGCGGCACACGCCGGTCCCGTGACCGGCACCGAAGGCGCGTACGCCGGGGCACATCTCGACCGCCTCCGCGCAGGGACTCGCGCAGACGACGGCGTTCCCGGCGAAGACGGCGCCGCGACCGGTGCCGGCCGATCCGTTCGACGCACTCGCTTCCCGCGCCCAGGAGCAGCAGCGAGGCGAGAAGGGCGGCCAGCACCGCCTGGGACGCGCAGGCCACCCGCAGGCCGGTCTGGCAGAGGCCGTGGCCGATCGCCGCCAGGGAAGCCGGCCCCAAGCTCAGTACCAGGACCACCCGGCGCGTCGCACCGCGAACGGGCCCTCCCTGGACAGCCCACTTCTTCAGGCCCTCGACGAACCAGAAGGCGACCAGCGCGGCCACCTCGAGCCCCGACAACAGGACCGCCAACCCCACGTCCACGACCCACCGCACCATGCCCACCATGCTGGAACAGACGGACGGCGGCGCGCCTGAGTACGGCTACCCGACCTGGGCCAGCCGCAGTGTGCGTTCCGCCAGTTCGCTGATCCGGACCCCGTCGAAGCCGAAGACGGCGCTGCGGACCGTATCCTGGAGCGGGTCCTTCCACTGGGCGGGGACGGCCGAGGCGCCGCACAGGACGCCCGCCACCGAGCCCGCCGTCGCGCCGTTGGAGTCGGTGTCCAGACCGCCGCGCACGGTCAGGGCGATGGTCCGGGTGAAGCCGCCGTCGCCGTACAGCAGGCCGGCGGTGAGGACGGCCGCGTTCGGGACCGTGTGGATCCAGCCGAGGCCCGCCGTCTCCTCCGTGAGCGTGGTGAGCGTGTCCTCCCAGGTCAGCCCGGCCTCGTGCAGGGAGGCCACCCGGCGCACGGTACGGGCGAGGCGGCTGCTCGCCGGGATCACCGTCAGCGCCTCGTCCACCGCGTGCCGCACGGTGGGCGCCGTGAACGCCGCCGAGATCAGCGCCGCCGCCCACATCGCGCCGTACACGCCGTTGCCGGTGTGGGAGAGCACCGCGTCCCTGCGGGCCAGGGCGGCGGCGCGGCGCGGGGCGCCGGGGGAGGTCCAGCCGTGGACGTCGGCGCGGATGAGGGCGCCGATCCACTCCTGGTAGGGGTTGTCGTAGGTGGCCGTGAGCGGGGGTTTGAGGCCGTTCGCGAGGTTGCGGTAGGCGGCCCGTTCCGCCGTGAAGGTCTGCAGGTACGGCAGCCGCAGCAGCCACAGGTCGCCGACCTGCTCGGTGGTGAAGGCGAAGCCGTGGGTCTCCAGCAGGTCGAGGCCGAGGATCGCGTAGTCGATGTCGTCGTCGCGGCAGCTGCCGTGGATGCGGCCGCGGACGCAGGACCGCCACTCGGGGCGCAGGTCGAGGCCCTCGCTCTCGCTCAGCGGCCCGGGGAGGTAGTCGGTGAGGGGGAGGGCGTCCGCCCGGCGGAGGTAGCGGTCGATGCGTTCGCGGGTCCACACCTCGCCCTGCTCCACCGGTTTGCCGAGCATGTTGCCCGCGATCCGGCCCAGCCAGCCTCCGAGGATGCGGTCGGCGAGTCCCGGCTCCGGGCCCACAGCGGTCATGGCGGTCGTGGCGGTCATGGGACCGGTCTACCCGATTCCGGGCCGTTCCACGGGCTGGGCAGGGCATGGCGGCCACTGTGCCCGCCGGTTAAGGTCACAGCGGCGCGACTCGGCCTTGACACGCGTGCGAGGCCCGGAGAACGAGGGGAATGCAAGTGGCGGACGCTGCAGGGAGCGGCACTCGTACGACACGGTCGGCACAGCGGGTGCTCGTCGCCGCGGACAAGTTCAAGGGGTCGCTGACGGCCGTCGAGGTCGCCGAGCGGGTGACGGCCGGGCTGCGCAGGGTCGTACCGGACCTGGTGGTCGAGGCGCTGCCGGTGGCCGACGGCGGCGACGGCACCGTGGCCGCGGCGGTCGCGGCCGGGTTCGAGCGGCGGGAGGTACGGGTCGCCGGTCCCCTCGGGGACGAGGTGACCGCGGCGTACGCGCTGCGCGGTGACACGGCCGTCGTGGAGATGGCGGAGGCGAGCGGGCTGCAGCGGCTGCCGGCCGGCGTCCTCGCGCCGCTCACGGCGTCGACGTACGGCTCCGGCGAGCTGCTGCGGGCCGCGCTGGACGCGGGGGCGCGGAGCATCGTGTTCGGGGTGGGCGGCAGTGCCACCACCGACGGCGGTGCGGGCATGCTGTCGGCGCTGGGCGCGCGGTTCGTGACGGCGGACGGTGAGCCGGTGGCGCCAGGCGGCGGGGGGCTGGCCGAGCTGGCGTCCGCCGATCTGTCCGGGCTGGACCCGCGGCTGGCGTCGGTGGAGTTCGTGCTCGCGAGTGACGTCGACAATCCGCTGACCGGGCCCAAGGGGGCGCCGGCGGTGTACGGCCCGCAGAAGGGGGCCTCGCCGGAGGACGTGGAGACGCTGGACGCGGCGCTCGCGCACTTCGCGAAGGTGCTGGAGGGGGCGGTGGGGCCGAAGGCCGCGGAGTACGCCGCGTCCCCCGGCGCGGGCGCGGCCGGCGGCATCGGTTACGGCGCGCTGCTGCTGGGCGCCGCCTTCCGGCCGGGCATCGAGGTCATGCTGGACGTGCTCGGGTTCGCGCCGGCGCTGGAGCGGGCGGATCTGGTGGTCACGGGGGAGGGGTCGCTGGACGAGCAGACGCTGCACGGGAAGGCCCCGGTGGGGGTCGCCGCGGCGGCGCGTGCGGCGGACAAGGAGGTCGTCGCGGTGTGCGGGCGGCTGGCGCTGCCGCCGGAGGTGCTGGGCCGGGCCGGGATCCGGCGGGCGTACGCGCTGACGGATCTCGAGCCGGACGTGGCGGCGTGCATCGCCGACGCGGGGCCGATCCTGGAACGCACGGCGGAACGCATCGCACGGGACTTCCTGAGCTGAGACCGGGACTTTTTCACCCCCGCCGCCCCGTCCTCGAACGGGCCTCGTCCTCGAACGCCGGAGGGGCTGACTTCCAGTCCCTCCGGCGTTCGAGGAACGGGGTCCGCGGGGCGGAGCCCCGGGTTCGGGACGGGAAGGGGCGGCGGGGGCGAAACAAACGGGCCCCGGACCCTGCCCGGGTCCGGGGCCCTCGAAGAGCGGTGGCGTTACGGCAGCTGCGCCGCCCGCGCCTCGCGACGGTTGTCGCGGAAGTTGTTCACCCGGCGAGCCGTGGCGAACAGCGGAATCACCGCCCCCATCACCAGCTGCAACGCACAGCCCGTCTGCAGCAGCAGCTGCCCGCTCGGCGCGTCGAACGCCCACCCCGCCAGCAGCCCCATCGACAGCACGATCCACGACAGCATGGCCACCGCGAGGCGGCCCCGCGGCTTCGGGTACTCCACCCGGCTCACCATCAGCCACGCCGTACCGATGATCGCCAGCAGCGTCGCCACGAACGGCAGCTCAAGGAGCACGATCGAGACGACCGTCAGCGCGCCGAACGGCGACGGCATGCCCTGGAAGGTGCCGTCCTTCACCGTGACGCAGGAGAACCGCGCCAGCCTCAGCACCACCGCCAGCAGCACCACGATCGCCCCGACCGCGGCCACTCTCTGGTGCGCGTCGTCCGCGACCATGCCGTAGACCAGGACGAAGTACGCCGGCGCCAGCCCGAAGCTGATCAGGTCGGACAGGTTGTCCAGCTCCGCGCCCATCGGCGAGGAGCGCAGCTTGCGCGCGACCAGGCCGTCGAACAGGTCGAAGACCGCCGCGCACAGCATCAGGATGACGGCCGTGGCCGCGCTGTGGCGGGCCATGCCGGGCTCCTGGCTGCCGGTGAGGTCCGGGATCAGGATGCCGGTGGTGGTGAAGTACACCGCCATGAAGCCACAGGTGGCGTTGCCCAGGGTGAGGGTGTCCGCTATCGACAGGCGGAGCGAGAGGGGCATCTCCTCCTCGTCGTCCGCCTCGTCGGCCTCCGGCACCCAGCCGGTCTGTGTCTCGGGATCAACCACGGTCAATGCGAGTCACCCCAGCCACGGTCTTCTGACCGACCTCGACGGCCACCTCCACGCCCTCGGGCAGGTAGATGTCGACCCGCGAGCCGAACCGGATCAGACCGATGCGCTCACCCTGCTCGACCTTGGTGCCCTGCGGCACGTAGGGGACGATACGGCGGGCCACCGCGCCGGCGATCTGGATCATCTCGATGTCGCCGAGCTCGGTGTCGAAGTGCCACACGACGCGCTCGTTGTTCTCGCTCTCCTTGTTGAAGGCGGGAACGAAGCCACCGGGGATGTGCTCGACCGACGTCACCGTGCCGGACAGCGGGGCGCGGTTCACGTGGACGTTGAGCGGGCTCATGAAGATCGCGACGCGGGTGCGGCCGTCCTTCCACGGCATGATGCTCTGCACCACGCCGTCGGCGGGCGAGATGACCCTGCCCTGGGCGATCTCGCGCTCGGGGTCGCGGAAGAACCACAGCATCCCCGCCGCCAGGGCGGTGGCGGGGACGGCGACGGCCTTGGCGGCACCCGAGCGGCGGGAGCGGAGCAGACTGACGGCCGCGGTGGCGACGGTCGGCAGAAGCCACGGCGATGCTCCGCGCGCGAGGCGTACGCCGGCGAGGCTGTCGCGGTGTGCAGAGGTTTGGCTGTGGGGCATGGATGACCTTCGTAGCGGATGATGCCGCGCACTTGCGGGGGACGGCGGCTTTCCGGCGATCGTAGCGGCTCCGGGCCGTAACTGGGTAAGGCAGTCAGCCGAGTCGGCGGCCGAAGAGTGCATACGGGGTGTGATCCACTTCTCCAAGAAAACACCCCGTATCCGGACATCTAGCCCTGGAATCGATACTCTTCGAGCAGTCGGCGACCGATGATCATTTTCTGGATCTCGGCGGTGCCTTCACCGATCAGCAGCATCGGCGCCTCCCGGTAGAGGCGCTCGATCTCGTACTCCTTGGAGAAGCCGTAGCCGCCGTGGATCCGGAAGGCGTCCTCCACGACCTCCTTGCAGTATTCGGAGGCGAGGTACTTCGCCATCCCTGCTTCGAGGTCGTTTCGCTCCCCGGAGTCCTTTTTGCGTGCCGCGTTCACCATCATGGCATGCGCGGCCTCCACCTTGGTAGCCATCTCCGCCAGCTTGAACTGGATGGCCTGGTGCTGGGCGATCGGCTTGCCGAAAGTGTGGCGCTGCTGGGCGTACCGGACACCGAGCTCGAAGGCACGCTGAGCGACACCGCAGCCACGCGCCGCCACATTGACGCGGCCGACCTCGACACCGTCCATCATTTGGTAAAAACCTCGGCCGGTGACCCCGCCGAGCACCCGGTCGGCGGGAATCCGCAGGTCGTCCATGATGAGCTCGGTCGTGTCGACGCCCTTGTAGCCCATCTTGTCGATCTTGCCGGGGATGGTCAGGCCGGGGCGCGCCTCCCCGAAGCCCGGTTCCTTCTCCACCAGGAAGGTCGTCATCGACCTGTGCGGCGCCGTGCCCTCGGGGTGACCCTCGTCACTCCGCACCAGAACGGCCACCAGTGACGACGTCCCGCCGTTCGTCAGCCACATCTTCTGGCCGTTCAGGACGTACGAGTCACCGTCCTTCACCGCCTTCGACGTGATCGCCGACACGTCCGAGCCGAGCCCCGGCTCCGACATCGAGAACGCGCCGCGGACGTCGCCGGCCGCCATCCTCGGCAGGAAGTGGTCCTTCTGCTCCTGCGTACCGTGCTGCTTGAGCATGTACGCCACGATGAAGTGCGTGTTGATGATGCCGGACACCGACATCCAGCCGCGGGCGATCTCCTCCACGCACAGCGCGTAGGTGAGGAGCGACTCGCCCAGACCCCCGTACTCCTCGGGGATCATCAGACCGAACAGGCCGAGTTCCTTCAGGCCGTCGACGATCGCTTGCGGGTACTCGTCGCGGTGCTCCAGCTCGGTGGCGACCGGGATGATCTCCTTGTCCACGAAGTCGCGGACGGTGGTCAGGATCTCCTGCTGGACGTCGGTCAGACCGGCGGTCTGGGCGAGGCGCGCCATTACTTCTCCTGCTCCTTGAGCTCGGGGCGGCCGGGCTGCTCGCCGCCGCGCTCCTTGATGTACGTCCCGGTCGGCACCATCACCTTGCGGCGGAACACGCAGACCAGGGTTCCGTCCTGCTTGTAGCCCTTGGTCTCGACGTGGACGATGCCGCGGTCGTTCCTCGACTTCGACGGCCACTTGTCGAGCACCGTCGTCTGGCCGTAGATCGTGTCGCCGTGGAAGGTCGGCGCCACGTGCTTCAGCGACTCGATCTCCAGGTTGGCGATCGCCTTGCCGGAGACGTCGGGCACCGACATGCCGAGCAGCAGGGAGTAGACGTAGTTCCCGACCACCACGTTCTTGCCGAAGTCCGTCGTCCTCTCGGCGTAGTTCGCGTCCATGTGGAGCGGGTGGTGGTTCATGGTGAGGAGACAGAACAGGTGGTCGTCGTACTCGGTGACCGTCTTGCCCGGCCAGTGCTTGTACACCGCCCCGACCTCGAACTCCTCGTAGGTGCGTCCGAACTGCATGGCGCTCAGCCCTCCGGGATCTCGAACTTGCTGGTGCGCCGCATGCCGGCGGCGCGTCCCTTGCCCGAGACGACCAGCGCCATCTTGCGGCTGGCCTCGTCGATCATCTCGTCGCCGAGCATCGCGGAGCCCTTCCTGCCGCCGGCCTCGGACGTGTAGTAGTCGTACGCGTCCAGGATCAGCTCGGCGTGGTCGTAGTCCTCCTGCGAGGGCGAGAAGATCTCGTTGGACGCCTCGACCTGGCCCGGGTGCAGCACCCACTTGCCGTCGAAGCCGAGCGCCGCGGCGCGCCGCGCGACCTCGCGGTAGCCGTCCACGTTGCGGATCTGCAGGTAGGGGCCGTCGATCGCCTGGAGGTCGTTGGCGCGGGCGGCCATCAGGATCTTCATCAGGATGTAGTGGTAGGCGTCCGCCGGGTAGCCGGGCGGCTGCTCGCCCACGACCAGCGACTTCATGTTGATGGACGCCATGAAGTCGGCCGGGCCGAAGATGATGGTCTCCACGCGCGGGGAGGCCTGCGCGATCTCGTTGACGTTGTTCAGGCCGCGGGCGTTCTCGATCTGCGCCTCGATGCCGATCCGGCCGACCTCGAAGCCCATCGTCTTCTCGATCTGGGTGAGGAGCAGGTCGAGGGCCACCACCTGCTGGGCGTCCTGGACCTTCGGCAGCATGATGCAGTCGAGGTTCGGGCCGGCGCCCTCGACGACCGTCACGACGTCCCGGTACGTCCACTCCGTCGTCCAGTCGTTGACGCGCACGACGCGGGTCTTGCCGGTCCAGTCGCCCTCGTTGAGGAACTTCACGATGGTGTGCCGCGCCTCGGGCTTGGCGAGCGGCGCGCAGGCGTCCTCCAGGTCGAGGAAGACCTGGTCGGCGGGGAGGCCCTGGGCCTTCTCCAGAAAGCGCGGGTTCGAGCCCGGTACCGCCAGGCAGGAACGCCGGGGGCGAAGGCGGTTGACTGTGGTCATGCGGGGACCTCCAGGGGGTCGAGCTTGTTCGCTTTGCGGATCTCGTCGACGATGCGGCCGATGATCCCGGTGATGTCGAAGTCCTTCGGGGTGAAGACCGCGGCCACTCCGGCGGCCCGCAGCTGTTCGGCGTCACCGTTCGGGATGATGCCACCGGCGATCACCGGTATATCCGTGGCGCCGGCCACACGGAGCCGTTCGAGCACGTCCGGCACCAGCTGGGCGTGCGAGCCGGAGAGGATGGACAGGCCGACCGCGTGCACGTCCTCGGCGAGGGCGGCGTCCACGATCTGCTCCGGGGTGAGCCGGATGCCCTGGTAGACCACCTCGAACCCGGCGTCACGGGCCCGTACGGCGATCTGCTCGGCGCCGTTGGAGTGCCCGTCCAGGCCCGGCTTGCCGACCAGGAAGCGCAGTTTGCCGGCGCCGAGGTCCTCGGCCGTCAGGTCCACCTTGCGGCGCACCTCCGACAGGGCCGAGCCCTCCTCGGCGGCGACCGCCACCGGGGCGGACGAGACACCGGTCGGCGCCCGGAACTCCCCGAACACCTCGCGCAGCGCCCCGGCCCACTCCCCGGTCGTGACGCCGGCGCGGGCGCACTCCAGGGTGGCCTCCATGAGGTTGCCGGTGCCGCGCGCGGCCTCCTTCAGCTTCTCCAGCGCCTTGCAGGGGCGCGGGTGGTTGAACGGGGGCTGGTACCGCGTGTCGCGCCAGTTCCGCAGCGAGGCGATCACGCGGGCCTCCACCGCCGGGTCGACCGTCTGGATCGCGGTGTCCAGGTCGGCGGTCAGCGGGTTGGGCTCGGTGCCCTCGAAGGCGTTGACACCGATGATCTTCTCCGCGCCGGACTCGATCCGGGCCCGCCGCTCGGCGTGCGAGGAGACCAGCTGCGACTTGAGGTAACCGGACTCGACGGCGGCCATCGCGCCGCCCATCTCCTCGATCCGCCCCATCTCCGCGAGCGAGTCCGCGACCAGCTCCTCCACCTTCGCCTCGATCACCTTCGAGCCCTCGAAGATGTCGTCGTACTCCAGCAGATCGCTCTCGTACGCCAGCACCTGCTGGATGCGCAGCGACCACTGCTGGTCCCAGGGGCGGGGCAGGCCGAGGGCCTCGTTCCAGGCCGGCAGCTGCACGGCACGCGCGCGTGCGTCCTTGGAGAGGGTGACGGCCAGCATCTCGAGGACGATCCGCTGGACGTTGTTCTCCGGCTGCGCCTCGGTCAGTCCGAGCGAGTTGACCTGGACGCCGTAGCGGAAGCGGCGGTGCTTGGGGTTCTCGATGCCGTACCGCTCACGGGTGACCTGGTCCCAGATGCGGCCGAACGCGCGCATCTTGCACATCTCCTCGACGAAGCGCACGCCCGCGTTCACGAAGAAGGAGATACGGCCGACCACGTCGCCCATGCGCTCCTGCGGCACCTGGCCGCTGTCGCGCACGGCGTCGAGCACGGCGATCGCGGTGGACATCGCGTACGCGATCTCCTGCACCGGTGTGGCTCCGGCCTCCTGCAGGTGGTAGCTGCAGATGTTGATCGGGTTCCACTTCGGGAGGTGGGAGACCGTGTACGCGATCATGTCCGTCGTGAGGCGGAGCGACGGGCCCGGCGGGAAGACGTGCGTCCCCCGGGACAGGTACTCCTTCACGATGTCGTTCTGGGTGGTCCCCTGGAGCCGGGTGATGTCCGCGCCCTGCTCCTCGGCGACGACCTGGTAGAGCGCCAGCAGCCACATGGCGGTGGCGTTGATCGTCATCGAGGTGTTCATCCGCTCCAGGGGGATGTCCTGGAACAGCCGGCGCATGTCACCGAGGTGCGCGACCGGCACGCCGACCCGGCCGACCTCGCCGCGGGCGAGGATGTGGTCGGAGTCGTAGCCGGTCTGCGTCGGCAGGTCGAAGGCGACCGACAGACCGGTCTGGCCCTTGGCGAGGTTGCGCCGGTACAGCTCGTTGGACGCCTCGGCGGTGGAGTGACCGGCGTACGTGCGCATGAGCCACGGACGGTCCTTCTGACGCTCTGTCATCGTCCGGCCCTCAGATGTTCCGGAAGCGGTTGATGGCGTCGATGTGCTTGGCGCGCTTCTCGTGGTCGCGCACGCCCAGCCCCTCCTCGGGCGCCATGCACAGCACGCCGACCTTGCCCTGGTGCGCGTTGCGGTGCACGTCGTGGGCGGCCTGGCCGGTGTCCTCCAGGGAGTACACCTTCGACAGGGTCGGGTGGATCCTGCCCTTCGCGATCAGCCGGTTGGCCTCCCAGGCCTCGCGGTAGTTGGCGAAGTGCGAGCCGATGATGCGCTTCAGCGACATCCACAGGTAGCGGTTGTCGTACTCGTGCATGTAGCCCGAGGTCGAGGCGCAGGTGGTGATGGTGCCGCCCTTGCGGGTGACGTAGACGCTCGCGCCGAAGGTCTCGCGGCCGGGGTGCTCGAAGACGATGTCGATGTCCTCGCCGCCGGTGAACTCGCGGATGCGCTTGCCGAAGCGCTTCCACTCCTTCGGGTCCTGGGTGCGCTCGTCCTTCCAGAACCTGTAGCCCTCGGCGCTGCGGTCGATGATCGCCTCGGCGCCCATCGACCGGCAGATGTCCGCCTTCTGCTCGCTGGAGACGACGCAGACCGGGTTGGCGCCGCCGGCGAGGGCGAACTGGGTGGCGTACGAGCCGAGTCCGCCGCTCGCGCCCCAGATGAGGACGTTGTCACCCTGCTTCATGCCGGCGCCGTTGCGGGACACCAGCTGCCGGTACGCGGTGGAGTTGACCAGGCCCGGAGCGGCGGCCTCCTCCCAGCTGAGGTGGTCCGGCTTCGGCATCAGCTGGTTCGACTTCACCAGCGCGATCTCGGCGAGGCCGCCGAAGTTGGTCTCGAAGCCCCAGATGCGCTGCTCGGGGTCGAGCATCGTGTCGTTGTGGCCGTCGGACGACTCCAGCTCGACGGAGAGACAGTGGGCGACGACCTCGTCACCGGGCCGCCAGGCGTTGACGCCGGGGCCGGTGCGCAGCACGACGCCCGCGAGGTCGGAGCCGATGATGTGGTACGGCAGGTCGTGGCGCTTGGTGAGCTCGCTGAGCCGGCCGTAGCGCTCCAGGAAGCCGAACGTCGACAGCGGCTCGAAGATCGAGGTCCACACCGAGTTGTAGTTGACCGAGGAGGCCATGACGGCCACCAGGGCCTCGCCCGGGCCCAGTTCGGGCAGCGGCACCTCGTCGAGGTGGAGCGACTTGCGGGGGTCCTTGTCACGGGTCTCGAGGCCCGCGAACATCTCCGTCTCGTCCTTGTGCACGGTGATCGCGCGGTACGACTCGGGGAGCGGCAGGGCGGCGAAGTCCTCCGACGTGGAGTCGGGCGACTGGATCGCGGCCAGGATGTCCTTCACGGTCACGGTGTTGCCTCCGGCGATGAGCGCCCTGAGGGAGGGGCGCTGAGGGTTACGTCGGTGTGCTGCTGAGGGTCGGGGGTTGCCGTCGGTTCGGCGGTGGTGCTTCGGCAGCGCTTGGTGTGCGCGGGAGGTTGCCTGTGACGCAGGCGTCCGGACGTGCGGGCGGTGGGCCCGCCGGGACTCGCCCGGACTCCTTCAACGTATGGCACGCTGTGTCAGCCCGCAAGGCACTGAGTGTCAGAACCTGGGCTCAGGTGAAATCTTTACGCATCAGATGAGCGATGATCGATCGAATCGGCTCCGGAACGCATACGAAAAGGGGCCCTGACATGGCAAAACGGCCACCCGGTGGGGTGGCCGTCATCACAGCGGTGAGGGGCTGTCCAGCACTCCCCGGCGTCTGTTCAGCGCTCCTTGAGCGCCTGCTCGATGGTCCGCATCACCTCGTCCAGCGGGGCGTCCACATGCGCGACCGTCACCAGGACCTCGCCGTGCGTGGACGCCGAGGACGCGGGCGGCTTCGGCGGCGCGGTGCGCCGGCCCGCCATGATCCCGCTGCCGAAGGTCTTGCGGACGATCGCGAAGGCGTGGTCCAGCTGGGCCTCGACATCACCCTGGCCGTCGGCCCGCAGCCAGCGCCGCAGCACGTGGTTGTGCGCGGTGACCACGGCGGACGCGGCGACCTCCGCCAGCAGCGGGTCGTCGTTGGCGTCGTCGTCGTGCGCGTGCTCGTCGAAGTGGCCGAGCAGATAGCGGGTGAAGAGGCGCTCGTAGCGGGCCACCGACGCGATCTCCGCCTCGCGCAGGGTGGGCACCTCGCGCGTCAGCTTGTAGCGGGCGACCGAGATCTCCGGCCGCGCCGCGTACATCTTCATGACCTCCTTGATGCCACGGCACACCGTGTCGAGCGGATGCTCGTGCGCGGGGGCGGCGTTGAGCACCGCCTCGGCGCGGACCAGGGTGTCGTCGTGGTCGGGGAAGATCGCCTCCTCCTTGGAACGGAAGTGGCGGAAGAAGGTGCGGCGGGCGACCCCGGCGGCGGCCGCGATCTCGTCGACGGTGGTGGCCTCGTACCCCTTGGTCGCGAACAGCTCCATCGCGGCGGCCGCCAGTTCCCGGCGCATTTTGAGCCGCTGCGCGGCGGCGCGAGAGCCTGCGGCGCTTTCCGGCGGCTCGGTCGTGGCGGGCGTACGTACGGACTTGGCGGGCTGGGACATGCCCTGAACGTACTGCATGTGCGCAGCTCGGTGCGCATGACCGGGGTCTCCCCCGCCCTCGGCGGGCGGGGGAGGGGCACTGTGGGCCGGCGGCGGGAACCGGTCGGGGCCGAGCAGTCCGCCCCACTCCGCGCCGCCCTCGAACCGGTCGCCGGGGCGCGGCTCAGCGCTTGGCATATTCGCGGAAGCCACGGCCGGTCTTGCGGCCGAGGCAGCCCGCGGCCACCAGGTGCTCCAGCAGCGGCGCCGGCGCGAGACCCGGATCGCGGAACTCGCGGTGCAGCACCTTCTCGATGGCGAGCGAGACATCGAGCCCGACGACGTCCAGCAGCTCGAACGGGCCCATCGGGTAGCCGCCGCCCAGCTTCATCGCGGCGTCGATCTCGTCGAGGGACGCGTAGTGCTCCTGCACCATCTTGATCGCGTTGTTGAGGTACGGGAACAGCAGCGCGTTCACGATGAACCCGGCCCGGTCACCGCAGTCCACGGCGTGCTTGCGGATCGTGCCGCACACCTCGCGCACGGTGGCGTGCACGTCGTCGGCGGTCAGCACCGTACGCACCACCTCGACCAGCTTCATCGCCGGCGCGGGGTTGAAGAAGTGCATGCCGATCACGTCCTGCGGGCGCGAGGTGGCGCGGGCGCAGGCCACGACCGGGAGGGAGGACGTGGTGGTGGCGAGGACCGCGCCCGGCTTGCAGACCTTGTCCAGCGTCGCGAAGAGCTGCCGCTTGACCTCCAGGTCCTCGGCGACCGCCTCGACCGCGAGATCGACGTCGGCGAAGTCGTCGTAGGTGCCCGTCGGACGCACCCGCCCCAGGGTCTGGGCGGCGGCCTCGGCGGTCATCCGCCCCTTGTCGACGGAGCGCGCCAGGGACTTCCCGATCCGGGCTTTCGCACCCTGTGCCTTCTCCTCGCTGCGGGCGGCCAGGACCACCTCGTAGCCGGCCTTGGCGAAGACCTCGGCGATACCGGAGGCCATGGTGCCCGAGCCCGCGACACCCACCGAACGCACCGTACGGCCGGGGGTCGCGAAGACGTCTCCGAGCGGGGTGAGGGCGTCGCGCACGACGGTTCTGCCGCCGGGCGCCTCGTACGTGTAGAAACCGCGCCCCGCCTTGCGGCCCGTCAGGCCCGCCTCGCTGAGCTGCCTGAGGATCGGGGCCGGCGCGTGCAGCCGGTCACGGGACTCGGCGTACATGGCCTCCAGGACCGTGCGCGCCGTGTCGACGCCGATCAGGTCGAGCAGCGCCAGCGGGCCCATGGGCAGTCCGCAGCCCAGCCGCATCGCGGCGTCGATGTCCTCGCGGGAGGCGTAGTTCGCCTCGTACATCGCGGCGGCCTGGTTGAGGTAGCCGAACAGCAGCCCGTCGGCGACGAATCCGGGCCGGTCACCGACGGCCACGGGCTCCTTGCCCAGGTCCAGCGCGAGATCGGTGACCGCGGTGACGGCCGCGGGCGCGGTCAGCACACTGGACACGACCTCGACCAGCCTCATCGCCGGCGCCGGGTTGAAGAAGTGCATGCCCAGCACCCGCTCGGGACGGGCCGAGTCGGCGGCGAGACGCGTGACGGACAGGGCGTTGGTGCCGGTCGCCAGAATGGTCTCCGGCCGCACGATCCCGTCGAGTTCACGGAGGATCTGCTGCTTGATCCCGTACGACTCCGGCGCCACCTCGATCACCAGATCGGCGCCGGCCGCCGCCGCGAGGTCGGTGGAGGTGGTGACGCGGGCGAGGAGGTCCGCGCGCTGCTCCTCGGTCAGCCGGCCGCGCTCCACGGCGCGGGCGGTCGAGGCGTCCAGGGCGGCGACGCACTTCGCCGCCTGTGCCTCGCTGATGTCGATGCCGATGACGTCGCGGCCGGCACCGGCCAGGACCTCGGCGATGCCGGTGCCCATCGTGCCGAGGCCGACCACGGCGACGGTCCGGAGCGGGGACAGAGGGGTGTCGGAGAGGGGAGTGGCCATCGCGGGACTCCAGGAATGAGGGTGACGACGGGAAACACGCCCGGGTGCGCCGAAGGGCGCACCGGGTGCGTGCGGGATGCGGGTGTGGACCGGGCTGCGAGCGCACACGCCCGGCGCCGTCGGTGAACGACGGCCGATCCGACCGGCCCTGTCCCGGGGCCGAGCCGTACTGCGGTACACGGGGTACCGAACCGACTGCGACTCGCGGCGGCCGCGTCACCAGACCGCCGTGAGGAGGGTAGCGAGTGGGTAACCCGCTCTTCTGAGCTTAACTCGCGGGTAACGAGCGCGCCAGCCCCCGGCTTTGTGATGTACGTCCCGAGCGGCCCCGCACACCCCCTAACCTCTGAACCATGGACGAAGAGTTGCGATCGCTCACGGAGCGCTTACGGGCGGAGTCGGGCGGATCGACGGCGTACGACCGTCTCCTGGCCACGGACGCCCCCGACACCCTGGCCGGCGTCCTCACCGAACCCGGACAACCGCTCTGGGCCCGCGAACTGGCCGCGTTCCGGCTGGGGGTGGCGGGGGACCGCAGGGCCTTCGAGGCGCTCGTGCTCCTCCTCAACCACCGCGACCCGCCGCGCTGCGCCTCCGCCGCCCACGCCCTCGCCCGCCTCGGCGACCCGCGCACCGCCCGCGCCGCCGCCGCCCTCGCCACCAACGAACTCCGTGTCGCCTACGCCCTGCACCCGGTCCGCCTGCTCACCGCACTGCGCGCCCCCGAGGCGGTCCCCGCCCTGATCACCACGTTGCGGCGGCGGCTGCGCCCCCATGACCCGTACCGCCGGGTCGCGCTGGCCTGTGTGGAGGGGCTGGGCGAACTCGGCGACCCGCGCGCCGAACCCGTACTGAACGAAGCCCTCGCCCACCCGGCGCTGGCCGAGGCGGCGGTCCACGCCCTGGCCCGGATCCCCCGGCCGCGCTAGGGGGTGTCAGTCGGTGAGTTTCCGCGCGTACCGCACCTCGGGCACCACCACGCCGTCCACCTCGAAGGGCTCCTCCGCCCCGTCCGCGCCGAACCCCGCCCGCTCGTAGAAACGGCGGGCGCGGGTGTTGCCCTTGAGGACCCACAGGTACATGCGCCCGTGACCGGCGGCGGCGCAGCGGCGGACCGCCTCGGTGAGCAGCGTCCGCCCCACGCCCCGGCCGATGCGCTCGGGCGGCAGGTACAGCGCGTACAACTCGGCGTCCCCGGTGCGCACGTCGCCGTCCCGGTACGGGCCGAACGCGGCCCACCCGGCGAGCTCACCGCCGTCGGCCTCGGCGACGAGGTTCACCACACCGCCGTCGCCGTGCCGCAGACGGGCGCGGTGCCGCTCGGCGTCCGCCGCGATGTCGAGGCCGTCGAGATACGGCTGCGGGACGAGCCCCCGGTAGGCGTGCCGCCAGCCCCGTACACGGATCCCCGCCACGCCGTCGCAGTCGTCCGCGGTCATCGGCCGCAGCAGGAATCCGCTCATGCGCCCATCATGGACCACGGGTACGACAGTCCGTTCCCGACGGCGGGTCGGGCGCTCAGCTCCGGAAGCCGAGCAGGCCGTGCAGGGTCGAACCGCGCGCCGACGTCGGTGCCGCCTTCGACGTCAGCGGCTCGGGATCGGGCAGCGCCGCGCACACCGCGTCGGCCTCGCCGCCGCCCCCGCGCGGCACGGTCCCGTCGGTCAGATAGGCCGCCAGATGCCGGTCCAGACAGGCGTTCCCGCTCAGCGTGACGCCGTGGTTGCCGCCGCCCGACTCGACCACCAGGCTGGAACGGGCCAGCAGCCGGTGGACGGTGACACCGCCCTGGTACGGGGTCGCCGCGTCGTGCGTCGCCTGGAACAGCAGCGCGGGCGGCAGCTCGCCGTTGCGGATGCGCTCCGGCCGCAGGGACCCGGCCGGCCAGAACGCGCACGGCGCGTTGTACCAGGCGTTGTTCCAGGCCATGAAGGGCGCCCGCTCGTACACCTCCCAGTTGTCCTTGCGCCACTGCCGCCAGTCACGCGGCCAGGCGGCGTCCCGGCACTGCACCGCGGTGTAGACGCTGTAGCCGTTGTCCCCGGCGGCGTCGCCCGCGCCGAAGTTCTCGTACGCCTCGACCAGCGGCTCGGCGTCCCGCTCGTTCACGTACGCCGAGAACGCCTCCGCGAGATAGGGCCAGTAGCCGTTGTAGTAGCCGCCCGGGAGGTAGGTGTCCTCCAGTTCGGCGGCGCCCACCTTCCCGTCGGCCGGGTCCTTCTTCAGGGCCGCGCGCATCGCGTACCAGGCGGCCTCGACCTTCTCCGGGTCGGTGCCCAGCCCGTACGCCGGGTCGTACTCGGCGACCCAGGCCAGGAAGGCGCGGTGGCGGTCGTTGAACGCGTGGTCCTGGTTCAGATTGGCGTCGTACCAGACCTCGGTGGGGTCGACGACCGAGTCCAGGACCAGGCGCCGCACCCGCTCCGGGAACAGCTTGCCGTAGACGGCGCCCAGGTAGGT
Source organism: Streptomyces sp. NPDC051740 (assembly GCF_044453165.1). Classification (NCBI taxonomy): domain Bacteria; kingdom Bacillati; phylum Actinomycetota; class Actinomycetes; order Kitasatosporales; family Streptomycetaceae; genus Streptomyces; species Streptomyces sp. NPDC051740. The sequence continues at coordinate 146,755 of NZ_JBITCL010000009.1, read as the reverse complement.
GCCGTAGGAGTAGCCGAAGTAGTTGAGCTTCTCCGCGCCCAGCGCCCGCCGGATCACGTCCATGTCGCGCACCGTGCTGTTCGTGTCGATGTACGGCAGCAGATCCGCGTACTCGCGTCCGCAGGCCGCGGCGAAGGACCGCACGCGCGCGAGGTTGGCCCGCTCGGCCTCGGGCGAGGTGGGCACCGGGTCCGGGCGCACCGGGCCGAAGTGGCCCGGCGCGCAGTCCAGCGCCGGCTCGCTCGCGCCCACCCCGCGCGGGTCGAAGCCGATGACGTCGTACTGGGCGGCCACCTCCTTCGGCAGCGCCGCCGCGACGAACCCGGCGAGCGTCAGACCGCTGCCGCCGGGGCCGCCCGGGTTCACCAGCAGGGGGCCCTGGTACCGCTCCGCGGTGTGCGGGACGCGGGACAGCGCGAGCGTGATCCTCCGCCCGGCGGGCTCGGTGTGGTCGAGCGGCACCTCGACGGACGCGCACTGCAGCGTCGGGTAGTCGTCGGTGCCGCACTTCCTCCACGCGGGTTTCGCGGCGTGGAAGGTCTCCGCGGCGCGCGGGGTGCCGGCCTCGGCGGGCGCGGCCGTGAGGCTTCCGGCCAGGACGACGGCGGCACCGCACAGCACGGCTGCGCTTCTTCTCATGATGGGGTCCTCCCAGGACGGAGGTGCTGCGGACCGCGGGGCTCACGGTTCACGCGGCATCGTCCCGATATGGGGCCACATCCGAACGTGTTCTGTTGATTCTTGACCCGATCGGATCGCCGGAAGCGCTCGAACGCTCTTAAAGGAGCGTCAGTTGGGTCGGCTCGGCCGCCGGGGACCCGGCGGGCCCGGCGGCGCGGATCCGGCGGGGCGTCTCCGCGCGGGCGGGGCCGATGCCGTACTCCCGGGCCAGCTCGTGCACCTGCCGGGTGATGCGGCGCTGGTACCACTTCGGGGCGTAGGCGCCGTCCGCGTACAGCCGCTCGTAGCGGGCCACCAGGTGCGGATGGTGCCGCCCGAGCCAGGCCGTGAACCACTCGCGGGCGCCCGGCCGAAGATGCAGCACCAGCGGGGTGACGGAGGTGGCACCCGAGGCCGCGACGGCCCGCACGGCCGCCCGCAGTTGGTCCGGACGGTCGCCGAGGAACGGGATCACCGGCGCCATCAGGACCCCGCAGCCGATGCCGTGCCCGGTGAACGTCCGGACCACGTCGAGGCGCCGCTCCGGTGCCGGAGCGCCCGGCTCGACCGTCCGCCACAGCCCCTCGTCGGTGAAACCGACCGAGACCGAGACGCCCACGTCGGTCACCTCGGCGGCCTGCTTCAGCAGCGGCAGGTCCCGCAGGATCAGCGTGCCCTTGGTGAGGATCGAGAACGGGTTGGCGTGGTCGCGCAGGGCGGCGAGGATGCCCGGCATCAGCCGGTAGCGGCCCTCCGCGCGCTGGTAGCAGTCGACGTTCGTGCCCATCGCTATGTGCTCGCCCTGCCAGCCGGGGGAGGCCAGCCGGTGGCGCAGCAGCTCGGGCGCGTTCGTCTTGACCACGATCTGGCTGTCGAAGCCGAGGCCGGTGTCGAGGTCCAGATAGCCGTGGGTCTTCCTCGCGAAGCAGTAGACGCACGCGTGCGTGCAGCCCCGGTACGGGTTCACCGTCCACTCGAACGGCATGCGGGAGGCCCCCGGCACCCGGTTGACGATGGAGCGGGCCCGGATCTCGTGGAAGGTGATCCCGGCGAACTCGGGCGTGTCGAAGGTGCGGGTCGTGACCGTCTCCGCGCCGAACAGGGCGGTGTCGGCCCGGCTGTGTTCGGAGCCCGGTGAGAGGTTCTCCCAGCGCATGACGCCTCCTCGGTGTCGCTGCGGCACAGAATAGAACAGGTGTTCCCTTGATCGTGCGAGCGACATCTTCGGTCACCCTCCCGATCACATCCGGACCCCCGATTTGGGCGGCCGGGCACGGGGGTGGTTGGCTTGTCCCGACCCCGAGAACCCATGTCCTGGAGGTAAGCGATGGCGCAGGTCGAGGCCACTACGGAGCGGATCGTCGCGGCGGACGCGGAGACGGTGTTCGACGCCCTCGCCGACTACAGCGGCACCCGCGGGAAGGTGCTGCCCGAGCAGTACAGCGAGTACGAGGTGCGCGAGGGCGGCGACGGCGAGGGCACCCTCGTGCACTGGAAGCTGCAGGCCACCAGCAAGCGCGTGCGCGACTGCCTCCTGGAGGTCACCGAGCCGACCGACGGCGAACTGGTCGAGAAGGACCGCAACTCCTCCATGGTCACCACCTGGCGGGTCACCCCGGCCGGTGAGGGCCGCTCCCGCGTCGTGGTGACCACCGTCTGGGACGGCGCCGGCGGCATCGGCGGCTTCTTCGAGAGGACCTTCGCGCCCAAGGGCCTCGCCCGCATCCACGACGCCCTGCTGGCCAGGCTGGCCGCGGAGGTCGAGAAGTAAGGGTCGGCAAACCCTCGTAAACGGTGCGGAGTTGCCTCCTCACCGTTTCGAGTGATCTCGTTACGACCCTTCTCGATCCCGTAACTCACCGCGCTTGCTCGTAGTTGTCGCTTTTACGCGGGAATTGTCCGGCGGTGCGACGAGGGGAGCGGCACGTGGGCGGGATCACTCTGACGCAGGACGAGCCGGTCACGGCGCCACCGGCCGGGGGCCCACCGCCCCCGGCACCGGTCGTCGAACAGGGCCTGAGCCCACGCCGGGTCCGGCTGGTCTTCCTCGCGCTGATGCTGGCGCTGCTGCTCGCCGCCCTGGAACAGATGATCGTCGCCACCGCGCTCCCGAGGATCGTCGGCGAGCTGCACGGCCTGGACCGGATGTCCTGGACGATCACCGCCTATCTGCTCACCGCCACCGTCGGACTGCCGGTCTACGGAAAGCTCGGCGACCTGCTCGGCCGCAAGGGCGTCTTCCAGTTCGCGATCCTCGTGTTCGTCGTCGGCTCCGCGCTGGCGGGCCGCGCGTCCACCATGGACGAGCTGATCGCCTACCGCGCGGTGCAGGGCGTCGGCGCGGGCGGCCTGATGATCGGCGTCCAGGCGATCATCGCGGACATCGTGCCCGCGCGCCGGCGCGGACGCTTCATGGGACTGATCGGCGCCGCCTTCGGCCTCGCGTCCGTCGCCGGGCCGCTGCTCGGCGGCTACTTCACCGACCACCTCTCCTGGCGCTGGTGCTTCTACGTCAACGTCCCCTTCGGCATCGTCACCATGGCCGTCGTCGCCCTGGCGCTCAGACTCCCCAAGCCGGCCGCACGGGGCCGCTTCGACGTCCTCGGCACCCTCCTGCTGGCCGCCGCCTCCACCTGCCTGGTGCTGCTGACCAGCTGGGGCGGCACCGAGTACGCCTGGGACTCCCGGGTCGTGCTCGGACTCGGCGCGGGCGCCGCCGCCACCGCCGTCCTCTTCCTCGTCGTCGAGCGCTTCGCCGCCGAACCCCTCATCCCGCTGCGGCTGTTCCGGGACTCCGTCTTCAACGTCACAGGTCTGGTGGGGCTGGTGATCGGCGTCGCCCTGTTCGGCGCCGCCAGTTACCTGCCGACGTATCTCCAGATGGTCGAGGGGGCCTCCGCCACCGAGTCCGGACTGCTGATGCTGCCCATGACGGGCGGCATCGTCGGCGCCTCGGTCATCTCCGGGCAGCTCATCAGCCGCTCCGGCCGCTACCGGCTCCACCCCGTCGTCGGCGCCGCCCTCTCCGTCGTCGGCATGTGGCTGCTGTCCCGTCTGGAGACCGGCACGCCCCGGCTGCACTACAGCATCTGGATGGCCGTCCTCGGCGCCGGCATCGGCATGGTGATGCCGGTGCTGATCCTCGCCGTGCAGAACTCCGTGCGCCCCGCCGACCTCGGTACCGCCACCAGCGCCAACAACTTCTTCCGGCAGATCGGCGGCAGCGTCGGTGCCGCCGTCTTCGGCACCCTCCTCGCCGGCCGGCTCGCCGACGCGCTCGACGAGCGCCTCCCCGCGCACGCGGACGGCGGGCCGCTCGACGCCGGGTCGATCACCCCCGAACTCGTCCACGCGCTGCCGCCCGAGCTGCGCGACGCCTACGTGCAGGCCTACGCCGACGCCATGCCGCGCATCTTCCTCTACCTGGTGCCGGTGCTCGTCCTCGGCCTGCTCATCGCCTTCTTCCTCAAGGAGAAACCACTGGTGTCCCACCACGTCCCCACCGCCGACCCGGCCCACTTCACGGCACAGGTACCGCACGCGCGCCCCCACTCCCCGAGCGGGGGGACCCCCACCCCGCTCCGCTCCCCGCACACCGGCGGCATCCCCGTCTGCGGGACCGTGCAGCACCCCGACGGGACCGTCGTACCGCGCGCCGCGCTCACCCTCATCGACGTCACCGGACAGCAGACCGGACGGGGCGCCAGCGGCGAGGACGGACGGTACGCGCTGGCCACGCCAGGACCGGGATCGTACGTCCTGATCGCCGCCGCCGGCGGTCACCAGCCGCAGGCGGTCTCCGTGACCGTCGGCGAGCGGCCCGTCGAGCTCGATGTCGTCCTCGGCGGCGCGGGCCGTCTCGCCGGCAGTGTCGTCACCGCCGACGGCACACCGGTGCGGGACGCCGCCGTCACCCTCACCAACGTCCACGGGGAGGTGGTCGCCAGTACCCGCAGCGGCCGGGAGGGCGGCTACGTCATCAGCGAGCTGGTGGCCGGGGAGTACACCCTCGCCGCGAGCGCGCCCGCCTTCCGTCCGGCCGCCCTCCCCGTCACCGTCCAGGCCGCCCGCGAGACCCGCCAGGACGTCGAGCTGGCCGGCGGCGCGGTGCTGCGCGGCACCGTGCGGGCCGGCGGCGGACGGCCCGTGGAGGAGGCCCGCGTGACCCTGCTGGACGCGGCGGGCAACGTCGTCGACACCCTCACCACCGGACCCGACGGCATCTTCCGCTTCGTCGACCTGTCGTCCGGCGAGTACACCGTCATCGCCGCCGGTTACCCACCGGTCGCGACCGTGCTCCAGATGGCCGGCGGCGGCCGCACGGAACGCGACCTCCAGCTCGGCCACGAGGACTGAGACGGTCGGTCACGCGCGGGAACGTACGCCGGTGCGAGCACCGGCGGGCAATTCCCGCGTTGACACACATCGCGGCCGACCGTGGCCGTACGGTGGTGACGGCGGTACAGATCTTGCACAGCCGGGGGAGAGAGGGCCTGGGCCATGGACCGTGGCACCGAGCGGGACGCACCTCCGGAACGCCGCGCGGGGGACGGCGCGGCGGCCGAACGGGGCGGCGCCGGCCGTATCCCGCTGGCCGTGGTCGTGGTCGACCGCGACGGACTCGTCTCCCACTGGAGCACGGGCGCGCGGCGCCTGTTCTCCCTCCCCAAGGAGGACGCGCTCGGCCGCCCGGCGGCCGACCTGCTGCCGGTGACCGGGGCCCTGCCCGAGGAGCCCGGGGGACCCGGCGAAGAGGAGCCCTACGGGGCGTACGCCGCCTACGACGGTCCGGGGCCCGGCCTCGGTGCCTCGCTCGGCGGGGGCCTGTCCTACCCGGCGGCGGGCCGGGCCCGGCTGGCCGCGGCCGACGCCGGGCGGGTCGACGTGCTGTGGTGGGCCTACCCGCTGGTGGGGCCGGGACGCGAGCGGCTGCTGGTGCTGGCCGCCGACGCGGACGGACTGCTGCGCACGGACGGGGCCGGGACGTTCGAACGCATCGCGCCCGGCTTCGCCCTGCACACCGACTTCCCCGGCTCCGAGGACCTCGCCCGCCGGCTCCCCGAGATCCTCCCCAGCATGAGCGTCGGCGACAGCGCCCGTATCGTCGCCCAGGTCCTCGAACTGGGTTATCCCGTCCTGGAGTTCAGCCAGAACGACCGGGTGCCCGTCACCCCCGACTGGGGCGTGCCCCGGCGCATCGAACGCCGGGAGCGCCGCGAACGGGCCGCGCGGGCGCTGGCGGCCGGCGAGCCGGTGCCCGAGGAACTGCGCGACGAGGGCGAGGACCTCGAGTACGCCGCCGTCCGCGAGCGCCTGGAGTTCCTCAACGAGGTCAGCTCCCGGATCGGCACCTCCCTCGACCTCTCCCGCACCATCGTCGAGGTCAGCAAGGCCGTCGTGCCCCGCTTCACCGACGTCGCCGGCACCTATCTGCGCGAACAGGTCGTCGCCGGCGAGGGATTCGACGAGGGCGTGCCGGACACCACCACCCTGTGGCACCGGGTCGCCCTGGAGCACACCGACGAACCCGGCCGCTGGGACGACGTCGTACCCGTCGGCGAGGCCATGCCCTTTCCGGCGCACACCCCGTTCTTCCAGTGCATGACCACCGGCGAACCCGTCCTCGTGCCGCGCGTCAGCGAGGAGATGGGCCACGCCATCGCCTCGCAGTTCGAGAAGCGCGACATCCGGCCGCTGATCACCGGCCGCTCCATGCTGGTCGTCCCGCTGAAGGCACGCCACGCCGTCCTCGGCTTCATGATCCTGCTGCGCCATCCGGAACGGCAGGTCTTCAACGACATGGACCGGGTCACCGGTGCCGAACTCGCCGCCCGCGCGGGCCTCGTGCTCGACAACGCGCGCATGTACACGTACCAGGAGAACGTCGCCGAGACGCTCCAGGACAGCATGCTGCCGCACATCCCGCCGCGCATGGCGGGCTGTGACATCGCCACCCGCTATCTGCCGGGCACCCTGCTCGGGCGGATCGGCGGCGACTGGTTCGACGCGGTGAAACTGCCCGGCGCCCGTACCGCGTTCGTCGTCGGCGACGTCATGGGGCACGGGCTGAACTCGGCCGCGATGATGGGCCAGCTGCGCACCGCCGTGCAGACCATGGCCGCACTGGACCTGCCGCCCGCGCAACTCCTGCGCAACCTCGACGACCTCGCCCAGCGGCTCGGCGACACCTACCTCGCGACCTGCCTGTACGCCGTCTACGACCCCATCGCGAGCGAACTGCGCCTCGCCAACGCCGGGCACATCCCGCCCGTGCTGGTCCGCGCCGCCGACGGGCGCAGCGAACTGCTCGACCTGCCCACCGGGGCGCCCATCGGCGTCGGCGGGGTGCCCTTCGAGACGGTGCGCGTGCCCGTGGAGCCGGGTGACCGGCTGGTGATGTGCACCGACGGACTGGTCGAGGTGCGCGGCGAGGACATCGGTGTCGGGCTCGCCACGCTGTGCGAGTCCGCCGCCCACCCGGCCGCCTCCATGGACGACGCCTGCGACACCATCATCCGAACGCTCAACACCCAGGGCGGCCGCAAGGACGACGTGGCCCTGCTGATGGCCCGCCTCGGCGGCATCGAACCCGACGACGTCGCCGAATGGCGGCTCGTCCCCGAGCCGTCCGAGGTCGGCCGGGCCCGCGCGGTGGTCCGCGAGCAGCTCCACGACTGGGGACTGCCGAAGCTCGTCGACAGTACCGAGCTGATGGTGAGCGAACTCGTCACCAACGCCGTACTGCACTCCCACGCCCGACCCGTCGCCCTGCGGCTGGTGCGCGGCGACACACTGCTGTGCGAGGTGGAGGACGACGACCACGAACTGCCGACGCTGCTCGACGCGCGGCCGGCGGACGAGTTCGGGCGGGGACTGCGCGTGGTCAGCACCCTCGCCCGCCAGTGGGGCACCAGCCGGACGACGACCGGCAAGAGCGTGTGGTTCGAACTGACACTGCCGCGACGACGCTGAGCGCCGGTGGTACACGGCGCGCTCCGGGGCGAACGAGCCGTGAAGGAACGCGCCGTACGCTTGTCCGCGCGCCCGGGGCGCGATACACCGTACTGGCCCGTCACACGGGGCGGGCCGGCGTCGCACCCTGGGGAGTCGGTCATGAGCGTGACGAGTCGGTACCGGGAGGCCTGGGAGGGCTTCTGGCGTGAGGCACCCGACGAGGAGGGGGCCGTGTTCTGGGACGCGGAGCCCGCCCTGACGGTGGCCCGCCATCTCGCCCTGTTCGAACCGCATCTGACCGACCCCTGGCTGCCCCTGGTGGACCTCGGGTGCGGCAACGGCACCCAGACCCGCTTCCTCGCCGACCGCTTCCCGCACGTCCTCGGCGCCGACCTCTCCGCCGCCGCCCTGGACCGCGCCCGCGCCGCCGACCCGGCCGGGCAGGCGGCGTACCGGCGGCTGGACGCCGTCGACAAGGCCGGGACGCAGGCACTGCACGCCGAACTCGGCGACGCCAACGTGTACATGCGCGGGGTGCTGCACCAGTGCGAGCCCGACGACCGGCAGGCGCTGGCGGACGCCGTCGCCACGGTGGTCGGCGACCGCGGCCGTGCCTTCCTCGTCGAGCCCTCCGAGGCCGCCGGAGCCGTCCTGCGGGGCCTCGCGGCCGGCCCCGCGGGACCGCCGCCCAAACTCGCGCCCGTCCTGCGGCACGGCATAGCCCCCGGTGAGGTCGACGACGCGGCCGTGCCCGAGTTCCTGACCGCGGCCGGACTGACCGTACTGGCGAACGGCACCCTGCCGCTGACCACCACGGAGCACGGCCCCGACGGCACCCGTATCGCACTGCCGTCCCTCTGGTTCGTGACGGGACGCGCCGTGAGGTAGGGCCTGGTGAGGAGCGACGAGTCCTTCACTGGTCTGGACCGGTGAGAGTTATCCACAGGCTGGCCGGGATTCGGCGGAACCACGTAGCGTGTGCCGCATGAAGATCCTCATCAGCGCCGACATGGAGGGCGCCACCGGCGTCACCTGGCCGGCCGACGTGCTGCCGGGGACTCCCCAGTGGGAGCGGTGCCGGTCCATGTTCACCTCGGACGTCAACGCCGCCGTGCAGGGGTTCTTCGACGGCGGCGCCGACGAGGTGCTGATCAACGAGGCCCACTGGACCATGCGCAACCTGCTCCTCGAACGGCTGGACGAGCGGGCCGAGATGCTCACCGGGCGGCACAAGTCCCTCTCCATGGTCGAGGGCGTGCAGCACGGCGACGTGGACGGCATCGCGTTCATCGGCTACCACGCCGGCGCAGGCATGGAGGGCGTCCTCGCGCACACCTTCCTCGCCAACTCCATCACCGGGGTCTGGGTCGACGACGTACGGGCCGGCGAGGGCCTGCTCAACGCGCACGTGGCCGCCGAGTACGGGGTGCCGGTGATCCTGGTGACCGGTGACGACGTCGCCTGCGAGGACGCGCTCGGCTACGCGCCCGAGGCGCTGAAGGTCGCCGTCAAGGACCATGTGTCCCGGTACGCGGCCGTGTGCCGCACCCCCGCCCGGACGGCCGCCGACATCCGCGCGGCGGCCAAGGAGGCGGCCACGCTGGCGGTGCGCCGGGAGCCCGTCGACGGCGGGCCGTTCACCGTCGCGGTGGAGTTCGACGCCGAGCACCTGGCGACGGCCGTCACCGTCGTGCCGGGCGTGACCCGCACCGGCGAGCGGAAGGTGGCGTACACCAGCGGGACCATGTACGACGGGATCCGCACCTTCAAGGCGGTCACCACGATCGCCTCGGCCGCGGTGGAGGAGCAGTATGGCTGACGAGCGGGCCATGGACGAGGTCGTGACGTTCACGTCCGACCTGATCAGGATCGACACGACCAACAGGGGCGGGGGCGACTGCCGGGAGCGGCCCGCCGCCGAGTACGCCGCCGCGCGGCTCGCGGAGGCGGGACTCGAACCGGTGCTCCTGGAACGCGTCCCGGGCCGCGCCAACGTCGTCGCCCGTCTGGAGGGCACCGACCCGTCGGCCGACGCGCTGCTCGTCCACGGGCATCTGGACGTCGTCCCGGCCGAGGCCGCCGACTGGAGCGTGCACCCGTTCTCCGGAGAGGTCCGCGACGGCGTCGTCTGGGGACGCGGCGCCGTCGACATGAAGAACATGGACGCGATGATCCTCGCCGTGGTGCGGGCCTGGGCGCGCGAGGGCGTACGGCCCCGGCGGGACATCGTCATCGCGTTCACCGCGGACGAGGAGGCCAGCGCCGAGGACGGCTCCGGCTTCCTCGCCGACCGGCACGCCCACCTCTTCGAGGGCTGCACCGAGGGCGTCGGTGAGTCGGGCGCGTTCACCTTCCACGACGGCGGCGGGCGGCAGATCTACCCGATCGCGGCCGGCGAGCGCGGCACGGCCTGGATGAGGCTCACCGCGCGCGGCCGGGCCGGGCACGGCTCCAAGGTCAACCGGGAGAACGCGGTGACCCGCCTCGCCGCCGCCGTCACCCGCATCGGCGAGCACCAGTGGCCGCTGCGGCTCACCCCGACCGTGCGGGCCGCGCTCACCGAACTCGCCGCCGTGTACGGCATCCAGACCGACCTGTCCGACGTGGACACGCTGCTGGACAAGCTCGGCACGGCCGGGAAGCTCGTCGAGGCCACCGTCCGCAACAGCGCCAACCCGACGATGCTGGACGCCGGTTACAAGGTCAACGTGATCCCCGGGGAGGCCGTGGCGCACGTCGACGGACGGTATCTGTCGGGTGCCGAGGACGAGTTCCGCGCGACCATGGACCGGCTCACCGGACCGGACATCGACTGGGAGTTCGAGCACCACGAGGTGGCGCTCCAGGCGCCGGTGGACTCCCCGACGTTCGCCCGGATGCGGGCCGCCGTCGAGGAGTTCGCGCCCGAGGGGCACGTGGTGCCGTACTGCATGTCCGGCGGCACGGACGCCAAGCAGTTCTCCCGGCTGGGCATCACCGGCTACGGATTCGCGCCGCTGAAGCTGCCGGAGGGCTTCGACTACCAGGCACTCTTCCACGGCGTCGACGAGCGCGTCCCGGTCGAGGCGCTCCGGTTCGGTGTCCGGGTCCTCGACCGGTTCCTGCGGACGGCCTGAGCGAGTGGGGGAGACAGTGCGGAACCTGGCGTACGGCGAGTGGCCCTCGCCCATCGACGCGGCCACGGCCGCGGCCCACGACGGCAGCCCCGAGTCCGTGGGCTTCGTCGGCGACGAGGTGTGGTGGACCGAGCCCCGGCCCACCGAGGCCGGCCGGCGCACCCTGGTGCGGCGGCACGCCGACGGTACCGAGGAGCCGGTCCTGCCCGCGCCGTGGAACGTGCGGAGCCGGGTCATCGAGTACGGCGGCCGGCCCTGGGCCGGAACCGTGCGCGACGGTGTCCCGCACGTGGTGTTCGTGAACTTCGCCGACCAGCGCCTCCACCGGTACGAGCCGGACGCCGAGCCCCGTCCGCTCACCCCCGTGTCCGCGGTCGGGCAGGGGCTGCGCTGGGCCGATCCGGTGCTGCTGCCGGAGCGCGGCGAGGTGTGGTGTGTCCTGGAGGAGTTCACCGGCGACGGCCCCGGCGACGTACGCCGGGTCCTGGCCGCCGTACCGCTGGACGGCTCCGCCGCCGGTGACCGCGGCGCCGTGCGGGAACTGAGCGACGGCCGGCACCGCTTCGTCACCGGGCCGCGCCTCTCACCGGACGGGCGGCGCGCCGCCTGGCTCGGCTGGGACCACCCGCGCATGCCGTGGGACGGCACCGAACTGCTCGTCGCCGACGTCGCCGCCGACGGCACCCTGCGCGACGCCCGTACGGTGGCCGGCGGACCCGAGGAGTCCGTCGCCCAGGCCGACTGGACCCCCGACGGCCGGCTGCTGTACGCGAGCGACCGCACCGGCTGGTGGAACCTCTACCGGGACGGGGAGCCGGTCTGCCCGCGCGAGGAGGAGTTCGGCGGACCGCTGTGGAAGCTGGGCCTGCGCTGGTTCGCCCCCCTGGACAGCGGCCTGATCGCCGTCCTGCACGGCCGGGGCGCGCCCGCGCTCGGCATCCTCGACCCCGAGACCTGCGAGGTCGTCGACGCCGCCGGCCCGTGGAGCGAGTTCACGCCCACCCTCGCGGCGCACGGCGAGCGGGTCGTCGCCGTCGGGGCCGGACCGCGCAGCGCCCACGAGGTGGTGGAGCTGGACACCCGGACGGGCCACGCCCGGGTGATCGGCGCCCGCCACGAGGACGCGGTGGACCCGGCGTACTACCCCGAGCCGCGGGTCCGCACGTTCACCGGACCGGACGGCCGGGAGATCCACGCCCAGCTGTACCCCCCGCACCACCCCGGGTGCGCCGGCCCCGCGGACGAGCGTCCCCCGTACGTGATCTGGGCGCACGGCGGTCCCACCGGCCGGGCGCCGCTCGTGCTGGACCTGGAGATCGCCTACTTCACCTCGCGCGGCATCGGCGTGGCCGAGGTCAACTACGGCGGCTCCACCGGATACGGGCGGGAGTACCGCGACCGGCTGCGCGAACAGTGGGGTGTGGTCGACGTCGAGGACTGCGCCGCCGTCGCGCTGGCCCTCGCGGACGAGGGCACCGCCGACCGCGACCGGCTCGCCGTCCGCGGCGGCAGCGCCGGCGGCTGGACCACCGCCGCCTCGCTCACCACGACCGACGTCTACGCCTGCGGCACCATCATCTATCCGGTGCTCGACCTCACCGGCTGGGGCACGGGGGAGACCCACGACTTCGAGTCCCAGTACCTGGAGAGCCTGATCGGCCCGCGCGCCGAGGTGCCCGAGCGGTACGCGGAACGTTCGCCCGCCGCGCACGCCGACCGGCTCACCGTGCCGTTCCTGATGCTCCAGGGACTGGACGACGTGATCTGTCCGCCCGCGCAGTGCGAGCGCTTCCTGGCCCGGCTGGCCGGCCGGGGCGTGCCGCACGCCTACCTCACCTTCGAGGGCGAGGGGCACGGCTTCCGGCGGGCGGAGACCATGGTGCGCGCCCTGGAGGCCGAACTGTCCCTGTACGCCCAGGTGTTCGGGATGAAGCCGCCCGGCGTGCCGGCCCTGGAGCTGGACACGTGAGCCGGGTCCGAGCACTGCGGCGGCCGGCCCGGCTCGCCCCCGGTGCCCGGGTGGCCGTGGTCGCACCCAGCGGTCCGGTGCCCGAGGAACGGCTCCAGGCAGGACTCGACGTGCTGCGCGGCTGGGACCTCGACCCCGTGGTGGGCCCCCATGTCCTGGACCGGCACGGCGAGTTCGGCTACCTCGCGGGTGGCGACGCCGACCGGGCCGCCGATCTGCAGTCCGCCTGGTGCGACCCGGCCGTCGACGCGGTGATCTGCGCCCGCGGCGGCTACGGCGTACAGCGCATGGTCGACCTGCTCGACTGGGAGGCGATGCGGGCCGCCGGGCCGAAGGTGTTCGTCGGGTTCAGCGACATCACCGCGCTGCACGAGGCGTTCGCCGTCCGGCTCGGCCTCGTCACCCTGCACGGGCCGATGGCCGCGGGCATCGACTTCGTGAAGAGCGTGCGGGCGCAGGACCACCTCAAGGCGACCCTCCTCGCCCCCGATACGGTCCGCACCGTCCATTCCGACGGCACCGCGCTCGTCCCCGGCCGGGCGCGCGGGATCACCCTCGGCGGCTGTCTCTCCCTGCTCGCCGCCGACCTCGGCACCCCGCACGCCAGACCCTCCGCGCGCGGCGGACTGCTCTGCCTGGAGGACGTGGGGGAGGAGACCTACCGGCTCGACCGCTGCCTCACCCAGCTCCTGCGGTCCGGCTGGCTCGACGGGGTGTCCGGGCTGCTGCTCGGATCCTGGGACCGGTGCGGGCCGTACGACGGGGTGCGGGCGCTGCTCGCCGACCGGCTCGGCGGCCTCGGTGTGCCGGTGGCCGAGCAGTTCGGGTTCGGGCACTGCGCCGACGCGCTCACCGTCCCCTTCGGTGTCACGGCCGAACTCGACGCCGGCGCGGGCACCCTGACCCTGGACGAACCGGCGCTGAGCTGACCGGCCCGCGTCGCGCGCGGGCCCGTCGTAGGGTGACAGGGTGCCGCACACCGTTTCCCGCTACCTCGCCGAAGGCCGCCGCGTGGGGCTCCGTCACTTCACTCACGCGGACGGCGCCGAGTTCACCGCCCGCGCCCGGGAGAGCAAGGACCTCCACCACCCCTGGCTGTTCCCGCCGGACAGCCAGGGCGCGTACGCCGCGTACGCGGGACGGCTGATCGCGGACCGCACCAAGGCGGGGTTCCTGGTCTGCGAGAAGGAGACGGACGGCGCCCTCGCCGGGTTCATCAACATCAACAACATCGTCGAGGGCGGCTTCCTGTGCGGTGCGCTGGGCTACGGCGCCTTCGCGCACGCGGCAGGGCGCGGGCTGATGAGCGAGGGCCTGGACCTCGTGGTGCGGTACGCCTTCGGCCCGATGCGGCTGCACCGCCTGGAGATCAACGTACAGCCCGGCAACGCCGCCTCCATCGCCCTCGCCCGCGCCTGCGGTTTCCGCCTGGAGGGCTTCTCGCCGAAGATGCTCTTCATCGACGGCGCCTGGCGCGACCACCAACGCTGGGCGATCACCAGCGAGATGACAGCGGGCCGTTGACGCCCGCACTCCCCGTGGGCCGCGACCACCGGCTGTCCCTGCCTCGCTGGCGCCGACCAGGCGGACCGCCACCCCGAGCGGGCCGCCGAACGCCGTGCGGAGGCCTCCGAACAGCCTCCGCCGGGAGCGTGGCGGCCGGCCCCCGCGACCCGGGCCCGTGGGCGGTTCCGGCTGGTCGAGGTGGGGCTGCCGCCCGCCGAGGGGCAGCGCGTGGAGGTCCGCGCCGGGACCGGGTGTGTCAGGCGTGGCGGTCCGCGTACTCGTAGACCGCCCCGTCCGGGTGCCGGGCGATGAGGTTGCGGCCCACGGGGGTGGGGAGCGGGCCCGCGAGGATGTCGGCGCCCAGCTCCGCGAGCACCCGGCCGGTCTCCTCGACGTCCTTGACCGCGATGGTCGCGGCGACCCTGCGCAGCACGTCCAGTTCGGCCGCGGGACCACTCATCAGCAGGAAACAGCCGACCGCGGCGACCTGGACGCCGGCCCGCTCGAACCGGAGGGCCCTGCCGCCCGCCAGCCGCTCGTAGAAGGGGATGGCGGTCTCGATGTCGTCGACGCAGACACGCAGTGTGGCACCCAGAATCTCCATGGGGACGAGCCTAGTTGGGGCGGCCGTGGCCGGGGTCCCGGCGCGGACGATCTCCACACCTCGTGCCCGCGGGCGTTACGCGGCCCCGGGCGCGGGTACCCGGCGGCCATGCAGCGCTTGGAGCACTTGGAGCATCTGGACAAGCACCTGGTCGACGAGCTGGCACAGGTGGCCCGTGAGACCGTGCGCGACGAACTGCGCGAACAGGCGCGGGGACAGCGCCGCAGGGCCGCCCTGTACGCCGGATCCGGCGCCGCCGCCCTGTACGCGGGCGCGGCCGTCGCGCTGGCCGTGGGCCTCGCCCTCGCCCTGGTCCTGCCGGGCTGGGCCGCCGCGCTGATCACGGCCGTGATCCTGGGCGCGCTCGCCCACGTCCTGCGCGGCGCGGCCCGGCCCAAGGCGTCCGGGACCGTGCCCGCGCAGGCCCCCGCCCCCGGCGGCCGGTCGGCACCCGTCCCGCCGGTGCCGTCCGCACCGCCCACCGCCGGCGTCGTACCGCCGCGGCCGGACTCCGACCCCGACGCACCCCGCCACCGGGACTGACCGGCCGGAGGAAGCCGGTGGCACAGCTCCTGTCACGGGACCCCAGGACCGTCGTGGTGACCGGGGCGAGCGGCGGCGTGGGCCGGGCGACGGCCCGCGCCTTCGCCGCGTAGGGCGACCGGGTCGCCCCGCTGGCCCGCGGCCGTGAGGGACTCGCCGCCGCGGCCGACGACGTACGGGAGGCCGGCGGCACGGCGCTCGTCGTCCCCGTCGACGTCTCCGACGCCCAGGCCGTGGACGACGCCGCACAGCGGGTCGCCGACGCCTTCGGCACCATCGACGTCTGGGTCGACTGCGCCTTCACGGGCGTGTTCGCCCGGTTCAAGGACGTCGAAGCCGATGAGTTCCGCCGGGTCACCGAAGTGACGTACCTGGGTCATGCGTTCGGCACCCGGGCCGCCCTGCGGCACATGCCGCCGCGCGACCGCGGCACGATCGTGCGGGTCGGCTCGGCCCTCGCCCACCGGGGCATCCCGCCGCAGTTCGCGTACTGCGGCGCCAAGCACGCGATCCAGGGGTTTGGGGGCACCTCCCGCGCCCTTACACCGGCACCCGCTCCCGGCACGCACCCAGCAGCCGTACCAGCGGAAGCTCCAGCAGCCGGGCCTTGAGGTCCCACAGCGCGATGTCCAGCGCCGAGATCGCGCAGGCCGCGATGCCCGGCCGGCCGGCGTTGCGCACCGAGCGGCACATCGCCTCGTGCACGGCCGGGACGTCCAGCGCGCTCATGCCCTCCACGAGCGGCGCGAGATGCCCGCCCAGGAAGTCGCCGACCGCAGGCGGACCGCACGTCCACCCGGTGCCGGTCGCGTTGCCCGCCGACACCTCGACGATCACCACCGTCGTGGACTCCCAGGCCGGCGTGGAGTCGGCCTCCGGGGCGTCGGCCGGCACGGTGGAGACGGAGACGCCGGGTCGGTGCAGTCCCATCGTCGGTCCGTCCTCCCGTGGTCAGCCGGCCTGCTGGAGCTGCGGCAGCACCTTGGTGCGGTAGAAGTCGAAGAAACCGCGCAGGTCGGGGCCGATCTGGTTCACGTAGATCCGGTCGAAACCCGCGTCGGCGAACTGCCGGAGCTCGGCGACGTGCTCGTCCACGTCGTCGCCGCACACCCGGTTCTCCCGCACCATGTCCTCGGTGACCAGGGTCTGCGCCTGCTCGAAGTGCTTGGGTGAGGGCAGCACCTGGCCCAGTTCACCGGGCAGCTGCTCGTTCGCCCACAGCCGGTGCACGGTACGCACGCACTCGTCGCGGTCGGTGCCGTAGCAGACCTTGGTGCCGCCGCTGACCGGCTTGCCGCCGCCCCCGCCCTTGCGGTACTGCTCCACCATCGAGGCGTCCGGCATCATCGTGATGTAGCCGTCGCCGACCCGGGCGGCGAGCTTGGTCGCCGCCGGACCGAAGCCCGAGATGTCGATCGGGACGGGCTCGTCCGGCACGGTGTACAGGCGGGCGTTCTCCACCGTGTAGTGCGTGCCGTGGTGGTTGACCTCCTCGCCGGAGAACAGCCGGCGCATCACCTGGATCGACTCCTCCAGCATCTCGAGCCGTACGTGCGCGGGCGGCCAGTGGTCTCCGAGGATGTGCTCGTTCAGGGCCTCGCCCGTGCCCACGCCCAGCCGGAACTCCCCCGGCGACATCACCGCGGCCGTGGCCGCCGCCTGCGCCACCACCGCCGGGTGCGTCCGCACGGTCGGGCAGGTCACCGCCGTCCCCACCGGCAGCGACACCGCCTCGGACAGCGCGCCGATCACCGACCACACGAACGGACTCTGCCCCTGTTCGTCGTTCCACGGGTGGTAGTGGTCCGAGATCCACAGGGCCTGGAACCCGGCCTGCTCGGCCATCCGGGCCTGTTCGATCAGCTCGGCGGGACCGTACTGCTCGCACGAGAGGAAATAACCGTACTCGGGCATGGGGGGTTGCCTCCGCGACGTGGGCGGTTCGGGTCCCGGACCGGGTACCCGGGGGGCCCGGCGGAAACCGGCGGACGTTTGGCCGCCCCCACCAGGGGGACGCGGAAGTCTCCCGACGTCCGCGACAGCGCCGGAGGCGAACCGTGAGTCGACCCCGCATTGTGATCGTCGGTGCCGGCTTCGCCGGGTACCGCACGGCCCGGACGCTCTCCCGGCTGGCCCGTGGCCGCGCCGAGATCGTCCTGCTCAACCCCACCGACTACTTCCTGTACCTGCCCCTGCTGCCCCAGGTCGCCGCAGGCATCCTGGAACCCCGCCGGGTCACCGTCTCCCTCTCCGGCACATTGCCGCACGTGAAGCTGGTGCTGGGGGAGTCCGACCGCATCGACCTCGACGCGCGGCAGGTCCACTACACCGGCCCCGAGGGCGAGGTCGGCACCCTCGACTACGACCGGCTGGTCCTCGCGGCCGGCAGCGTCAACAAGCTGCTGCCGATCCCCGGTGTCGCCGAACACGCCCACGGCTTCCGCGGCCTGCCCGAGGCGCTGTACCTGCGCGACCACGTGACCCGGCAGGTGGAGCTCGCCGCCGCCACCGACGACCCCGGGCGGTGCGCCGCCCGCTGTACGTTCGTCGTGGTCGGCGCCGGCTACACCGGCACCGAAGTCGCCGCGCACGGGCAGCTGTTCACCGACGCGCAGGTCGCCAGGCACCCGATGCGGACCGGGATGCGGCCACGCTGGCTGCTCCTCGACATCGCCGACCGGGTCCTGCCCGAGCTGGACGAACGCCTCTCCCGCACCGCCGACACCGTGCTGCGGGAACGGTGCGTGGACGTACGGATGGGCACCTCAGTGAAGGAGGCCACGCACGACGGAGTGCTGCTGACCGACGGGGAGTTCGTCGACACCCACACCCTGGTGTGGTGCGTGGGCGTACGCCCCGACCCGCTCGTCGAGTCCCTCGGACTGCCCATGGAACGCGGCCGGCTGCTCGTCGACCCGCACCTGCAGGTGCCGGGCCGGCCCGAGGTGTTCGCCTGCGGGGACGCCGCAGCGGTGCCCGATCTGGAGAAGCCCGGCTCGTACACCCCGATGACCGCGCAGCACGCCTGGCGGCAGGGCAAGGTGTGCGCGCACAACGTCGCCGCGTCGTTCGGTGACGGTGAGCGGCGCGCCTACCGGCACAAGGACATGGGGTTCGTGGTGGACCTGGGCGGCGTCAAGGCCGCCGCCAACCCGCTCGGCGTGAACCTGTCCGGGGTGGCGGCGGGGGCGGTCACCCGCGGCTACCACCTCGCGGCGATGCCGGGCAACCGGGTGCGCGTCGCCGCCGACTGGCTCCTCGACGCCGTACTGCCGCGCCAGGCCGTCCAGTTGGGGCTCGTACGGTCCTGGTCGGTGCCGCTGGACACGGCGTCGCCGGAACTGGCGCGGGTGCCGGGCGAGCCGGGGCGGGGGTCGTCGTCCGGGGGCGGGACACAGCAGCCGGCGGCTGCCCGGCGTGGCTCGGAGCCGGCGGGGGACCGGGCCGGCGGAGGGTCCGCCGAGGACCGGCCGGGTGGCGCATCGGCGAAGAACCGGCCGGGTGGCGAGCCCGCCGCGGGTCGGTCCGGTGGTGAGCCGGCGAAGAAGCAGCCCGGGGGTGAGCCCGCGAAGAAGCAGCCCGGGGGTGAGCCGGCGAAGAACCAGCCCGGGGGTGAGCCGGCGAAGAACCAGCCCGGCGGTGAGCCCGCGAAGAAGCAGCCCGGCGGTGAGCCGGCCAAGAAGCAGCCCGGCGGTGAACCCGTCAAGAGCCGGCCCGCCGTCACCCCGCCCCCCGATCAGCCGCCGCCCGGTCCCGATGTCGCGCCCGGACCCGTCAAGCGCACCGACCGCACCACCGAAGGAGACTCATGAACACCGGTGAACTCGTCGAGCTGGGGCAGCAGTTGAGGGTGGACAGTGTCCGCGCCGCGGCTGCCGCGGGCTCCGGGCACCCCACGTCGTCGATGTCCGCGGCGGACCTGATGGCCGTGCTGTTCGCCCGCCACCTCCGCTACGACTTCGAGCGTCCCGACCACCCGGGCAACGACCGCTTCGTCCTCTCCAAGGGCCACGCCTCGCCCCTGATGTACGCCACCTACAAGGCGACCGGCGCCATCGACGACGAGGAACTGCTCACCTTCCGCGAGAACGGCAGCCGCCTCGAAGGGCACCCCACCCCCCGGCGGCTGCCCTGGACCGAGACGGCCACCGGCTCGCTCGGCCAGGGGCTCCCCGTCGGCGTCGGCATCGCGCTGGCCGGGAAGCGGTTGGACCACGCCGACTACCGGGTGTGGGTGCTGTGCGGCGACAGCGAACTGGCCGAGGGTTCGGTCTGGGAGGCCGCCGAGCACGCCGCGTACGAGCACCTGGACAACCTCACGCTGATCGTGGACGTCAACCGGCTCGGGCAGCGCGGTCCCACCCGGCACGGTCACGACCTGGACGCCTACGCCCGCCGCTTCCAGGCCTTCGGCTGGCACACCGTCGAAGTGGACGGCCACGACGTGGACGCCGTCGACCGCGCCTACGGGGAGGCCCTGTCCACCAAGGGCCAGCCCACCGCGGTCCTCGCCCGCACCCTCAAGGGCAAGGGCGTCGAGGCGGTCCAGGACCGCGAGGGCCTGCACGGCAAACCGCTGCCCGAGGCCGAGGAGGCCATCGCCGAGCTCGGCGGCCCCCGCGACCTGCGCATCCGGGTGGAGGCCCCGTCCGCCGACGGGGCACCGCCCGCCGGACACACCGGCCGGCCCGACCTGCCCCGCTGGGACAAGGGCGAGGAGGTGGCCACCCGTAACGCCTTCGGTGAGGCGCTGACCGCCCTCGGCACCGCGCGCGGCGACGTCGTCGCCCTCGACGGGGAGGTCGGCGACTCCACCCGCGCGGAGGCCTTCGCCAAGGAACACCCCGAGCGCTACTTCGAGTGCTACATCGCCGAGCAGCAGATGGTCGCCGCGGCGGTCGGCATGGCCGCGCGCGGCTGGACTCCGTACGCCGCGACCTTCGCGGCCTTCCTCACCCGCGCCCACGACTTCATCCGCATGGCGTCGGTCAGCGGTTCCGGGATCAACCTCGTCGGCTCCCACGCGGGCGTCGCCATCGGTCAGGACGGCCCCAGCCAGATGGGCCTGGAGGACCTGGCGATGATGCGGGCGGTGCACGGCTCGACCGTGCTGTACCCGTGCGACGCCAACCAGACCGCGCGGCTGGTCGCCGCGATGGCCGGCCTGGACGGCATCCGCTATCTGCGCACCTCGCGAGGAGCGAGCGAGGTGATCTACGGCCCCGACGAGGAGTTCCCCGTCGGCGGCAGCAAGGTGCTGCGCTCCTCCGGCCGCGACCGGCTCACCCTCGTCGCGGCGGGCGTCACCGTGCCCGAGGCGCTGGCCGCCGCCAAGGCCCTGGAGGGGGAGGGCATCGCCGTACGGGTGATCGACCTGTACTCGGTGAAGCCGGTCGACCGTGAGACCCTGCGCACGGCCGCCGAGGAGACCGGCTGCCTGATGACGGTGGAGGACCACCACCCGGAGGGCGGCCTCGGGGACGCGGTCGCGGAGGCCTTCGCCGACGGGCGTCCCATGCCGCGCCTGGTGCGGCTGGGCGTGCGCGACATGCCGGGCTCGGCCTCCCCCGAGGAGCAGCTGCACGCCGCAGGCATCGACGCCGAGTCGATCGCGGCGGCCGGCCGGCTGCTGGTGGGGGAGGCGATCGTGTCGTGAGCGACGACGGTGCGCGCACCGTACGGGCCGGCCGTCGCTCGCTGGAGATCCACCGGCCGGGGAAGGTGCTCTTCCCCGGCGGCGGGGACGCGAAGGAGTACACCAAGGGCGACCTCGTCGACTACCACCGGGCCGTCGCCCCGTTCATGCTGCCGCACCTGCGGGGCCGCCCGCTGATGCTGGACCGGCGCCCGGACGGCATCGACGGCCCCACGTTCATGCAGAAGAACACCCCGGACGGCTACCCGGACTGGATCACCCGCGCCGAGGTCGCCAAGGAGGGCGGCACCGTCACGCACACCGTGTGCGACGACACCGCCACCCTCCTCCACCTCGTCGACCAGGCGAGCATCACCCTGCACCGCTGGCTGTCCCGCACCGCCCGGATCGACCGCCCGGACCGGCTGGTGTTCGACCTGGACCCCTCCGGTGACGACTTCGAGACGGTGCGGGAGGCCGCGCGGCTGCTGAGGGAGCTGCTGGACGAGCTGGATCTGCCGTCCGCCCTGATGACCACCGGCTCCCGGGGCCTGCACGTCGTCGTGCCGCTGAGCGCGGCCCAGGACTTCGACGACGTACGCGCCTTCGCCCGCGAGGCCGCCGACACCCTCGCCGCCGCCCACCCCGACCGGCTCACCACCGCCGCCCGCAAGAAGGACCGCGGCGACCGGCTCTACCTCGACGTGCAGCGCAACGCCTACGCACAGACCGCCGTCGCGCCCTACACGGTCCGCGCCCTGCCCGGCGCCCCCGTCGCCGTGCCCGTTTCCTGGGACCAGCTCGACGACCCGGACCTGCACGCCCGCCGCTGGACCGTCGCCGACGCCGTCGAGCAGGCCCGCACCGACCCGTGGGCCGGCCTGCCGAGCCGGGGCCGTTCCCTCGGGCCGGCCCGCCGCCGGCTGGCCGCACTGCGGGACTGAGCGGCGCCGGCACCCCTCCGACCGGGCACGATGCCCGGCCGCGGGGAACGGCCGAGCGCACGGAGGTTTGGCGAACACGCTTGCGGCCACACGGAGGGGGAGGTGGCCATGTCGAACACGAAGAACACCGAAGAGCCACAGGGTTCACAGGAAACCCAGGACTCACAGGAATCCCACAAGTCAACGAAGAACAACAGAAGCACCAAACGGCCGAGTCCGATGGAGCTGCTGCGCCGGGCGCGCGGCCAGCTAGCGGAGCTCACCGGGATGGAAGCCGAGTCCGTGTCGTCCTTCGAGCAGACGGAGGAGGGCTGGGCGCTGGAGGTCGAGGTCCTCGAACTCGAGCGGGTGCCCGACACGATGAGCCTGATGGCGAGTTACCAGGTCGAGCTGGACCCCGACGGCGAGCTCACCGGGTACCGCCGCGTCCGCCGCTACGAGCGCGGGCGGTCCGACTCGCACAGGCCCGGCGGCCGGTAGGCCGCCCGACCGGACCCACACCCACAGACAAGGAGGGACAGTCGGAATGACAGTCGTACCGGCACAGCAGACCGGCGGTGGAGGCGGCAGCAGCGGCCTCTACGACGTGCTTGAGCTCGTCCTGGACAGGGGGCTCGTCATCGACGCCTTCGTGCGCGTGTCCCTGGTCGGCATCGAGATCCTCAAGATCGACGTACGCGTCGTCGTCGCCAGCGTCGACACCTATCTCCGCTTCGCCGAGGCGTGCAACCGCCTCGACCTGGAGGCCGGGCCCCGCAAGAGCCCGGGCCTGCCGGAGATCGTCGGGGAGGTCACCGAGTCCGGCGCCCGCGGCAAGTCCAAGGGGGCCCTGTCCGGCGCCGCCGAGACCATATCCGACGCCTTCAAGCAGGCGCGTGAGGACGGGTCCGAGCGCGAGACCGAGTCGCGTCCGCGGGCCCGCAGGAGCACCTCGGCCCGCCGGAAGGAGGAGCAGGAGTGAGCACGTACGTCTACGGCATCACGGCGACCTCGCACCCCGGCCTCCCCGAGGGCGTGGACGGCGTCGGCGACCCGCAACTGCCGGTGCGTGTCCTGCGCGAGGGCGAACTGGCGGCCCTGGTCAGTGACGCCCCCGAGGGCCTGCGCCCCAAGCGCAGGGAACTGCTCGCGCACCAGAACGTGCTCAGCGAGGCCGGCGCGGTCGGCTGTGTGCTGCCCATGCGCTTCGGCAGCGTCGCCCCGGACGACGACGCCGTCACCGGCGTCCTCGCCGAGCGCGCCGAGCACTACGCGGAGCGGCTGCGGGCCCTGGACGGCCGGGTCGAGTACAACGTCAAGGCCAACCACGTGGAGGACGCCGTCCTGCACCACGTGATGGCCGGCAACCCGGAGATCCGTGCCCTCGCGGAGGCCAACAGACAGTCCGGTGGCGGAAGTTACGAGCAGAAGATCCAGCTCGGCGAGATGGTCGCCGCCGCCGTCAAGGCCAAGGAGGCCGAGGACGCCATCGCGCTGGAGCGCGTCCTGGAACCGGTCGCCGACGCGGTGAGCGTCGGCCCCGAGTCCACGGGCTGGCTCGCCAATGTGTCGTACCTGGTGAAGCGGGACACGGCGGCGGAGTTCCTGGAAGCGGTGGAACAGGCCCGCAAGGACCTGCCCCACCTCGAAGTGCGTCTGAACGGCCCGTTGCCGCCGTACAGCTTCGTCGAGCCCGGCCCGGCCGAGCCGGCGGGCACCGTGGCCGGCGGGGCGGACGCCGGAGCGGGGTGACGACATGGGTCTGATCTCGGAGGTCCTGCTGCTGCCGTTCGCCCCGGTGCGCGGCAGCGGCTGGGCCATCCGGCAGGTGCTCAGGGAAGCGGAGCGCATCTACTACGACCCCGCCACGATACGTGCCGAACTGGCCCGGCTGGAGGAACAGCTGGAAGCCGGAGAGATCAGCGAGGAGGAGTTCGACCGTCAGGAGGACGAACTCCTCGACCGGCTGGAGACCGCGACGCGTACGGGCGCGGGGGATGGGACGGCAGGACAGTGAATCGAACGGGACTGGGCCTCGCGATCGGGGCCGGATATCTCCTCGGACGGACCAAGAAGCTGAAGATGGCACTCGCCGTCGGCGGCTTGGTGGCGGGCAAGAAGCTGAACCTCAGCCCGCGCATGGTCGCCGACCTGATGTCCCAGCAACTGCGGGACAACCCGCAGTTCAAGGAGATCGGCGACCAGCTGCGCGGTGATCTGCGGGGCGTCGGCAAGGCGGCCTCCGGCGCGCTGGTCGAGCGGCAGCTCGACTCCCTCGCCGACCGGCTGCACGGCCGTACCGCCGACATGCGGGACCGGCTGACGGGCGCCGGCCCGCGGGACGACGCCGACGCGGAACACGCCGAGGACGAGGAACGCGAGGACGAGGAACGCGAGGACGCGGAACACGAGGACGAGGAACGCGAGGACGCGGAACACGAGGACGCGGAACACGAGGACGAGGAACACGAGGACGAGGAACACGAGGACGAGGAACGCGAGGACGCGCAGGCGGAGGACCGGGAACCGCCGGACGAGCCGGCCTCCGAGCGGCCGGCCAGGAAGGCCCCGGCGAAGAAGACCGCCCCCGCGAAGAAGGCGGCGGCGAAGAAGACGGCTCCGGCGAAGAAGACGGCCGCCAAGAAGACCGCGGCCGCGGGCCGCGGCGCCCGCTCCCGCACGGCGAAGGGAGGCGGTGAGCGATGACCGAGACCCTCGGACGGGCCGGCTCCGCCGCGCGTGACAGCGCGAACGGGGCGGCGAAGAACCCGCTCGCCGACGTGGCCCACAGCGAGGCCGCCGACCGGCTCAAGGCCGAACTGCAGGACTACCTCGCGGCCCAGGCCACCCGGCTGCTGACCGGCCTCGGCCACAAGCTCGGCGAGACCACGAACAAGCTCAACGACATCGCCGAGGGCAACAGTCCGGGCTTCGCCAAGCTCGCCCTCGACGGCGGCCGCAAGCTCGCGGAGGGCAAGAGCCCCCTGCGCAGCGCCATCGAACTCGGCGCCTCACGGGCCAAGGACAACGTGATGGGCAAGCTCAAGGGCCTAGGCGGCGGCAAGGGCAAGCGCAAGAAGTCCGCCGGCCAGAAGCCCACCGTCATCATGGAGTACATCGATGTCGGCGTCCCGCTGCGCACGGCGTACGACCAGTGGACCCAGTACCAGGACTTCAGCACCTTCGCCAAGGGCGTCAAGAGCGCCAACAAGGCCGACGACACCACGTCGGACTGGCAGGCGAAGATCTGGTGGTCCAACCGCAGCTGGAAGGCGAAGACCACCGAGCAGGTCCCCGACGACCGGATCGCCTGGTCCTCGGAGGGCGCCAAGGGCACGACGAGGGGCGTCGTCTCCTTCCACCGCCTCGCCGACAACCTCACCCGCGTCCTGCTGGTCATCGAGTACTACCCTTCGGGCTTCTTCGAGAAGACGGGCAACATCTGGCGCGCCCAGGGCCGTCGCGCCCGGCTCGACCTGAAGAACTTCGCCCGCTTCATCACCCTCAAGGGCGAGGCCGAGGACAGCTGGCGGGGCGAGATCCGCGACGGCGAGGTCGTCCGCAGCCACGAGGACGCCCTCGCCGAGGAGGAGGACGAGACCTCCGCCGACGACCGTGAAGAGGAACCCGAGGGCGAGTACGAGGACGAGTCCGAGGAGGAGTACGAGCCGGAGGCCGAGGAGGAGTACGAGCCGGAGGCCGAGGACGAGGAAGAAGAGGAAGAGGAACCGGAGGCGGCCGAGGAGTCCGAGGAGGACGAGTACCCGGAGGACGAGTACACGTACGAGGACGAGGCTGAGGACGAGGACGAGCAGCCCGAGAGCCGGAGCCGCCGATGACGACCCCCAGCCGGCTTCCCGAGCCGTACGGCCAGGGCAGCGGCGCCAATCTCGCCGACATCCTGGAAAGGGTGCTCGACAAGGGTGTCGTGATCGCGGGTGACATCCGCATCAACCTGCTGGACATCGAACTCCTCACCATCAAGCTGCGCCTCGTCGTCGCCTCCGTCGACAAGGCGAAGGAGATGGGGATCGACTGGTGGGAGTCCGACCCGGCGCTCTCCTCGCGCGCCCGGCGCGACGAACTGGCCAGGGAGAACGCGGAGCTGCGCGAACGGCTGGCCCGGCTGGAGGAACTGGGGCTGGAGCCCCGCCGCGCACAGGAGGAGAGCCCGTGACCGGACTGCGGTACGTCTACGCGGTCTGCCGCCCCTACGGCACGCCGCTCCAGGCGCAGCTGACCGGAGTCGGAGGCGATCCGCCCCGGCTCCTGTCCCACCACGGCCTGGTGGCCGTCGTCAGCCACGTGCCCGAGGCGGACTTCGCGGAGGAACCACTGCGCGCGCATCTGGAGGACCTCGACTGGCTGACCGCGGTCGCCCGCGCCCACCAGGGCGTGATCGACGCGCTCACCACCGTCACGACCCCGCTGCCGCTGCGGCTGGGCACCGTGTTCCGCGACGACAGCGGCGTACGGACCATGATGGAGGCGCGCGAGGAGAGCTTCCTGCGCACCCTGGACCGGCTGGAGGGCCGGGTCGAGTGGGGCGTCAAGGTCTACGTCGAGTCGGACCGGACACCGGATGCTCCCGCCGCGCCCGCGCCGAAACCGGTGTCCGGCCGGGACTATCTGCGGCAGCGCCGGGAGCGGACGAAATCGCAGGACGATCTGTGGCAGCACGCCGAGACGTTCGCGACCCGGCTGCACGAGACCCTTTCCGGGGCCGCCGAGGACTCCCGGCTGCACGCACCGCAGAATCCCACGCTCTCCGGCGCCTCCGGGCGCAATGTACTCAATGCCGCCTACCTCGTCCCCCGTGTGAATTCCGAGGAATTCGTGGAAAAGGTGGACCGGACCAAGGACGGCGTGCCCGGAATACGTGTCGAACTCACCGGCCCCTGGGCGGCCTATTCGTTCGCCGGTGAGGAGACCGCCGAGAAGGAGGGTCCGTGACCGTCGTCGAACGCCGCGAGATAGCCCTGGTGGACCTGCTCGACCGGCTCCTGGCCGGCGGGGTCGTCATCAAGGGGGACATCACGCTGCGCATCGCGGACGTCGACCTGGTCCGTATCGACCTCAACGCGCTCATCAGCTCGGTGAACGCGCGGGTCCCGTCCCCCTTCGAGGAGTCGCCGTGACGGCCGCCCCCGACCACGACCGGCACGTCGAGGCGCGCATCGAGCCGCACGGCAGCCGGCACAGGAGCCTGGACCTGGAGCCGGACACGGTCGAACGCGACCTGATCAAGCTGGTGCTCACCGTCGTGGAACTGCTGCGCCAGCTCATGGAGCGGCAGGCGGTGCGCCGGTTCGACGAGGGGGACCTGACCGAGGAGCAGGAGGAGCGGGTCGGACTCACCCTCATGCTGCTCGAGGACCGCATGGCGGAACTGCGGAACCGCTACGGACTGCGGCCCGAGGACCTGAATCTGGACCTCGGACCGCTCGGACCGCTGCTTCCCCGGGACTGAGCCCCGGCACGGGAAATCCCCGGGACCGGGTTCCGGCACGAAAGATCCCCGGGACCGGGTTCCGGCACGAAAGATCCCCGGGACCGAGGGGTCCCGGGGATTTCCCGTCATCTCACCACCGGTACCAGCGGCCCCTGCCCCCGCCCGCCGACGTACTGCGCATGAAGAATCCCAGGAGCCATACGATCAGAACCGCCAGGGCGATCCACCAGAGAACCTTTACCGCGAATCCGGCGCCGAAAAGGATCAGCGCCAGCAGCAGGACCAGAAGAATGGGAACCATAATGTCAACCTCCTGGCATCCTGATGTCCCGGAAAACGCGGTTCAGGCTTCCTTGCGGCAGAGGATTTCACCGTGCAGCACGCTGAACCAGCCGTCGTCCCGTTCGCCCCATTCCCGCCACGCCCCGGCCACTTCCCGCAACTGCTGCCGGGTGGCGTGGCCGCCGTCGACCGCCCGCTCGGCATAGGCCGACGCCACGGTGCGGTCCGCCCACAGTCCGCTCCACCAGGCCCGCTCCCCGGGAGTCGAGAAGGTCCAGGTGCCGGAGGTCGCGGTGACGTCCGTGAAACCCGCGGCGAGCGCCCAGGACTTCAGCCGCCGCCCGGCGTCCGGCTCGCCCCCGTTGGCCCGGGCCACCCGTCGGTAGAGGTCCAGCCAGTCGTCCATGCCCGCCGACAGGGGATACCAGGTCATCGCCGCGTAGTCCGAGTCCCGGACGGCGACGAACCCGCCCGGCCTGGTCACCCGCCGCATCTCGCGCAGCGCCCCCACCGGGTCACCCACGTGCTGGAGCACCTGATGGGCGTGGACCACACAGAACGTGTCGTCCGGGAAGTCCAGCGCGTGCACGTCCCCCACCGTGAAGCCCGTGTTCGTCAGCCCCCGTTCGCCGGCCACCGCCCGGGCCTGCTCCAGGACCCCCGGCTCCCGGTCGAGACCGGTGACGTGCCCGTCGGGAACGAGCCCCGCCAGATCCGCGGTGATGGTGCCGGGCCCGCACCCGATGTCCAGGATCCGCGTATGGGGCTTGAGCACCCCGAGGAGATACGCCGCCGAGTTCTCGGCGGTCCGCCAGGTGTGCGACCGCAGCACCGACTCGTGGTGGCCATGCGTGTAGACGGCGGTCTCCCGCGCTTCCGGCATGACGAACCCACCCCTTCCACTCTCGTAGGAGGTCCCTCACGCTACGCCCGCCAACCGCATGATGAGACCCGCGTTTCACATCGTGGACGCCATTCCGGTCGAAACCCGTTTGCCACCTGCGCCGACGACCCCGCACAATCCCCACCATGGGTCATCTGGAAGCCGCGCACCTCGAGTACTACCTCCCCGACGGGAGGGCGCTGCTGGGCGATGTCTCCTTCCGGGTGGGGGAGGGGGCCGTGGTGGCCCTCGTCGGACCCAACGGCGCGGGCAAGACCACCCTGCTGCGCCTCCTCGACGGCGAGCTGAAGCCGCACGGCGGCTCCGTCACCGTCACCGGCGGCCTCGGCGTCATGCGCCAGTTCGTCGGCTCCGTACGGGACGCCACGACCGTACGGGACCTGCTGGTGTCCGTGGCGCAGCCCAGGATCCGCGAGGCCGCCCGCGCCGTCGACGCCGCCGAACACGCGATCATGACGGTCGACGACGAGGCCGCCCAGCTGGCGTACGCGCAGGCCCTCGCCGACTGGGCCGAGGCGCGCGGGTACGAGGCCGAGACGCTGTGGGACATCTGCACCACGGCCGCGCTGGGCGTGTCGTACGAGAAGGCGCAGTGGCGCGAGGTCCGCACCCTCTCCGGGGGCGAACAGAAGCGACTGGTCCTCGAGGCGCTGCTGCGCGGCACCGACGAGGTGCTGCTGCTCGACGAGCCGGACAACTACCTCGACGTACCCGGCAAGCGCTGGCTGGAGGAACGGCTCGCCGAGACCCGCAAGACCGTCCTCTTCGTCTCCCACGACCGCGAACTCCTCGCCCGCGCCGCCCGGAAGATCGTCTCCCTGGAACCGGGCCCCGCGGGCGCCGACGCGTGGGTGCACGGCGGCGGCTTCGCCACCTTCCACCAGGCCCGCCGGGAACGCTTCGCCCGCTTCGAGGAACTGCGCCGCCGCTGGGACGAGAAGCACGCCCAGTTGAAGAAGCTGGTCCTGACGCTGCGCCAGGCCGCCGAGAACAGCCCCGACATGGCGTCCCGCTACCGCGCCGCCCAGACCAGGCTGCGCAAGTTCGAGGAGGCCGGACCCCCGCCGGAGCCCCCGCGCGAGCAGGACATCAGGATGCGTCTGAAGGGCGGCCGTACCGGTGTGCGCGCCGTCACCTGCGAGGGGCTCGAACTCACCGGCCTGATGAAACCCTTCGACCTGGAGGTCTTCTACGGCGAACGGGTCGCCGTGCTCGGCTCCAACGGCTCCGGCAAGTCGCACTTCCTGCGCCTGCTCGCCGGCGACGGCGTGGCCCACACCGGGAACTGGAGACTCGGCGCGCGCGTGCTGCCCGGACACTTCGCGCAGACCCACGCCCACCCCGAACTGCTGGGCCGCACCCTGCTGGACATCCTGTGGAGCGAACACTCCCAGGACCGGGGCGCCGCCATGTCACGGCTGCGCCGGTACGAACTGACCCAGCAGGCCGAGCAGACCTTCGACCGGCTCTCCGGCGGTCAGCAGGCCCGCTTCCAGATCCTGCTGCTGGAACTCCAGGGCGTCACGGCCCTGCTCCTCGACGAGCCGACCGACAACCTCGACCTGGAATCGGCCGAAGCCCTCCAGGAGGGCCTGGAGGGCTTCGAGGGAACGGTCCTCGCCGTCACCCACGACCGCTGGTTCGCCCGCTCCTTCGACCGCTTCCTGGTCTTCGGCAGCGACGGCAGGGTCCGGGAGACCCCCGAACCGGTGTGGGACGAACGCCGGGTGGAGCGGGCGCGCTGACCCGAAGGGGCACGGGGCCGCACTGTGAGGGGCGCGGGGCTGTACCGACATGCGGCTCCGCCGCGCGGGCGCGAAGGGGGTCTGGGGCGGAGCCCCCAGGGAAGGGAAGGGAAGGGAAGGGAAGGGGCGGCGGGGGCGAAGAAAGAACTCGCGCACCCCCGGATCACTTCCAGCGCAGCAACGCCCCCAGCCCGCCGACCGGCGCGTCGTCACCCACCCCCGGCGCCGCGGCCACCGACAGCGCGGGCGCGTCCGTCGCGACCGCCGACCGGATCAGCGCGTCGTCCGCCCGCGCCGACCAGGAGTTCTGCTCACCGAGCACCTTCAGCTCCGTACGCCGCACCGCCAGCTGGTCCGGATCCTCACCGATCCACACCTCACGGTGCGCGTCGGCGGAGTCCGGCCGGATCAGCAGCTCGTCGATCCGGTGCTCGCGCGCGGCCTCGACCAGCGCCGGCACACCCTCCACGGCACTCGCGCGTCCCTCGTCGTCGGGACTGCGGGCGGCGAGGAACCGCTCCAGTTCCGCCGCGGCCCGGTCGTGGACGTGCTCCGCGCGGATCCGCTCCACGTCCTCGTCGAGCAGCCTGCTGCCGGCCCCGCGCGACGCCTCGACCACCAGGTCGTGCAGCCGCTGCGGCAGCCGTTCGCGCACGGAACGCTGCTCACGGTCGTCACCGACCAGGATCAGCAGATCGGCGCCCGTCTCCTCGTGGCAGACGGCGAGCGCGTCGGCGATCTCCGCGGCGTTGTGCTCCCAGGTGTTCTCCACCCGCAGCTGGAAGTGGCGCTCCGACCAGTCGACGGAACCGGTCCGGTGCAGCGGCCACTGCCGCCCGGTGACACCGCCGGCGTCGTCCCGGCCGAGCGCGCTGCGCAGTTCGAAGTCCGCGCCCCTGCGGTCGACGTACGCGACGATGCACACGGGGTCCTCGCCGGCCAGCTCCAGCAGCGGCGCGACCCGGGGCAGCGGCGCCCACTGGGCCCAGTCGCGCTGTGGGGACCGGGCCAGCGGCGGGTCGAGCACCACCTCGCCGTCCCGGGCGAACAGCGCGCGGCCGTGCGGTTCGGTGGAGTGCCGCAGATCCTCCAGCGCGCGGCGCACCGCCCGGCAGGTCGCCTCGTCCGCGCCCTGGCCGGCCAGCTCCCGGGCCATCGCCTGGGCCGTCAGCTGCCGTTCCTGAGGGGTGTGCTCCGTGTGCCGGGAGGTGTCGACGTAGACGGAGGCCCAGGGGCCGGGACGTTCGTAGAGTGGATGCAGGAAAGCGAGTTCCATGGCTCCCTCCCGGTTGCCGTTCGGGGTAGTGCCTGTACCGGTCGGGCGGGTACCCGGACCGCATGGACACACACGACGAGCGGGGCACCACGATGACCGGAGTCGAGCCTGACCGCCTGGACGACCAGCAGCTCATGAAGGAGCTGGAGACCATCCACCGCACGCGCCACGACACACTGCTGTACGGCTCCAACGACGCGCTGCGCGTCCACAACGAGCGGATGGCGCAGCTGGAGGGCGAGTACCTGCGCCGCAACCCGCGCCGCCCGGTGGCCGCGGGCCGCACACGCGAAGGTGCCCGGGAGCGGGGCGCCGCGGACACCACGACACCCACGACTCCGGGCACCTGATCCCGGGCCTCGGACCGCTTACGGGGGGCCTCCTCGGACCGCTTACGGGGCCTCCTCGGCCCCTTACGAGGTCTGCTCGGCCCCGAACACCTCGAGGTACGTCTGGCAGAAGGCCTTCAGATCGTCCGGCTTGCGGCTGGTGACCAGTTTGTTCGGTCCGTGGTCGCAGACCTTCACCTGCTCGTCGACCCAGGTGGCGCCGGCGTTGCGGAGGTCCGTCCGCAGGCTGGGCCAGCTGGTCAGCACCCGGCCCCGGACGACGTCGGCCTCGACGAGGGTCCAGGGGGCGTGACAGATCGCGGCGACCGGCCGGCCCTGTTCGAAGAAGTCCCGCACGAACGCGACGGCCTTGTCGTCCATGCGCAGGAAGTCCGGGTTGGCCACCCCGCCCGGCAGCACCAGCCCGCCGAAGGAGTCCGCCGACGTCTCGCCGACGACCTCCTGCACGGGGAAGGTGTCCGCCTTGTCGAGATGGTTGAACGCCTGGATCTTCCCGGGGCCCGTCGACACGAGCACGGCTTCGTGACCGGCGTCCACGGCCGCCTGCCACGGCTCGGTCAGCTCCACCTGCTCGACGCCCTCGGGCGCGGTCAGGAATGCGATTCGCATGATGGCACTACGTCCCTTCGTTCCGCTCGTTCAGTTCTTCCCGTCCGGTTCCGCGCGGCTGATGTCGGCCGGCGCCGAGCCGGGCTCCCGCGCCTCGGCCAGATCGCCGAGACTCACCAGCCCGACCGGCAGTCCGCCCTCGACCACCGGGATCCGGCGTATCGCGTGCTCCCGCATCAGGGCGACGGCCGAGGACACCGGATCGTCCGGGGCGAGCGTCAACGGGTCCGGCGTGCACACCGACCCCGCGCTCGTCCCGAGCGGATCCGCGCCCCGGGCGACCGCGCGGACCGTGATGTCGCGGTCGGTGAGCACGCCGACGACCCGCTGCCCGTCCGCCACCACCACGTCGCCGATGTTCTGGGTGCGCATCAGCCGCGCCGCCTCGACGATCGAGGCGTCCGGGCGTACGGCGACCACGCCCGGAGCCATCACGTCCTTGACGAACTCGGCCATGACCGAGGCCCTCCCTGTCGGTCCCGGCCGCCGGGGCACCGCGGACCGGCCGCGGTGCCCCGGACGGGCCGGTTACGCGGTCTCCGTCTCCCGGGACCGGGTCAGCGCCTCGGCCAGCTCCTGGACGCTGTTGTAGCGGGCCTGGCGCGGCAGCCGCTCCAACGCCTCGATGAGGACGTCGGGCGCGTACCGCCGGTCCAGGGCGCGCATCAGCTCGCGCGGGCCCGCGGGGAACGCCCCGCGGCCCAGGATCCTGGCCAGTTCCAGCCGCACCGACTCCAGTGACGTCGGGCCGCGGCCCGGTGTCACCGGGCCGCGCGCGACCTCGGGGTCGTCGTCGGCGAACGGCTCCGGGTCGTGCCACTCCTCGGTGCGGGTGGGGTGCCCGGACCGCAGCAGACCCTGCAGTTCGTGCTTCATCTCGTCGTCGCGGTGGACGTTGAGCCGGTCGCTGCCTCGCTGCATGTCTCCCTCCAGATCCTTCGGGGTGCGCACCGCGTACCCGGGGAGCGGAGGGCGACACGGGAGTTCGGGTGCCGGATCGTCGCGGGCCGGGGTTTGGCCGCCGGAGGGCGGGAGACCCGCATCCCGACGCCCCCCACGTGCCTCCCGGAAAGGACAGGCCATGGCGGTGCTCGCCGTGCTCATCCCGCCACTCATGCTCGGCGTGATCCTGATGCTGGGCCGCTACGAGGATTTCGTGCTCCCGCCCGCACCGCCCGAGGCCGATCCGCCCGAAACCCGGTTGGGGGGTTTGGGACGGTGAAGCGGGGGCAGGCGCACCCCCAGTGCTTCGGACAGGAGGCACGCCCGTGGAGGCGGTGTCGCGCCGCTCCGGGCGCACCTGTTCCCCGACCGGCGCGCTCGCCACGGTGACCGTCCGTCCCCCAGGTCTTGTCGTCGCATTCCCGTCCGCCCGGCGGCGTCCGGCACCCATTCCGCCACGAGGAGCCCGTCGAGGGCACTCCGGCGCCCTGCGATCGCAGGCCGCCGGACCCGCCCTTCGTGCGGGCGGCGGGAACGTGACGACAGGACCCGGCCCCCGAGGGAGCTGCGACGCACCATGCCGACCCGAGCGACCGCGAAACACCCGCACGACGACGCCCCCGACACCGCGGCCGCCTTCCACAGGCTCGCCGCACTGCCCCCGGGGCCGGAGCGGGACGCGCTCCGTGACGAGATCGTCGAGGCGTGGCTGCCCATGGCCGACCGCCTCGCCGGACGCTTCCGCAGCCGCGGCGAGAGCTTCGACGACCTGCGCCAGGTCGCCGCGCTCGGCCTGGTCAAGGCCGTCGACCGGTACGATCCCGAGCTCGGCAACGCGTTCGAGAGCTACGCCGTGCCGACCGTCACCGGCGAGATCAAACGGCACTTCCGCGACCACATGTGGACCCTGCACGTACCGCGTCGGGTCCAGGACCTGCGCAACCGCGTCCGGCACGCCTCCCAGGACCTGTCCCAGACCACCTCCGGCCGCCGGCCGACCGTGGCCGAGATCGCCGAGCACGCCGATCTGAGCGAGGAGGACGTCCGTACCGGACAGGAGGCGCTGGAGAGCTTCTCCGCGCTGTCCCTCGACGCCGAGCTGCCCGGCAGCGACGACGGCTACTCGCTCGGCGACGCACTCGGCGCGCCCGACCCGGCGCTGGACACCGTGGTCGACCGCGAGGCCGTCAAGGAACGGCTGGCCGCGCTGCCCGAGCGGGAGCGGGCCATCCTCTACATGAGGTTCTTCGGCGACATGACGCAGAGCAGCATCGCCGAGGAGCTGGGCATCTCGCAGATGCACGTCTCCCGCCTGATCAGCCGCTGCTGCGGCCGGGTACGGGAACAGGTCATGGGGGACGGGGAGGAGTAGCGCGGGTCCTTCACCCGCTCGGGTGCGCCCGGTCCCGCCAATGGTGTCCGGCGGCGAGCGGTACGGCGGAGATGGGGCTGTGATGGCTGTGGGGCGTGACCGGACGCCGTGCCCCCGCCGTCGCTCGAAGGAGCCCGCACCATGCGCCGCACCGCCCGTGCCCTGTCCCTCGCCGCCGCCGCCGGTGCCGCCCTCGCGGCGCTCGCACCGGCCGCGTCGGCGGGCACCGTTCTGGACGACCGGGCCTCCTGGGGCACCACCTCCCCCTCGCCCTGCCCGCGGCCGGAGGGGCACGCGTGGGAACCGGACGCCGCCCTCGGACCCGCCGGGCCCGAGGCGGTCGTACCGAGGAGCACGGCGCCGGACGAGCCCGAAGCGGAGTTCGACGCCGGACCGGACGCCGAGTTCGGCACCGATGCCGATGCCGGATCCGGTTTCGGGGCGGAGATTCCCGCTCCGCAGGAGAGCGGATCTGCCGGGTCCGAGGCGGTCGTACCGAGGAGCACGGTGCTGGACGAATCCGAAGCCGAGCTCGACGCCGGACCGGACGCCGAGTTCGGCACCGATGCCGACGCCGAGGCCGATGCCGGACCGGACGCCGAGTTCGATGCCGGGCTCGATGCCGAGTTCGGCACCGATGCCGACGCCGGACCCGGTTTCGGGGCGGAGATTCCCGCTCCCCAGGAGAGCGGACCCGCCGACCCGGAGGCCCTGAGGCCCAGGCCCACCGCGTCCAAGCCCCCCGAGCCCAAGCCCACCGGGTCGGAAGGCACCCCCTGCCCCACCGCCCCCGCGCACCAGGGCGTCCACGCCGGCGCGGGCGGTGCCTTCACCGACTCCGTGCCCGCGCTGGCCGCGGGCGGGCTGCTGATCGCGGGCGCGTTCGGCGCCGCCGCGCACCGCGTGTACCGCGCCCGCACCACCCGCGCGGACGGCTGACACCGGCCGCCCCCTCGTGTGAACGGCGCGATCCACCCGGCACCCATGGCACGCGGCACGCTGGGTACTGACTGGCTTGGGCCCGTCGTCAAGTCCCCGCCCGCCCGGCGACGCCCGGCACGCGCTCTCTCCATACGCGCACCGGACGCCGCCGGGCCCGCCCTCCGGGCGGACGGCGGGGATGTGACGACAGGCCCTGGAACACGAGCCGGCGCCGGGCACGGCGCCGGGGAACCGCGCGGAGGTAGGGATGCGGCGGACGGACCCGGAAGGCCACGGCCCCGTCCGGTTCGGGCCGGCGCTCCCCGAGGACGGGCTGCCCGTCCTGCCCGAGCTGTCCGCCGTACTCGCCGCCGCGGCCTCCCGCGCCGGCGCCGAACCGGTCGGCGGCGGGCCCGCCCTGCTGGACGCGGCCTGCGGCCACGGCGACCGACGCGGACTGCCCGCCGCCCCCGACCGGGTGGCCGTCGCCCCCGGCGCCCCCGCCCTGCTGGTGGCGCTGACCGCCGCCCTCGGCGGCGACGTCCTGGTGCCCCGGCCCTGCGCCGCCTGGTGGGCTCCCTACGCCCGCCTGCTCGGCCGCCCCGCCTTCCATGTGCCGGCCCCCGCCGAGAGCGGCGGCGTCCCCGACCCGTACGCCCTGCTGGAGACCGTGCGGCGGCTGCGGGCCGAGGGCGGCGACCCGCGCCTGCTGGTGCTCTCCGTCGCCGACGACCCCACCGCCGGCGTCACCCCGCCCGAGCTGCTGCACGAGACCCTGGAGGCCGCCGCCGGCGAGGGGCTGCACCTGGTCAGCGACGAGACCTGGCGCGACACCCTGCACGACCCGCACGACACCGTGCTGCTCAGCCCCGCCGAGATGCTGCCCGACCGGGTCACCGTCGTCACCGACCTGGCCGGCGCCCTGCTCCCGCCGGGCTGGCCGGCGGCGGTGGCCCGCTTCCCGGCCGGCGAGGACGGGAACGCGCTCCACGCGCGCGTGCTCGACGTGCTCACCGCGCTCGACGCGCGCGTCGCCTCCCCCGTCGCCGCCGCGGCGGTGTACGCGCTGTCCGAACCCGAACCGGTCACCGCGCGCGTCGCCGACACCGTACGCCTGCACGCGCGCGTGGCCGCCGCCGCGCACCACGCCGTCGTCGCCGCGGGCGCCCTCGCCCGGCCACCCCGCTGCGGCCGGCACCTGTACGTCGACCTCACCCCCCTGGCCCCCGCGCTCCACGCGCACGGCGTCGGTGACGCCCAGGAACTGGAGGACTTCCTCACCACCCGGCTCGGCATGCCCGCACCGGGCGGCCACCGCTTCGGCGACGACCTCGAAGCACCGCGCGTACGGCTGTCCACCGCCCCCCTGCTGGGTGACACCGCCGAACTGCGCGCGGAAGGCCTGGGTTCACCCGCGCCCCTGGAACTGCCGCAGGTGCGAAGCGCGTTGACCCGGCTGACAACGGTCTTCGACGAACTCCGCGACGGCGCCCGGCGACGGGAGTCCCCCCGATGACGCCGCACCCCGGAACGACCGTGAGGACGGCCACCCCCGGATCCTGATGTCACCGGATCCTGACGTCACCGGGACCGGCTCACCCCGCCGCCGTCCCCCGCATCCGCCGCCACAGACCCGGGGCCACACTGATCAGCACCGTCAGCACGACCGCCGCCAGCACGCCCTGCCACGGCTGGTCGAACAGCGAACCGCCGAGCACCCCGATCAGCTGGTACGTCGCCGCCCAGGCCAGACAGGCCGGCAGATTGCCCCGCACGAAGCGCCGCATCGGCCACTTCGCGACCAGACAGGCCAGCATCACCGGCAGCCGCCCGGCCGGGATCAGCCGGGACAGCACCAGCACCGCCACCCCGTGGCCGGCGAGCTTCCGCTGCGCCTGCGCCAGCCGGTCCTCCGGGGCGCGCTCCCGGATCGCCTCCAGCCAGCGGGAGCCGTTCTTCGACTTCATCCCGCGCCGCCCCAGCCAGTACAGCGCGATGTCCCCGAGGAACGCCGCCAGGGACGCCGTCACGAACACCAGCGCCATCGAGAACGGCGCCGCCCGGTGGAAGGCGACCACGGCCGCCGAACTGACCAGCGCGCCCGTCGGCACCACCGGCACCAGCGCGCCGATCAGCACCAGCAGGAACAGCGAGGGGTAGCCGACGGCCTGCTGGGTGAACCCGGGTGCCACGGCCGGTACGGAGGCCGACGCGGCCACCGACGACAGGGACGCGCCGGCCGCCCGGCCCAGGGCGGCGGGAAGGATCACCGCGCGACTTCCAGGCGCACGCGCTCCCCGTGCTCCAGCCGGTGCACCGACGCGCCGGGCGCGTGCCGGGCCGCCTGCCGCTCGAACTCGTGCCCCGGCGCGTGGAACTCGTGCGGGCGCACGGCGTCCATCCCGATCGGCCAGTACGTGCCGTAGTGCACCGGCACCGCGCTGGACGCCCCCAGCCGGGCCAGCGCCTCGGCCGCGCGCCCCGCGTCCAGATGGTGCTCGCCCAGGTACGGACCCCAGCCGCCCACCGGGAGCAGCGCCACGTCGACCGGCCCGACCTCCTTGGCCATCTCGTCGAACAGACCGGTGTCCCCGGCGAAGTACGTCCGCGCCTCGCCCTCCAGGACATAGCCGAGGGCGGGGGAGCGGTGCGGCCCGACCGGCAGTCGCCGCCCGTCGTGCCGCGCGGGCACGGCCCGTACGACCAGGCCGCCGACCCTCGCCACATCGCCGGGCGCCACCTCGCTCACGCACAGATGCGTGAGCCGGCGCAGCCCCGGCACCGCGCGTGGCGCGCCCCGGGGCACGAGCAGGCGCGTACCCGGGGCGAGCCGGGCCAGCGACGGTATGTGCAGATGGTCGGCGTGCAGATGGGAGACCAGGGCCACGTCCGCCTGCCGGGCCTCGGCCGGCGGCACCGCACCGCGCCGGCGCCGCAGATGCGCGAGCCGGCGGGCGAACAGGGGGTCGGTGAGCACACGGGTGTGCGAGTCCTCGACCGTGCAGGTGGCGTGACCCCACCAGGTGACCTCCACCGGCACCTCTTCCGCCCCCTTCGCGCGACTCCCCGAAGCCTACGCGCAGGAGTAGGGTCGGCGGCGAAAACCTGAGGTGAGGGGGACACCATGGGGCCGGTGCGGGTGACGGCGATCGCGAGTCTGACACCGCTGGAGGAGCTGGACGCCGATCCCTTCCTGGTGGACTCCCGCGGTCAGCACGCCATGTGCGCCCGCTGGGCCGCCGAGCACGGCTACGTGGTGGTCCGGGAACTCCTCGTACGGGGACTGCGGCCCGATCACGGCGCGCTGTGGGACGGAGTGCGGCCCGGGGCCGATCTGTTCGTGGCGCCCAGTCCGCGGGTACTGGAACGCGCGCTGTCCTCCGTGGAGGAGTTCAGGCAGGAGTGCGCGCGGCGCGGGGTGCGCGTGGAGACGGTCGGCCGCGCGGAACCGCCGTACGACGCGGAGATGAAGGCCCGCGTGCACCGGCGGCTGTCGCTGCCGACGGCCGGGTACGACGGCCGCTGAGCCGCGGACGGTCCGTACGACCGGGGACGAAACGTCCCGTCCGGCCGTTGTGACAGGGTGGAGACGGGCCAGGTCGGCCGGGACGTGAGGTGTGCGGGGCGTGGGTGGCGGGCGGTGGCGACGGGTCGCCAGTCAGATCGGGCGGAGTGTCGCGGTGTGGGCGGTCTCCACGCTCACCATGCTGCTGCTCGCGGGCATCCTGCCCGACTTCCGGCTGCGCTCGGCCGACGGTGACAGCGCCACCGACATCGCGGTCACCGCCGCCTTCGGCGCCGGCGCCTTCGGTCTGATGTCCGCCCTGGTCTGGCCGCTGCTGGTGCGTCTGCTGCTGCTCGTGCCGGCGCTCGTCCTGGGCCTGCTGGTGTTCTTCCTCAACGGCGCCCTGCTGTGGCTGGCGCTGCACGTCACACCGGTCGAGCGCGGCGCCGCCGCACCGGAGACGGCGGTCGTGGTCGCCGCCGTGATGTCCGCCGTCGCCTCCGCCACGGGCGCCGCCCTGGCCGTACGCGACGACGACGCCTACCGCCGCCGCCTCTACCGCCTCGCCGACCGCAGACGGGGCTCCGCCCCGCCCTGCCCGGCCACCCCCGGCACCGTGTTCCTGCAACTCGACGGAGTCGGCCACGACGTGCTGCTGGCCGCCGTCGACAAGGGACTCATGCCCACCGTCGCCCGCTGGCTCGGCACCGGCACCGGCGGCGACCGCCCCTCCCACCGCCTCACGCCCTGGCGCACCGACTGGTCCAGCCAGACCGGCGCCAGCCAGCTCGGCATCCTGCACGGCAGCAACCACGACGTGCCCGCCTTCCGCTGGTACGAGAAGGCCCGCCGCGAGGTCATGGTCTGCAACCGGCCCACCAGCGCCGCCGAACTCCAGGCCCGCGCCATCGAGTACTCCGGCCACGCGGGACTGCTCGCCACCGACGGCGCCAGCCGCGGCA
Source organism: Streptomyces sp. NPDC051740 (assembly GCF_044453165.1). Lineage (NCBI taxonomy): Bacteria > Bacillati > Actinomycetota > Actinomycetes > Kitasatosporales > Streptomycetaceae > Streptomyces > Streptomyces sp. NPDC051740. The sequence goes on along the minus strand of NZ_JBITCL010000009.1, from coordinate 106,525 downwards.
ACCTCTTCAGCGGCGGCGCCGACGAACAGGCCCTGGTGCTCTCCATCGCCACCCGCCGCCGCGGCCCGGCGGCCCGCTCCCGCGCGGGCTACTTCGCCTACTTCTCCGACCCCGCCAACGCCGTGCGCACCGCGCTGTCCTTCGTCGCCGAGGTGGGCCGGGAGATCGGCCAGTCCACCCGGGCCCGGTTCCGGGAGCAGCGCCCGCGCGTCTCGCGCGGCGGGCTCTACCCGTTCGTACGGGCCTTCGCGACCGTCGTCGAACGGGACGTCGTCGTCGCCGCCGTGACGGGCGACCTGCTGGCCGGCCGCACCGCCGTCTACGCCGACCTGGTCGCCTACGACGAGGTCGCCCACCACTCCGGGCCCACCAGCCGGGACACCGACAAGGTCCTCCAGCGCCTCGACCGCGCCCTCGCCCTGATCGAGAACGTCGCCGAGCACGCCCCCCGCCCCTACCGGATCGTCGTCCTCTCCGACCACGGGCAGAGCCCCGGCGAGACCTTCCGCTCCCGCTACGGCCTCCCCCTCGGCGACCTGGTGCGGGCCGGCTGCGGACTGCCCGTGCCGCGTCGCGCCCGGCGCACCCACAGCGGCGCCGAGGCCCGCGCGGCCGTCCGGGCGGCGCTGCGCCGCCCCGTCGAGGAGGGCACCGAGCACTACCGCCCCTCGCGTGGCTCCGAACCCGTCGTGCTCGCCTCCGGCAACCTGGGCCTGGTCTCCTTCCCGGACGTGCCGCACCGGATGACCAAGGAGGAGATCGACGCCCGCCACCCCGCGCTGCTTGCGACCCTCGCCAACCACCCCGGCATCGGCTTCCTCCTCGTCCGCAGCGAACGCCACGGCGGGGTCGTCCTCGGCGCGTACGGCGCGGAGATACCGCTGGACGAGCTGGACGACGACCCCGGCCCGCTGGCCGCGTTCGGCCCCGGCGCCGCCGACGTCGTGCGCCGCACCCACACCTTCCCGCACACCGCCGACATCATGGTCAACTCCTTCCACGACCCCGCCGACGGAGAGGTCCTCGCCTTCGAGGAGCAGATCGGCTCCCACGGCGGCCTCGGCGGCGCCCAGTCCCGCCCGTTCCTGCTGTCCCCGCTCACCCTGTCCGCACCGGTCCACGACGGAGCGGACCTCACCGGCGCCGAGCAGATCCACCGGGTGCTGCGCCGCTGGCTGACCGAGTCGGACGAGGCGGAATCGCCCGCGGTCCCGGACCAGGAGCGCGCGGCCTGAGCGAGCCGGCCCGGCACGGGTCTCCCGACGGGTTCCACCGCCGGGCCACCGGGTCGTCGAGACCCTCGCCCGCGCCCGGCGGGGCCGACCAGCCATCCGCCGGTGCCCTGGGACGCCCGGCTCGCCCGCTGGTTCGACGAGTTCGTGCCCCGCCCCGAACCGCTCCGGCCGTACGCGCGTCCCTCCCGGCGCCAGGCGTCCACCCCCGACATCCCCCGCGCGGGACGCCGTTTCCCGCCCGAGGAGATCGCCCGCCGCACCTTCGGCGTCGTCCTGGACACCTCCGGCTCCATGAACCGGGTCCTGCTCGGCAAGGCGCTCGGCGCCATCGCCTCCTGCGCCGGGGCCCGCGACGTACCGGCCGCCCGCGTGGTGTTCTGCGACGCGGCACCGCACGACGCGGGGTACGTACCGGTCACCGGGATCGCCATGGGGGCACCTCCCAGACCCTTCGGGCTCTGGGGGAGGGCGCGGGCGCGCGGCCGGGGCGGCACCGTCCCGCAGCCCGGCATCGACCTCCTCCAGCGCGCCGACGACTTCCCGCCCACCGCGCCGGTCCTCGTCATCACCGACGGCTGGTGCGACGTGCCGCGGGTCCGGCGCGAGCACGCCTACCTCATCCCGCGGGGCGCGCGACCGCCGTTCACCGCGAGGGGGCCCGTCTTCCGGGTGAGTTGAGCCGTGATGTGATCGGATGGGGGCGGGCACCCGGTGATCCGGGCGCCCGGACCGAGCACCGCCGGACACACGGCCGGACATTTTCGAAAGGATGCGTCATGGCAGCCACGCGCTCCGCACACACCGTTTGGGAAGGCAACCTGTTCAAGGGCAGCGGGGTCGTCGCCTTCGACTCCTCCGGCAGCATCGCCGAGCAGCCGGTCACCTGGGCGTCGCGGGCCGAGGAGGCGAACGGGAAGACCAGTCCCGAGGAGCTGATCGCCGCCGCGCACTCCAGCTGCTTCTCGATGGCCCTGTCCAACGGTCTCGACAAGGCCGGCACCCCGCCGACCAAGCTGACGACCTCCGCCGACGTCACCTTCGTGCCCGGTGAGGGCATCACCGGCATCCACCTCACCGTCGAGGGCACCGTCCCCGGCCTGGACGAGGCCGGGTTCGTCGCCGCCGCCGAGGACGCCAAGGTGAACTGCCCCGTCAGCCAGGCGCTGAAGGGCACGAACATCACCCTGACGGCGAAGCTCGCCTGACCCGCTCGCCGCGCCGCACCACCGCAGGCCGCTCCCTTCCGGGGCGGCCTGCGGCACGTCCCCTCCCGGAGCCGCACCACCATGACGCCACGTCCCGCCGTCTCCGCCCACCGGGGAGGCTCCGAGCGCGCCGCCCCGGCGACCCTCGAGGCGTACGAGGACGCGCTCGCGTCCGGCGCGGAGTACGCCGAGTTCGACGTACGGCGCACGGCGGACGGGGTCTTCGTCGTCCACCACGACCCCCGCGTACGCGGCACCGGCCCGCCGCTGTCCACGCTCACCCACGCCGAGCTGAACGACCGCGCCGGACACCCCGTGCCCGTCGTGGACGAGGTGATGGCGCTGGTCGCCGGGAAACTCGTCGCCCATCTGGACCTCAAGGAGACCGGCCACGAACGGGAGCTGATCGACCGCGCGGTCGCCCTGCTCGGCGAGGACGGACTCGTCGCCACCACCCTCGAGGACCGCTCCGTCGCCGCCCTCACCGCCGCCCGCCCGCGGGTGCGCACCGTGCTGTCCCTCGGCCGGGACGGCAAGGACATCGCCCGCGGCCGGCTGGTGCGGACCCGGATCGGCGAGCTGCTGCCCATGCGCCGCGTCCGCGCCTGCGGCGCCCACGGCGTCGCCGTGCACTGGCGCCTGGCCCGCGCCGGCGTGCTGCGCGAGGCGGCGCGCAACAGACTGTTCACCATGGTGTGGACGGTCAACGAGGACACGGCGCTGCGCGGCTTCCTCGGTGATCCGCGCGTGGACGTGCTGATCACCGACCGGCCCCGCCGTGCCGTGGCCCTGCGGGATCACTCCTCCCGTTGACCGTTGACAACCATCCGCTCAAACTATTGACAACGGGCCGCTCAAGTTTTGTGCTGGAAGTCCGGAGAGGTGCCCTGGCGGAAGGGGACAGCGATGGGACGTGCGGTCGGAATCGACCTGGGAACCACGAACTCGGTGGTGGCCGTGCTGGAGGGCGGTGAGCCCACCGTCATCGCCAACGCGGAGGGCGCCCGGACCACCCCCTCGGTGGTGGCCTTCGCCAAGAACGGCGAGGTGCTGGTCGGCGAGGTCGCCAAACGGCAGGCCGTGACGAACGTCGAACGCACCGCCCGCTCGGTCAAGCGGTACATGGGCGACGCGCACTGGCGGTTCCCCGAGCAGGGCTCCGTCGACGGCACCCGCTACACGGCGCAGGAACTGTCCGCCCGGGTGCTGCAGAAGCTGCGCCGGGACGCCGAGTCCTACCTCGGCGAGGACGTCACCGACGCGGTCATCACCGTACCGGCGTACTTCGACGACACCCAGCGGCAGGCCACCAAGGAGGCCGGGGAGATCGCCGGCCTGAAGGTGCTCAGGATCATCAACGAGCCCACGGCGGCGGCCCTCGCGTACGGCCTGGACAAGGAGAACGACCAGACCGTCCTCGTCTTCGACCTGGGCGGCGGCACCTTCGACGTCTCGCTGCTCGACATGGGCGAGGGCGTCATCGAGGTCAAGGCCACCAACGGCGACACCCACCTCGGCGGCGACGACTGGGACCAGCGCGTCGTGGAGTACCTCGCCAAACGCTTCAAGGGGCAGTACGGCGTCGACCTGGCGCAGGACAAGATGGCGGTGCAGCGGCTGCGGGAGGCCGCCGAGAAGGCGAAGATCGAACTGTCCTCCGCGTCGGAGACCACCGTCAACCTGCCCTACATCACCGCCTCCGCCGAAGGCCCCCTGCACCTCGACGAGAAGCTCACCCGCGCCCAGTTCCAGGAACTCACCGAGGACCTCCTGGAGCGCTGCAAGAAGCCCTTCCACCAGGCCGTCAAGGACGCCGGCGTGCAGCTCTCCGCGATCGACCACGTCATCCTGGTCGGCGGCTCCACCCGGATGCCCGCCGTCACCGACCTGGTCCGCGAACTCACCGGCAAGGAGCCGCACAAGGGCGTCAACCCCGACGAGGTCGTGGCCCTCGGCGCCGCCCTCCAGGCGGGTGTCCTGCGCGGCGACGTCAAGGACGTGCTCCTCCTCGACGTCACCCCGCTGTCCCTGGGCATCGAGACCAAGGGCGGCATCATGACCAGGCTGATCGAACGCAACACCACGATCCCCACCCGGCGTTCGGAGATCTTCACCACCGCCACCGACAACCAGCCCTCGGTCGGCATCCAGGTCTACCAGGGCGAACGCGAGATCGCCGCCTACAACAAGAAGCTCGGCGTCTTCGACCTCACCGGTCTGCCCCCGGCCCCGCGCGGCGTCCCGCAGATCGAGGTGGCCTTCGACATCGACGCCAACGGGATCATGCACGTCTCCGCCAAGGACCTCGCCACCGGACGCGAACAGAAGATGACCGTCACCGGCGGATCGGCCCTCCCCAAGGACGACATCGACCGCATGATGCGCGAGGCCGAGCAGTACGCCGAGGAGGACCACAACCGCCGCGAGGCCGCCGAGACCCGCAACCAGGCCGAACAACTCGTCTACCAGACCGAACGGTTCCTGCGGGACAACAGCGACAAGGTGCCCGGCGAGACCAGGTCCGAGGTCGAGTCGGCCGTCACGGAGGTGAAGCGGCTGCTGGAGCAGCAGTCCTCCGACACCGCCGGACTGCGCGCCGCCGTCGAGAAACTCGCCTCCGTCAGCCAGAAGATGGGCCAGGCGATGTACGCGCAGGCCCAGCAGACCCCCTCGGAGGGCACCGAGCAGCACACCTCGCCGCAGGACGACGACGGCGTCGTCGACGCGGAGATCGTCGACGACGACAAGGACACCGGCCGGCGGGAGAACGGCGCGGCCTGACCGCCGTACGGGTCAGGGCTTGCGGGCGACCCCCGCGTACACCGGCACGATGCCCTCCGCCTGCGCCGCCACGTCCTCCGCCTCCGGACGCCACCCGTGCACCGGGATCACCCCCGGGCCCAGCAGCTCGAGCCCGGTGAAGAAGCGGGAGAACGCGGCCAGCGAGCGCGGGTGGAAGGGCGTACCGCCGCGCCGGAAGTGCTCGGCGGCCTGCCCGACGGCCTCGGGGCTCAGATCGGGCGTGACCTGGGAGAGGATCAGGTAGCTGCCCGGCGCGAGCGCGGCCGTGTACCGCTCCAGCAGGCCGTACACGTCGTCGCCGTCCGGATCGTCGTCCAGGTAGTGGGTCAGTGCGACCAGCGACAGCGCCACGGGCCGGCCGAGGTCCAGCGACTCGGCGGCCCGGCGCAGCAGCGTGTCCGCGTCCCGCACATCGGCGTGCACGTACCGCGTGCTGCCCTCGGCGGTGCCGTGCAGCAGCGCCTCGGCGTGCCGCAGCACGATCGGGTCGTTGTCCGCGTACACCACGCGGGACTCCGCGGCGACGCCCTGCGCCACCTGGTGCAGATTGGGCTCCGTGGGGATGCCCGTGCCGATGTCCAGGAACTGGCGTGTCCCCGCCTCGGCGACGGTGCGCACGGCCCGGTGCATGAACCGGCGGTTGGCCCGCGCCCCGCGTAACACCGTGCCGTCCGCCGCGAGGATCCTCCGCGCCAGCTCCTCGTCGACCGGGTAGTTGTCCTTGCCGCCGAGCCACCAGTCGTAGACCCGGGCCGGATGCGGCCGGCTGGTGTCGATGCGGACGGGCGCGGTGTCGGATCCGGTCATGGGCGGTCTTCTCCTCGTGGGTCGAAAAGGTGCGAAGGCCTGCTCGGGCGCGCGGCTCAGTAGTGCTCGCGGCACTCCCGCAGCAGTTTCTCGGTGCGCTGTGTCGAGGCCGCCCGCGCCGTCATGTGGTCCAGGACCTCCAGATGCGCCGACACCTCCTTGCGGGAGTCCAGGTACAGGGCACCGGTCAGATACTCGGTGAACACCATGTCCGGCAGCTCCGGCTCGGCGAACCGGAACAGCGAGAACGGCGCGTACGTCCCCGGGTGCGGACCGTCCGCGAACTCGGCGATCTGCAACGTGATCCGGTCCCGCGCGGACCACTCCAGGAGCTTGTCGAGCTGGTCGCGCATCACCCGGCCGTCGACGCTCACCGGACGCCGCAGCACCGTCTCCTCCATCAGCACCCACAGGTGCGGCGGATCGGGGCGCTCCAGCAGCCGCTGGCGCTCCAGGCGCAGCGCCACGTGCCGCTCGACCACTTCGGGCCCGATGTTCCCGATCGTCCCGGCCTCCAGCACGGCACGCGCGTACCCCTCGGTCTGCAGCAGCCCCGGCACGAAGTGCGGCTCGTAGGAGCGGATGATACGGGCGGCGCCCTCCAGGCTCACGTACATGCTGAACCACTCGGGCAGCACGTCGCCGTACCGCTGCCACCAGCCCGGCCGGTTCGCCTCCTCGGCGAGCTCGACGAACGCGGCGGACTCGCCCTCGGGCACCCCGTAGGCGCTCAGCAGCAGCTGGACGTACGGGATCTTCAGCGCGACCTCGGCGGTCTCCATCCGCCGTACGGTCGCGGGCGCCACCCGCAGGATGCGGGCGGCCTCCTCCCGTGAGAGGCCCGCCGCCTCCCTCAGTTCCTGCAGCCGCCTTCCCAGAACCACCTGGCCCACGGTGGGTGCGGCCCGCCGCTCACTCACGCCACGCCTCCCCAACGCGCCCGGGCATGCGCTCAGTCTGTCATGTTCTTCCGACACTCTCACGAGTCGCAGGTGACCGCCCTGTTCCACTGGTCCTCAGGGCCTCGCCGCATGACCTGAGAGGTAATCGACCCGGCCCCGCCCGCACGGGATCGTGGACGCAACGGGTTCCGGGCCGGCGCACTCCGGCCCGGGACCCGGCAACCGACCCCGACGGAGGATGATGCGTCATGTCCGCGACCCAGCTCGCCGTGCTCGCCCGGACCGTGGAGCCGCAGCGGATGCTGCGCCGTTTCCTGGCCCTCGACGCCGTGGTGACCGGTGCCAACGCCGTCGCCTACCTCGCCCTCTCCGGGCCGCTCGGCCGGTTCCTCGGGGCCGGTTCCGGTCTGCTGCTGGGGCTCGGCGCGTTCCTCGCCGTGTACGCGGCCGGCGTGGGCCTGCTGGCCGCCCGCCCGCACCCGCCCGCCCCCGGCGTGCGGATCGTCGTCGAGGCCAACCTCGCCTGGACGGCGGTGAGTCTCGCCGCCCTCGCGCTGTGGCTCACCCCGACCGCGGCGGGCGCGGTGTGGACGGTCCTCCAGGCGCTCACCGTGGCGGGCTTCGCCCTGCTCCAGCACATGGCGCTGAGAGAGCGTCAGCTCAGCCACGTCTGAAGGTACTTGGCCGTCGCCGGGTCCGCCGGGAGCAGGGTCTCCACGGCCAGCTCGGCGACGGTCACGTCCATGGGCGTGTTGAACGTGGAGATCGACGACACGAACGACAGCGTCCGCCCCTCGTGCTCGATCACCATCGGCAGCGCGAAGTACGCCACCGGCTCGGCCGGTTCCGCCGGCCGGCCGGCGGGGTCCTCCGGTACGGGGAACGCCGCCACCTCGTCGTACAGCGCCCGCAGCCGCTCCGAGCGGTGCAGGGCGATGTGCCGCCGCATCTGCTCCAGCAGGTGCCCGCGCCACTCCCGCAGATTCCGGATCCGTGGCGCCAGCCCCTGCGGGTGCAGGGTGAGCCGCACCGCGTTCAGCGGCGGCGTCAGCAGCGCCTGGGGGACGCCGTCGAACAGCGCCATGACCCCCCGGTTGGCCGCCACGACGTCGTACATCGCGTCCACCACCAGCGCCGGATACGGCTCGAACCCGCTGATCAGCCGCTCGATGCCGTCGCGCACCACCTCCAGCGCGGGATCGTCCAGCGGGGTCTCCGGGTAGTGCGGCGCGTAACCGGCCGCCAGCAGCAGCGCGTTGCGCTCCCGCATCGGCACGTCCAGGTGCTCGGCCAGCCGCAGCACCATCTCCTCGCTGGGCCGGGAGCGGCCGGTCTCGATGAAGCTGATGTGCCGGGCGGAGGAATCGGCGCGCAGGGCCAGCTCCAGCTGGCTGACCCGCCGCTGCTCCCGCCAGGCGCGCAGCAGCGGGCCCACGCCCCCGGTGCGGGAAGCGGTACCGGACGTGACAGTGGTCATGCCAGGACGGTAATCGAGAAACGGCCGTACCGGGGAGCCGCCCGCTTCCGGCCAGGGCCCCGGGGGGTCTTCTGTGGCAGCCTGGGAGTCCTGCACGAGATCACGGGATCACGGGATCACGGGATCCGAACCGGCGAAGGAGCGCAGCCCATGCCCGTCGAACCGCTGTCGCAGGAGGAGACCGAGGACCGGCTGGCCGGACTGCCGGGCTGGTCGCTCGACGGCGACCGGCTCACCCGCTCCTACCGGCTCGGCTCGCACTTCGCGGCCACGGCGATGGTCGTCCACATCGCCCAGGTGCAGGAGGAGCTCGACCACCACTCCGACCTCACCCTCGGCTACGACACCGTGGCCCTGTCCGTGCACACCCACAGTGCGGGTGGCGCCGTCACCGAGAAGGATTTCGAGCTCGCCCGCAGGGTGGAGGACCTGGCCCCCGGCCACGGTGCACACTGAGGCGCGTGCTGGACTACGACGAGGAAGCGGAACGGTACGACGTCCTGCGCGGCGGGGAACCCCGCGCGGCGGCCGCCGCGGAGGCCGTGCTGAGCCTCGTACCGGAGCCGGCGCGGGAGCTGCTGGACGTGGCGTGCGGCACCGGCATCGTGACCCGGCGGCTGGCCGCCGCCCGCGCCGGGCTGCGGGTGACGGGTGCCGATCTCTCCCCGTCGATGACCCGGATGGCCGTCGCCCGTCTGCCGGGCGCGGTGGTCCGCGCCGACAGCCGCCGGCTGCCCTTCGGGGACGCCCGGTTCGACGCCGTGGCCAGTGTGTGGCTGCTGCACCTGATGCCGGGGCCCGAGGACGTACGGGCGGTCGTCGCCGAGTGCGCCCGCGTGCTGCGGCCCGGCGGGGTGTACGTCACCACCGTCCACAAGGGTGCCTCGCACAACGTCGGCAGCGACATCGACGCGGTCCTCGCCGCCCGCCCGCGCAGCCCGGTCCCCGATGCCCCCGACGCCGTCGACGCCTGCGCCGCGGCCCACGGTCTGCTGCCCGCGGGGGAGGCCCGCTTCCGGGGGCACGGGCAGGGCCGCAGCCCCCGCCGCACCATCGACGACCTGCGACGCGGCTGGTTCGTCACCCTGCCGCCGGGCGAACCGGTCGCCGAGGAGTTCGCCGCCCGGCTGGCCGAGCTCCCCGACCAGGACCGGCCCCGCCCCGACCCCGTGTTCACTCTCCGGGCGTACCGGAAGCGGAAGGACGGCAACCTGGGGCGCTCCGGCGGCGACTGAGGGGCGGAACCCATCCGTCCTCCCAGGAGGTCCGTCCCGTGACCCACCCCCACAGGCACCGCAGACGCCGTCTCGTCCTGCCCGCGGCACTCGCCGTGGCGGCGCTGACCGGCGCCGGTCTGACCGCGCTGTCGGAGGCGCCCGCCGAGGCCGCCACCGCACGGCAGGTCGAGAAGCTGGACCGCGGCGTCGTCAGCGTGTACACCGGCAGCGGCAACCTGGTCAGCTGGCGCTGGCTCGGCACCGACCCGGACGACGTCGCGTTCAACGTCTACCGGGCCGGCACCAAGGTCAACTCCAGCCCGATCACCGGATCCACCACCTACTTCCACTCCGGCGCGCCCTCGCACGCCGACTACACCGTCCGCGCGGTGGTGAACGGCACCGAGCAGGGCGACTCGGTCCACGCGATCCAGTTCCGCGCCGGCTACAAGGACGTACCGATCAGCGCTCCGTCCGGCGGCACCACCCCCGACGGCGTCTCGTACACCTACGAGGCCAACGACGCCTCCGTCGGCGACCTCGACGGTGACGGCGCCCTCGACATCGTGCTCAAGTGGCAGCCCACCAACGCCAAGGACAACTCCCAGTCCGGCTACACCGGCAACACCGTCGTCGACGGGATCAAGCTGGACGGCACCCGGCTGTGGCGCGTCGACCTGGGCCGCAACATCCGTTCCGGCGCCCACTACACGCAGTTCCAGGTGTACGACTACGACGGCGACGGCAAGGCCGAGGTCGCCATGAAGACCGCCGACGGCACGAAGGACGGCACCGGAGCGGTCATCGGCAGCTCCTCGGCCGATTACCGCAACTCCAGCGGGTACATCCTGTCCGGCCCCGAGTACCTGACGATGTTCAACGGGCAGACCGGCAAGGCGATGGGCACCGTCGACTACGTCCCGGCCCGCGGCACGGTCTCCTCCTGGGGCGACTCCTACGGCAACCGCGTCGACCGCTTCCTCGCCGGCACCGCGTACCTGGACGGCGCCCGCCCCTCCCTGATCATGGCCCGCGGCTACTACACGCGCACGGTGATCGCGGCCTGGGACTGGCGGGGCGGCCAGTTCACCCGCCGCTGGACCTTCGACACCAACTCCTCCAGCAACAGCGGCAAGGGGTACGACGGTCAGGGCTCCCACGCCCTCTCCGTCGGCGACGTCGACAACGACGGCCGGGACGAGATCGTCTACGGCGCGATGGCCGTCGACGACAACGGCAACGGCCTGTGGACCACCAGGACCGGCCACGGCGACGCCCAGCACCTCGGTGACCTCGACCCGTCGACGTCCGGCCTGGAGTACTACAAGGTCTCCGAGTCCACGAGCCAGCCCGCCGCGCTGTACATCAACCCCTCGAACGGCGCGGTCCGCTGGAAGCTCTCCGCCTGCTGCGACAACGGACGCGGAGTCGCGGGGGACATCTACTCGGGCAACTCCGGCCCGGAGATGTGGTCCTCCTCCGACGGCAGCATCCGTGACGAGGGCGGCGGCACCAAGGGCCGCAAGCCCTCCTCCACCAACTTCCTCTCCTGGTGGGACGGCGACCCGGTCCGCGAACTCCTCGACGGCACCCACATCGACAAGTACGGCACGTCCTCCGACACCCGCCTGCTGACCGGCTCGGGCGTCTCCTCGAACAACGGCACCAAGGCCACCCCGGTCCTGTCCGGTGACATCCTGGGCGACTGGCGCGAGGAGGTCGTCTGGCGCACCAGCGACAACAAGAACCTGCGCATCTACTCCACCCCCCACGACACGGACCGCCGCGTCACCACCCTCCTCCACGACACCCTGTACCGCACGTCCCTGGCCTGGCAGAACACCGCCTACAACCAGCCCCCGCACACCGGCTTCTTCATCGGCGCCGGCATGCCCACCCCGCCCAGGCCCTCGGTCTTCACCCCCTGAGCGGACCTCCTGAGCACGACCCCGGCCCGCCCGTACCGGTGTACGGGCGGGCCGGGGGCTTTCCACGTGTTCAGCGAACCGCGCAGGCCTGTCCGCCCAGTTCGAAGACGGTCGGTGCCGTGTTCGTCGCGGACCGGGTCGCCGTGAAGCCGAAGGCGACCGACGAGCCCGCCGCCACCGTGCCGTTCCAGTCGGTGTTGCGTACCGTCACCGACGGACCGGACTGGGTGGGTGACCCGTTCCAGAGCTGGGAGATCTTCTGGCCGTTGGCGAAGGACCAGTTCAGGGACCAGCCGTTCCAGGTGGCCGAGCCCGTGTTGGTGAGCTGGACGTCGGCCTGGAAGCCGTCGGTCCACTGGTTGGTGATCCTGTAGGTCACCGCGCAGGCGCCCGACGGATCGGGCTCCTCGGGCTCTTCCGGGTCCGTGCCGCCGCCGGTGTCCGAGGTGTCGCCGTAGACGACACCTCGGCCGTTGGTCGCCACGTAGACCCGGCCGTAGACCCGCGGGTCACCGGTGATGGCCGCGCCCGTCCAGCCCCACTGGTGGGCGTCGTCGTTGACCCGGGTCCAGGTCGCGCCCCGGTCCGTGGAGCGGAAGACGCCGCGTACACCGCCGATCTCCGCGCTGGTGAAGAGGGTCTGGTACGAGGCGCCCGGCGCCGCCTTGCCGAAGCCGACGGTGTCGGCCTCGTCGACGTTCGACAGCTTGGTGAAGGTCGCGCCCGAGTCCGTGGAGTGCCACAGGCCGTACGCCCCGTCGCTCGCCCCGCCGGCCAGCCACACGTCGCCCTTCACACCCGGGAGTGCCTTGAAGCGCACGCTGTCACCGGCCGGAAGCCCCGTCGCGGACGAGGCAGTGAACGTCGCGCCGCCGTCCGTACTGACGTAGAACTTCCCGGACTTGAACCCGTAGAACGTCTTCGGGTCCACCCGGTCGGATTCCACGACCGCCCCCGCCGGGATGCCGCTCGACGCCGACCAGGACGTGCCGAACCCGGTCGCGTGATGCACGCCCGCGCCCTGCGGGCTCCACACGAACCGGCTGCCGTCGGCCGCCGCCGCGACCGTCCCGCCTCCGCTCACGCCCGAAGGGTCCGTTCCCGCGAACCAGTTGGCGCCGTTGTCGGTCGAGAACGCGATGTGCGGCCCGGAGTCCAGGTTGCCGGCCCGTACCACCGTGTTCGGGTCGGACTCGGCGAAGTCGAGACTGGTCGTCGAGGTGAAGTTCGGCTGGGTGAACATCATCGACGGCACCTTGGTCAGGTCCGTGTGCCGGAAGCCGCCGATGTCACCGAGCGCGCTGATCAGCGGGGCGCCCGACGGGGGAGAGATCAGGTCGTTGACGGCCGTCTCCTCCAGGCCCCGCACCATCGGGGTGATGGTGAACGACGTGTCGTCGTCCCAGTTCGTCAGGTTCTGGGTGCCGTAGACCGTCGCACCCGTCCCGTACATCATCCGGTCGGAGTCGAACGGGTCGATCTCCAGCGCCTCCGTCATCCAGCCCAGCTTCGGCGTCTGTTCCGGCGGCGACGGGTTCGCGCCCCAGGTCAGCCAGGGGGAGGACGAGACGTCCATCGTGTAGCGGTTCTCGCGGTCGGGGTACGACGTGTAGCTCCACGCCTGCGTCCAGGTGCCGCCGCTGTCCGTCGAGCGGAAGATCTGCGTGTCCGGCCACCAGGAGCTGTACGCCGTCGCCATCACCGTGCCCGGGTTCTGCCGGTCCACGGTCAGGCCGCTGAAGCCGTAGTAGGTGTCGGCCTCCGCCACCGGGCTGATGTCCGTCCAGGTGCCGGTCGCCGTCGCGTACCGGTACAGCCGGCCCTTGCCGCCGTCGTACGGGCCGCCCGTGTCGCTGTACGCGAGGTACAGATAGCCGTTCTCGGCGTCCAGGACACCCTTGTGCGCCAGGTGTCCGGTGGGCTGCCCGGCGATCCGCTGCCAGGTCGCGCCCGCGTCCGTCGACCGGTAGACCGCGTTCTCCTTGTCGGCGACCCCGACGTAGACCGTCTTCGTCGCCGACCCCGCGCTGCCCGTCGACTCGTCGAAGGTGACCCAGGTGATGCCCTGGTTGTCGGACGCGTACCCGGAGGTGTCACTCGGATCCTGCGCGTAGTTCCCCGGGTTGGGGAACGCCGTCACCTCCGACCAGGTGGCGCCCGCGTCGGTCGACCGCCAGAGCCCGTGGCCGCTGGGCGCGCCCAGGTACAGCACGTCGTTGTCATGGGGGTCGACCGCCAGCCGTTCCCCCATGCCCCGCCCCGGCATGTTCCCGCCCAGCTTGAACGGCAGATCGGCCTTCTTCCAGCTCGCGCCCCGGTCGGTGGAGCGCAGCACGGCGCCGTTCGTCGGGTCCCAGTCGTTGGTGTACGTGCCGACCGCCGCGTACACCCGGTCGGGGTCGGCGGAGTCGGAGGCGAGGCTCACCACGCCGGTGTGCCCCCAGTCGTCCCAGCCGACCGAGTCGAGCAGCGGGGTCCAGGTCTTCGTGGACTCCTGCCAGCGGTAGGCGCCGCCGATGTCGGTACGGGCGTAGGCCAGGTCCTTCTCACTGCGGTTGAAGACGATGCCGGGCACGAAGCCGCCGCCGTCGATGCGCGCGTTCTTCCAGGTGTAGGTGTCGGCGGCGAGCGTGGTGGCCGGATCGGGGGCGCCGGCGGCCAGGGCGGGCGGGCCGCCCGCGAGCAGACCGGCCGCCAGCGCGAGCACGGTCGTGAGGACACGGGTTCTTCGCACGGGGGTTCCTTCCTCTTGGGGGGAGGTGGAGTGGGGAGAGCGTGCGAGGGCCGGGCGGCCCCACCGTGTGCGCGTGGGACCGCCCGGCCGTTTGTGGCCCCGGCGTCAGGTGCCGGGACCGGTACGCGGAGCGTCGGCGGGGGCTATTCGAGAAGCTCCGCGTACGAGCCCATGGCCAGGGCGATGTCGGCCTGGGCCCAGAACCGGTGGTACGTGAAGGTGGGCGCGGCGCCGCCCGCCAGGTAGGACTCGATCTTCGACCACGCCGGGTCGTCCTGGTAGAAGGAGCGGATCGACTCGAACGTCGACGACGAGTCGATCGTGTCGCCGTTGGGCATGGTGCCGGTCCAGCCGTTCGGGACGTGGACCGGGTCGTCGAAGCGGTTGTAGTCGGCGCGGGTCTCCGGGACGGCGATGCCGAGCGCGTCCTGGTTGTTCTCCCACATGCCGTCCAGCAGCGCCTTGGCCGTGGACGCGGCCTCCGCGTCGCCCGAGCGGTCGGCGTAGTACGTCAGCGTCCTGGCGTAGGCTCCGGCCACACCCACGTCGTTGGAGTAGTCGGTGACACTGACGCGCAGCCCGCTGTTGGCGCCGGGCGACGACGCGTTCCAGGTGTCGGGCTTGCCCGACCACTGCAGCGTGGCGGGGATCCGGAAGGAGCCGTCGGGGTTGACCGTGGTCTCGGACAGCGCCCAGTCCACCCACTTGTCGAGTACGGACTTGGCGAGCGCGTTGCCGGTCTGCTGGTACAGCTCGGCCACCCGCTCCATCGACCACGCCTGGAAGCCGAACCACTGGTTCGACGGCGGGTCGTGGTAGACCGGCTTCTCGTCGTAGTGCATGCCGTAGAAGGTCGGTGTGCCGGACGGCGGGGTGGCGTACCGGCCTGCCCAGCTGTTGGTCGCGCCGCCCGCGATGGCTCCTTCGTCGGACTGCAGCCAGCGGTAGAACTCCAGCTGCCGCTGCATCGACTTGCCCCAGTCGTCCGCGCCCGTCGCCGACTTCGGCTTCATCGGCGCGTACTCGCTCAGCGCGTACGCGGCGAACGGGTTCTGGTAGCCGCCGTGCGCGTGGCTGGAGCCGATGCGCCAGGCCCAGCCCGCGGAGGAGTCGGTGGCGCCGCCCCAGGCGTAGTACCAGGAGAGCAGGTAGTGCGAGGCGTCCTTGCCGGTGCCGGCCGGGCAGGACGGGCTGGTGCAGTTGCCGATCTTCTTGAAGTACTTGTCGTACATGGCGTAGCGCAGGTAGTCACCCATCTTCGCGGCCTTGGCGACCGTCGCGGAGACCTGGGAGCCCTTGCCCTGGTCCTTCGCCCACAGGTCCGCCCAGTACGCGGCCTGCACGGCACGCGCGTCGGCGTCCGGGGCGTTGGTGAACTTCCACTGCTTGGCGTAGGACGCGTCCTTGGTGAACAGGTCCAGGTAGCCGTTCTTGCCGCCGTACTTGAAGGCGTCGCAGGTGGGCTGCGGGACGGTCTCCCAGACCGACTCCTGCGGGCCGCGCTGGAAGGTGTTGATGTACGACGGTCCGGTGTCCGACGGGCCCGCCTCGCACTTGCCGGGCGAGTTGCCGTAGCCGTACACGTTGTCGACGTCCTGGAGCCAGTGCATGCCGTAGACGTCGTCCGTGCCGTAGGCGGATTTCAGCTCGGACGCGATCGGGTCGGGACCGACCGAGACGTTGGAGTCGAGCTGTGACGGGTACTCGTTGGGGGTGTCGTGCTCGGGTGCGTACGTCGCCGGCTTCGAGGCGTTGTAGAAGGAGCTGGTCGACTGGTCGGCGTGGGTCGGGATCATGTACTTCTCCATGATCTCCCAGGCCTCGTTGAACTTGGACCAGTCACCGGTCACCCTGCCGTACGTCGCCTGGAGCCACAGCAGGTAGCTGTACGCCTCCGAGGTGGTCTCGTGACCGTGGTCAGGCGCCTCGACGATCAGCGTCTCGACCGAGTGGTACGGGATGCCCTCCGGCGAGAAGTAGCCGTTCGCCGGGTCGGTGATCTTCCCGTACAGCTCCAGGAAGCGCGCGTCGTACGTCTTCTGGGCGCCCAGCTGCGTCACCGTGACCGCCGCCTTGGCGTGGCCCGGTGCCGAGGACTCGAAGACCGCCGAGCCACTGCCCGAGGAGTCGGCGGCGATCGTCACCTCCTGCGCGGTGTTCCAGTTCGACGGCGTGAAGGTGAGCGACCCGCCGGCGGAGACCGACAGTCCCGAGTTGCCGCTCGCCCGGCTCGTCGTGACGGTCACGTTCGAGGCCGGCTGCTTGGACAGCTTCACCTCGTACGAGCCCGACTCGCCCTGCTGGACGCCGAGCTGGGACGGCGTGGCCACCACGGCGGGACCCGAGGCGACCGTGATGCCGACCGGGGTCGAGTCGGCGGAGGCGCCCATGCTGTCGTACGCCTTCGCCACCAGCGAATGACTGCCCACGGTCAAACCACCGACGGAGAGCGCGAAGGGCGCGCTGGTGTCGGAGCCCAGCAGCTCGGTGTCGTCGTAGAACTCCACCTTGGTGATGGTGGCCTGGTCGGCCGCCGCCGCGGTGGCGGCGAGCGGGATCGTCTCGCCCTGCGTGTAGACGGCGCCGGCCTCCGGGCTGGTCAGCACGGTGATCGGCGGCTGGTGTGCCCCGACGCAGGGGGTGCCGTTGATGGCGAACGACGTGGGAGCGGCGTTGCTGCCGCTGTAGGTGAACTGGCCGCCGGTCGTGACGGCGGCGCCGGCGGCGATCTTGGCGTTGTACCCGGCGTCCTTCACGGTGACGGTCTTGCCGGACTGCGACCAGCTGCCGTTCCAACCGTTCGAGAGTTTCTGGTTGCCCGCGTAGTCGTACGTCAGGGTCCAGCCGTCGATGGCGTCCGAACCGCGGTTGGTGAGGGTCAGATCCACGGTGAATCCGGAACCCCAGTCGTTCGTCTTGTAGTCGACGCTGCACTGGACGGCCGCCGCCTGAGCGGGAGCCGAGCCGGTCGAGAGCATCGTCAGCGGAAGCGCGAGAGCAGCGGCGACGGCCGTCAGCAACCGCCGTAAGCCTCTGCGTCTCCTGGGTGGGGGATGCATGGTGCTGGTTCCTCCTGCGACTCGGACATGTCAAGCCTTGAACCAGTGGGAGCGCTCCCATAGTGAGGATGGGGTGGGGGGCGGTCAAGCCTTGTGGCGAATCGAAAACATTCGACGGTTGAACTTGCGTGAAAGTCGGTTGACCCTCTGTTCTTTACCGTCACTTGGCGCTAGCTTCATGTGCACCAGTGGGAGCGGTTCCATCAGTCGACGCGTCCGTCACGACGCGTCCGAGCTGCAAGGAGTCGCTCGATGCGCCACCCCCCGCGTTCAGTACTTTTAGCCACCCCCGTGCACGTGTGGAGCACCTGACGCGGGGTCGCTCGTTCCCGTGGGATCCATGTGCCGTCCCTGCCGCCCGGAGACTCCCGGCCGGCACCGCGGGCCTGCCCCCCATCAGGTCCGGACGGCATCCCCACCCGTGAGGCACCAGGCCGCGCGATCGTCTGCGCGCGCCCAAGAAGGACAGCCCCCTACGGATAGGAAACCCGCACGATGAGTCGCACCAGAACCGCGCTTCTCGCCGCCATGGCGCTGGTCGCCGGCGCCACCGGGACGGCGATCGCCGCAGTCCCCGGCGCCGCCGGCGCGGCAGCCGCCGTCCCCTGCACCGTGGACTACAAGGTGCAGAACGACTGGGGCTCCGGCTTCACCGCGTCCGTGACGATCACCAACAACAGCGCCGCCAAGTCGTCGTGGTCGCTGAAGTGGTCCTACGCCGGAAACCAGAAGGTCACCAGCGGCTGGAACGCCAAGGTGAGCCAGTCCGGCGCGAACGTCACCGCCGCCAACGAGTCCTACAACGGCACCCTCGCCACCGGGGGTTCGACCTCCTTCGGCTTCCAGGGCACCTACAGCGGCAGCAACGCCGTCCCCGCCACCTTCACCCTCGACGGCGTGACCTGCAACGTCGACTCCGGCGGCGGCCCCACCGACCCGCCGCCGGACCCGCCCGGCAACCGGGTGAACAACCCCTACGACGGCGCCAAGGTGTACGTGAACCCCGAGTGGTCCGAGAAGGCCGCCGCCGAGCCCGGCGGCAGCCGCATCGCGAACCAGCCCACCGGTGTCTGGCTGGACCGCACCGCCGCCATCAACGGCGTCAACGGCGGCATGGGCCTGCGCGACCACCTCGACGAGGCCCTGCGGCAGAAGGGTTCCGGCGAGCTCGTCATCCAGCTGGTCATCTACAACCTGCCCGGCCGTGACTGCGCCGCCCTCGCCTCCAACGGCGAGCTCGGCCCGACGGAGATCGACAAGTACAAGACGCAGTACATCGACCCGATCAAGGACATCCTCGCCGACTCGAAGTACGCCGACCTGCGGATCGTCACCACGGTCGAGATCGACTCCCTGCCGAACCTGGTCACCAACGTCTCCCCGCGGCCCACCGCCACGCCCAACTGCGACGTGATGAAGGCCAACGGCAACTACGTGAAGGGCGTCGGCTACGCCCTGAACAAGCTCGGCGACGTGCCCAACGTCTACAACTACGTGGACGCCGGTCACCACGGCTGGCTGGGCTGGGACGACAACTTCGGCGCCTCCGCCGACATGTTCAAGCAGGCCGCGACCGCCGAGGGGGCGACCGTCGCCGACGTGCACGGCTTCATCGCCAACACGGCCAACTACAGCGCGCTGAAGGAGGACCACTTCTCCATCGGCGACAACGTGGCCGGCAAGTCGGTGCGCGAGTCGAAGTGGGTCAGCTGGAACCGCTACGTCGACGAGCTGTCGTACGCCCAGGCACTGCGCGACCAGTTGGTCTCGATCGGCTTCGACTCGGGCATCGGCATGCTGATCGACACCTCGCGCAACGGCTGGGGCGGCGCGAACCGGCCCACCGGACCCGGCGCCACGACCAGCGTGGACACCTACGTCGACGGCGGCCGCTACGACCGCCGGTTCAACACGGGCAACTGGTGCAACCAGTCGGGAGCCGGCCTCGGTGAGCGGCCGCAGGCCTCCCCGGAGGCCGGGATCGACGCCTACGTGTGGATGAAGCCCCCGGGTGAGTCCGACGGGGCCAGCGAGGTCATCGACAACGACGAGGGCAAGGGCTTCGACCGGATGTGCGACCCGACGTACACCGGCAACCCGCGCAACGACAACAACATGTCGGGAGCGCTGGACAACGCCCCGATCTCCGGGCACTGGTTCTCCGCCCAGTTCCAGGAGCTGATGAAGAACGCGTACCCGCCGCTGTCGTGACGGGCTGAACCACCGGGGGGGGGGGGGGGGGGGGGCCCGCGCCCCCCCCCCCCCCCCCCCCCCCCCCCCCCCCGGGTCCGCCGCGTCCCCCCACGAGCGCGGCGGCGTGTGCGGCGGCCGGTCAGCCGACCTTGGTCCACTCCTGGCAGCCGTTGGTCTCGAAGTACTCGCCCTTGTTGACCGTCACCCGGCCCTGGCCCTGGAGGTTCGCGTTGGCGATGATCGCGTCGAACTCCCCGGAGGCGTTCTTGGTGCGCGCCCAGTAGCAGTTCTCGATGACGCCGCCCTTGTCGGGCCCGGCGGTCTTGTAGGTGCCGGCCTGCATGTCCTCGCCGACGAGGTACTGGCCGTCGCCCTCGACCGTGGTGGCCGCTCCGGGCTTCTTGGCCGGCTTCGGCGTGACGGTGACCTCCTCGGTGACCGTGACGGCCGGCTCCGGTTCACCGGCCTCGGCGGGCGCGGCCGCGGTCTCGGTGACGGTGACGGCCGGGGCGGGAGCGGCGGAGTCGTCCTTGCCGCCGGACTCCCCGTCGCCGCCGATGCCCGCGCCGATCACGAGGGCGACGAGTGCGGTCGCGCCGTGGGTGAGCCAGGCCTTGCGGCGCGACGGCTTCGGCCCCGTCGGTACGCCCGTCGGAGGCAGCCCGGCACCGGCCGGCGGGACCGGCATCGGCGGTACGGCGCCCCAGCTCGGCGCGTTCCCGGAACCGGCGGGCCCCGGGGTGCTGGGCGGGGTCGAGGGCGGGTGGCTCATCGCGGTGGTCCTCCGGTTCGGCGTCGTGGCGCTTGGTGGTCACAAGGTGCCCGCCGTTCCGGTGATGCGGTGAGGAGATCACTGATAACCCGTATTATCAGGTGGGTTTTCCTCTGGGTTCCGGCCTCGCTGTAGATTGCTGACGTCCGCCCCACCGAAGAGGGGTGGACCGCGAGGCGGGGAAGCCGGCCTCGGTGACCCGGGGGAGAGGGGGGACACGTCCGATGACGACGCACACGACCGCGCGGACGCCCTCCGCCATCCTGCCCGAAACCCCGGCCTGGCGGATCACCTACGCCGAGATCGCCGCCCTCGCCCAGGTCAAGCGCCCGGTCCCCACCACCTGGGCCCGCCGCCACCCCGACTTCCCCGCGCCCGTGACCCACGAGGACGGACGTCCGCTCTTCGACGCCCGCGCCGTCGTCGACTGGCTCGCCTCCACCGGCCGCGGCAACACCGACGCCCGCCGGCTCCGCGCCGAGCTCGCCCTGCACACCCTGGCCGCCTGGCGCACCCCGGCCCTGTCCGCGTCCGTCCTGCTCGGCGCGCTGACCTCCCTGGTCTGCCTGCACCAGCAGCTCGACGCCCCCGTCGCCGACGGCCGCCCCTGGCACACGCTCCTGGAGCGGGCCGCCGACCTCGACCCCGACGACCGCTTCCTCCTCTCCGAGCTGCGGTCCCTGCCCGACCCCGACCGCACCGGCCCGGCCCTCGCCCACCTCGCCGACGAACTGATCGACGCCGCCTACAACCCCGCCGAGGCCTTCGACTGGATCCTCCAGGCCCGCCCCCGCCTCGGCTCCCACGACCCGGCCGCCGACGGGCCCACCCCCGCCGTGGTCCGCGCCCTCGCCTCCCTCTCCGGGGTCGACACCCTCGACGAGGGCGCGGTGATCGCCGTCCCGCACGCCTGCTCCGGTGACCTCCCGGCAGCCCTCCACGACCGTGCCGCCGAGGACTCCGGCCACGTCTACCTCGCCGCCGACCCCGACCCGGCCCGCGTGCGCCTGATCCGCCGGCGGATGCTGGTGCGCGGGGTGTACGAGTTCCGGCTCGACGTCGTCGAGGGCGAGGAACTGACCGCCGACGAGTGGGGCTACCCGCACCTCCTCGTCTGCGCCCTGCCCTACGAGGCCGCCGAGACCCGCGACGCGAAGGCGGTCCTGGACCAGATCGCCGCCCTCACCGACTACCTCGACACCGGAGCCACCGCCGTCGTCCTCGGCCCCGCCGACGTCCTCACCGGCCCCCTCGCCCGGCACGGCGACGCCGACCGCCTGCGCCGTTCCTTCCTCAAGCCCGGTTTACTCAAGGCGGCGATCAGCCTCCCCGACGGCGCCTACGCCTACCGCCCCGGCTACCGCACGGCGGTCTGGATCCTCGCCCGCGTCCCCGAGGAACAGCGCACGGGTCTCGTTCTCCTCGCGGACTACTCCGCCCGGCCGCTGACCGAGCCCGTCCTCGACGCACTCGCCGAGGACATCGCCATCTGGCGTGCCTCGGGATGGACCTCCGACCGGCGCCACGAACCGCGCCACGCCGCCATCGTCCACGGCACCGACCTGGACGGCAGCCCCGGTGCCGCGTTCACCCCGCAGCACCGCACGCCCGCCTCCCGGCACCTGCGGACGGTGGTGGAACGCCCGGCGGTCATCGCGGACCTGGAGCGTCGCCTGGGTGAGCTCCACGAACGTGCGCGGGCCGGCGAGCTCCGGCTGCACGCCCAGGCGGAACTGCGCCCCGAGAACCAGCCGGTCCGCCGTACGACCGTCGGCCGCCTCCTGCGCGCCCGCCGCCTGCGCCGCCGCCCCGGCCACCGCTTCGCCCCCGAACACCTCACCCCCGAGGGCCACTACACGGTCCTCACCCCCGAGGAGATCCTCGGCACCGCCCGCATCGGCGACCGCCGCATCGACCGGGGCATCCTCCTCACGGCCTACGAGCACGCCCAGTTCACCGAGCCCGGGGATCTTGTGGTCACCGCCCACCCGCACTTCGGCGTGTACGTCGACGTGGAGGGCCTCTCGCTGGTCGCGGCCCCGGCCCGCATCCTGCGCGTCCACCCTGACGCGGACCCGCCGGTACGACCCCGGGCGCTGGCCGCGCTGCTGCGCGCGGCGGCGGGGGAGCACGCCCGCACCAGCGGCGCCGTGCGCGCGTCCCGCAGCATCGAGGACCTGGTCGTCCCCGACCTGAGCAGCGCCGAGGCCGACCTGTACGAGGCCGTCCTCGCCGAGATCGAGAGCCGGGCGGCGTTACTGCGCGAACAGACGGCCGTGCTCGACGACCTGACCCGCGTGATGGCGGCCGGCATGACCGACGGCACGCTCACCATCCAGCCACTTCCGCACACCGACACCCACTGAAGGAGACGGCCCACTCGATGGTTGCAAGCAAAGGCAAGCCCGCCGACCAGGCGGAGCTGTTCAGCGCCTCCACCGCCAAGGAGATCCAGGACATCCTCTGGAAGGCGGCCGACAAGCTGCGCGGCTCCATCGACGCCGCGCAGTACAAGGAGTTCGTGCTCGGTCTGATCTTCCTGAAGTACGTCTCGGACGCCTTCGAGGAGCGCCGCACCGAGCTCGCCAAGGAACTTGCCGAGGACGGCATCTCCGAGGACCAGATCGGCGACTTCCTGGAGGACCGCGACGAGTACACCGGCGCCCATGTCTTCTGGGTCCCGGAGACGGCCCGCTGGTCCTGGATCGCCACCCATGCCAAGGCACAGGGCGTCGGCAAGCTCCTGGACGAGGCGATGGACGCGATCATGCGGGAGAACGCCGCCCTCACCGGCGTCCTCCCCAAGATCTTCAACCAGGACCGCGTCGACCAGAAGCGGCTGGGTGAACTCGTCGACCTGATCAGCGACGCGCGCTTCGGTGGCAGCGGAGACAGGCCGGCCCAGGACCTGCTGGGTGAGGTGTACGAGTACTTCCTCGGCAACTTCGCGCGGGCCGAGGGCAAGCGGGGCGGTGAGTTCTACACGCCGAGCTCCGTCGTCCGGCTCATCGTCGAGATCCTGGAGCCGTACGAAGGGCGGGTGTACGACCCGGCGTGCGGCTCGGGCGGCATGTTCGTGCAGGCCGCAAAGTTCGTCGAGGCGCACCGGGGGCGTGGCCACAAGGCCGACATCTCCGTCTACGGCCAGGAACTGAACGAGCGCACCTGGCGCCTTGCAAAGATGAACCTGGCCATCCACGGCATCGACGGCAACCTCGCCTCCCGTTGGGGCGACACCTTCGCCGACGACAAGCACGCGGACCTCAAGGCCGACTTCGTGATGGCCAACCCGCCCTTCAACATCAAGGACTGGGCGAGGGACGAGACCGACCCGAGGTGGAAGTACGGGGTTCCGCCGAAGAACAACGCCAACTATGCGTGGCTCCAGCACATGATCTCCAAGCTGGGGGAGAGGGGCACAGCTGGCATCGTGTTGGCCAACGGCTCGATGAGCTCTCAGTCCAGCGGCGAGGGCGAGATCAGGCAGGCCCTGATCGAGGCCGACCTGGTGGCCTGCATGGTCGCGCTGCCTTCGCAACTTTTCCGGACGACGCAGATCCCGGCGTGCCTGTGGTTCCTGTCTAAGGACAAGTCGCCGCAGGGCGCAAGGCGGTTGGACGATCGGCGGGGCGAGATCCTCTTCATCGACGCCCGGGGGATGGGCGAGATGGCCGACCGCACGGAGCGTGTGTTCGCGGAGGCCGACCTCAAGAGGATCGCCGACGCGTATCACGCTTGGCGGGGTACAGCGTCGGCGCGTGAGACTGGGCTGACGTACGAGGACGTTCCGGGCTTCTGCTACTCGGCGGACCTGGAGAAGGTGCGGGAGCACGGGTACGTGCTGACGCCGGGGCGGTACGTGGGGGCCATTGAGGCGGAGGAAGAGGACGCCGAGGTTGTTGCCGAGCGGATCAGCAAGCTGACGGAGGAGCTGTACGAGCTGTTCAACAAGTCGGCGGAGCTGGAGAAGACGGTGCGGGAGCAGTTGGGGAGGCTTTATGTCTGAGTGGGGCACGGTTCGGCTTGAGGAAATTTCCGCTGACGAGAAAAGTTCCATTTCAAAGCCGTATGGGTCGGCCTATACCAAGAATGACTACGTTGCCAACGGTGTCCCGCTGGTGCGCGGGGTGAACCTTGGGGCGGGTCGATTTCACGATGACGACTTCGTGTTTATTACACAAGCGAAGGCCGACAGCCTTCCTGGGGCAAACCTGGCTCCGGGTGACCTGGTTATCACTCATCGCGGAACTATTGGTCAAGTCTCGATGATCCCACGATCCCCGCGATATGATCGGTATGTACTTTCGACGAGCCAGGTGAAAGCGCGACTGAATCCCAGTAAGGCTGTTCCTGAATTTTACTACTACTGGCTTACTTCCCCATCCGGGCAACGGGAGATCTTGCAGCATGTATCCACTGTTGGGGTGCCCGGTCTGGTTCAGCCGGTAGCAACCGTCAAGTCCTTCAAGGTCCCCCACCCGCCACTTGACGAGCAGCGCGGTGTGGTCGCTCTGCTCGGGGCGCTGGATGACAAGATTGCCGTCAACGAGCGCATCGTGGATACGGCGCAGGGCCTGATGCTGGCGCACCTCGAAGGTGCGACCTCACTGGAGGCTACCGAAGTGCCTCTGTCGGACGTCGCTCTCTTCCATAACAAGAAGAGGGTTCCTCTTTCGTCACGTGAAAGATCCGAAATTCCGGGTCCCTATCCCTACTACGGGGCCGCCGGGGTAGTTGACCATGTCAAGGACTTCCTGTTCAGCGGTCCGCACGTTCTGGTCGGGGAGGACGGCACCGTGGCGACGGACGACGGTCGCCCCGTAGTGCAGTACGTCTGGGGTGATTTCTGGGTCAACAATCATGCTCACGTCCTCACCGGCACGCGGATTTCCACGGAGTTGCTCGCTGTCACGTTGCGGATTCCGAACGTGACCTCTCTCGTGACCGGTGCGGTACAGCCCAAGCTCAACATGCGCAATCTTCAGCAGCTTCGGTTGCGAATCCCCTCCGAAGCGGCTCTCCACCGTCTCGAGGCCTTGGTCGATCCGCTGTGGGAGACCGTGCGATTTCGGCAGGACGAGAACCGCGCTCTCACGGCCCTCCGGGACACCCTCATCCCCCAACTCATGTCCGGCCGCCTCCGCGTCAAGGACGCCGAGAAGATTGTCGAGGACGCCACATGACGACGCCCCACGACGGAAACGAGCCCGACGACAGAACCCACCGTCGCCCCACCGAGGCCGACTGGGAGATCCTCGCTCTCGACGAGCTAGCTGAGTTGGCCTGGCAACCGGCCTCCGGTAACGCGTTCGCGCCCGGCTCCGACCACCGGAAGTCCTGGGACGACCTGATCCTCTACCCGGACCTCCAGGAGGCCATCGAGCGTCTGAACCCGGACCTGCCCCCGGACGCCGTCCACGATGCTGTGGCGACCGCCGCCACCCCCGGCTCCCAGGACACCTACGAGGAGAACCGGGCCGCCCACCGCCACCTCACCACCGGCATACGCTCGGTCACCTACACCGACTCCCACGGCGCCGAGCACAACCCCACCATCCGCCTCCTCGACCTGGACGACCCGGACGCGAACACCTACCGCGCCCTGAACCAGGTCACGGTGATCGACGGCGACAGGAACCGCCGCTTCGACGTCATCCTGTACGTCAACGGCCTGCCCCTCGCCGCCATCGAGCTGAAGCGCGCCGGCGACGAGGACGCGACGCTCCAGACCGCCCACGCCCAGGTGGCACGGTACGTCCAGGAGTTCCCGACCGCCTTCCGCTACAACGCGGTCGTCCTGCTCTCCGACGGCATCACCGCGAAGTACGGCACGCCGTTCACGCCGTACGAGCACTTCGCCCCGTGGAACACGGACGAGTTCGGTGCCCGCGTCGACCCGCTGACCGCCGACGGTTTCTCGGAGTCGGGGCAGAACCTGGCGCTGCACGGCCTGTTCACCCAGTCCCGCTTCCTCGAACTGATCCACTCCTTCATCAACTTCATCCCGTCGAAGCGGATGAAGCGGATCGCGAAGCCGCACCAATACCACGCGGTCACCCGCGCCGCCGACGCCGTCCGCACCGCATCGGCGAGCGACGGCAAGGCCGGCGTCGTCTGGCACACCCAAGGGTCCGGCAAGTCGGAGGAGATGGTCCTCACCACGACCATGGTGATGCGGGACCCGGCCCTGCTGAACCCCACCGTCGTGGTCGTCACCGACCGCACCGACCTCGACGACCAGCTCTACTCGACGTTCCAGGAGAGCGAGATCCTCCCGGAGACGCCCAAGCAGGTCGTCACCCGTGCCGAACTGCGAGAGGAGCTCGCGGCGAAGAGGACGGGAGGGATCCTCTTCACCACGCTCCAGAAGTTCGGCAAGACCAAGGAGGAACGGGAGTCGGGCACCGACCACCCGATGCTCTCCGACCGCCGGAACATCGTCGTGATCGTCGACGAGGCGCACCGCAGCCACTACGACGACCTCAACGGTCTCGCCCGTCACCTGCGCGACGCGCTCCCGCACGCCACGCTGCTCGCCTTCACCGGCACGCCGATCTCGGAGGCCGACCGCAACACCCGCGAGGTGTTCGGCGACTACATCGACGTCTACGACCTCAAGCGGGCCGCCGACGACGGCGCGACCGTGAAGGTCTACCACGAGAGCCGCGTGATCCAGCTCGTCCTGGACCGTGACGTCGACCCGACCACCATCGACGAGGAGGCCGACCGGATCACCGACGGCCTCGACGACACCGAGCGCCGCCGCGTCGAACAGGCCGTGGCGACGATGAACGCCATGTACGGCGCGCCGGCCCGCATACGCGACCTCGCGGCCGACCTGGTGGAGCACTGGGAGGCCCGCCGGGAGCGGATGAAGCCGTTCGTCGGTGCCTCCGAGTCGGGCGGGGCGCCCGGCAAGGCGATGGTGGTGTGCGCGACCCGCGAGATCTGCGTCCGCGTCTACGACGCACTGCGCGAACTGCGCCCCGAGTGGCACAGCGACGAGTTCGAGAAGGGCACGATGAAGATCGTCTTCTCCTCGAACTCCCGCAAGGACTCGGACGCGCTGCTCGCCCACGCCCTGACCGACAGCCGCCGCAAGGCCGTCATCAACCGTGCCAAGGACCCCGACGACGAGCTGGAACTGCTCATCGTCAACAACATGCTGCTGACCGGCTTCGACGCCCCGCCGATCCACACCATGTACCTGGACCGACCGCTCAAGGGCGCCAACCTGATGCAGGCCCTGGCCCGCGTCAACCGTCGCTTCCGCGGCAAGGAGGACGGCCTCCTCGTCGGCTACGCCCCGCTGACGGAGAACCTCCAGCGGGCCATCGCCGAGTACACCGAAGCCGACCAGCGCGACCGCACCCTCGGCCAGGACGTCGAACGCGCGCTGGACGAGCTGCGCAACGAGTACGACATCCTCACCGGCATCCTGCGCGGCTTCGAGTGGGAAACCCTGCTAGACCGCCCCGGCCCCCGTGCCTTCGTCGACGCGGCTCTGAAGACCGCCAACCACCTGCGCGACCCCCGCACAAAGGGCAATGACCCCGACCAGCTCGACGACCCGCGCCAGACCTTGGGCCGCCGCTTCCGCGACCACGCCTACCGGCTGGAGCGCTTCTGGGCGCTGGCGGGCAGCTCGAAGGAGGTGGGGGAGCGGTTCGCGGACACGCCGGCCTGGAAGCGGCACATCCAGTTCTTCGTCGAGGTCCGCGCCTACATGGCCAAGCTGGACGCCATGGAGCGCGAGGCACGCGGTCTCCCGGTGGCCCGCGACGTCGAGCTGTACCTCTCCCAGCTCACGTCGTCCGTCGTGGAGACGGGCGGAGTGACGGACCTGTTCGCCGAGGCCGGACTGGAGACCGCCGACCTCACCCACCTCACCGACGCGCTCGTCGCCCAGCTCCAGCAGAGCGACACCCCGCACCTGGCGGCCGAGGCGCTGCGGCGCCTCGTCGAGCGGAAGATGCGCGAGGTCACCCGGCACAACATCGTCCGGCAGACCACGTTCTCCGAGCGTCTCCAGGACCTGATGGTGCGCTACATGCGCCAGCAGTACACCAGCGCCGAACTCATCGCCAAGCTCGTCGAGATGGCCAAGGACGTCATGGCCGACGCGAACCGGGGGGAGAAGTTCGCTCCGCCCCTGGACTGGCGCGAACTCGCCTTCTACGACGCCGTCGCCGACCACGGCACGGCCCGCTCCCTGATGGGCGACGAGGTCCTGGCGGGCATCGCCCGCGAACTGGTCGCCGAGGTCCGCCGCCAGCTCAAGCCCGACTGGATCGCCCGCGAGTCCGTCCGCGCCCGCCTGCGCAGCACCATCAAGCGCCTCCTGGCCCGCAACAAGTACCCGCCGGACCAGCAGAAGGAGGCCATCGACCTGGTCCTCCGCCAGATGGAGCACTTCGCCAACGAGTGGTCCACCAGCGGAGAGGCCGGCGGCTGAGCTCTCCGCCCACAACCCCTCGCGCCTGAGCGAGGGCTGCTCACCGACTCACCGGAACTTTGAAGACATGCAGGGAGGTAGTCCCTCCCGGAAGGACAGGTTCATTTCATGGCGGGTAAAGAGATCGAAGACCCGGGGTCGTACTTCTCCTCAGTGCTGATCGCTGCGGCGAAACTTCCGGGTGTGCGTATCGACAGGGAGGCGTACCTTCGGAAGGCGTTGTCCCGCCATTGCTCCGAAGAGCAGATCAAAGAAGCGATCAAAGAGACCCCGGCAGCGGCGGGTATCCCCCTCGACATTCTGGAGAAGGCTGCCAACGACTCCATCAAGTACGAGACCGCCAAGGTCAGCGCAGCTTCCGCGGCTGCCGGACTGCCCGGCCTGGTCTTCCTTCCCGTCACGGTCCCCGCCGACCTGGCGCAGTACCTGGGCCACATGCTGCGCACCGCGCAGAAGCTCGCCTACCTCTACAGCTGGCCCGACCTGTTCTCCGGAGACGGCGACGACATGGACGACGCGACCGAGGGAGTGCTCACACTCTTCGTCGGCGTGATGTTCGGTGCCCATTCGGCGAACACCGCTGTCGGGAAGGTCGCGGAGGCGATGTCGAAGCAGGTCGCCAAGAAGCTTCCCCAGAAGGCGCTCACGAAGGGCTTCATCTACCCCCTCGTGAAGAAGGTCGCGGGTCACCTCGGTAAGGAGATGACGAAGCAGACCTTCGCAAGGGCCGTCTCCAAGGCGGTCCCCGTCGTCGGCGCCGTCGTTTCCGGCGGTCTCACGTTCGCGACCTTCCGCCCCATGGCGAAGAAGCTGAAGAACCACCTCGCCGGGCTGGACATGTCGAAACCCGCCCCGCGGGTCGACGACTTCGAGGTCGTGCTGGAGCGCGAGCCCTCCGCCACGGACTACGTCGAA
Source organism: Streptomyces sp. NPDC051740 (assembly GCF_044453165.1). NCBI lineage: Bacteria > Bacillati > Actinomycetota > Actinomycetes > Kitasatosporales > Streptomycetaceae > Streptomyces > Streptomyces sp. NPDC051740. The sequence continues at coordinate 76,824 of NZ_JBITCL010000009.1, read as the reverse complement.
CGGTCCGATGGGGACGACGCTGCCTCCAAGTAGGGAACCCTCAGCTGGCGCATCCGGGCCATCGTGAGCCCGGATGCGTCAGCTGCGGCCCAGCCTCAGACGTGCCGTTCCGACAAGGCCAACCCGATGAGGCTTGCCCATGCCTCACGGGAGACGGTGAGTACGGGGCCGGCCTCAGCCTTCGAGTCCCGGACGTGCACAACTGCCGCAGCAGCCGCGACCTCTACGCAATCGCCGCCCTCGGCTCCGCTGTAACTGCTCTTGAACCAGGCGAGGCCGGACGCGGCGGTCGAGGACTCAGCGTTGTTCATAGCGATCCCAGCACCCCTTCGATGAACTTCAGTGACTCTCGCGCAGTGAGAGCCTGTGATCGGATGATCCCATAGCGGGCGGCGGTGAGGGTCGTCTGTTCCGGGTCCGTCTGCAGAGCGCTGGTTCCCTGGGCCTCGGCGTACACGAACTTTTTGCCGTCCTTGCGTGTGACGATCGTGAACGGCCCATCGACGCCAGCACTTTCCTCGCAGGAGAGGGGCATGATCTGGATGACGACGTTCGGTTTCTGGCCCATCAGGAGCAGGTGCTCCAACTGCCCGCGCAGCACGTCTCTTCCCCCGTACGGACGCCGCAACACCGACTCGTCCATCACGAAGCTCAGCAACGGCGCAGGCCAGCGGTCGAAGATCTCTTGCCGAACCAGTCGTGCCGCCACTCGCTGCTCGATGGTCTCCGGGTCCAGGACCGGTCGCCGCATTCCCAGCAGCGCTCTCATGTACTCCTCAGTCTGAAGCAGGCCCTTGACCACGAGGGTGTCGTACGAGACCAGCTCAACGGCCTCCTTCTCCAGCACCGCCATCCCCTGGAAGAACCCCGGATACTGAGCCCGCTCCACCTGCTCCTTCCACAGGCACAGCAACCCGCCCGCCCCCAGCACCTCATCCGCCCGCTCGATCGTCCGGGGCGTCGGAATCCTCCGCCCCTGCTCGAACGACGCGATGGTGGACGCCGAGTACCCGAGCCGCCGGCCGAACTCCTCGCGCTCCAGCCCCTCCCGCACCCGCAGCGTCTTCATGGTCTGCCCGAACGCGACCACGACACCCCGCCCGGCCTCGTCCTCCGGCCGCCGCCCGGCCCCGCCGTCACTCTCCCACCCGTCCCCGAGACTCACGACTGGCGCCGCACCCGCACCGCCGCCGTCGCCCTCGCCGTGCTCACGCTCCCCGGGAACCACCTCGGCCCCGGCCTCCGCACCCGTGCGCTCCGCCATGTCCACCACCGCCTTCTCTCGCTCAACGCCCCCGCAAGGGACGCCGTCACGGCGCGCAGCTCCGACACGCGCGTACAACACGGGTACAGCCGCCCCCTGTCGCTGCGTCACCACTGGTCACGCTACGCGACCGGCGGGACCGTGAGGGGCGTGACGACGAAACCCATCAATCCCACCGACATCACCCAACCCGCCACCCCCTGCACCCCCTTGAAGACGTCCTCGCCACCGGGCCCCGCCTTCGAGATGCGCTTCACCTCCACACCGCGCGGCGCCCGTCTCGCCCGCCGCCTCGTGGCCGTCCGCCTGGACGCGTGGGGCATCCCGTACGGCACCGACCCGCACGACGCGATCGTGCTGATCGTCGCCGAACTCGCCGCGAACGCCGTGAGCCACGGCCACGTCCCCGGCCGGGACTTCCACCTCCGCCTCCACACAACCCCCGACGGCCGCGCCGTACGCGTCGAGGTCACCGACACCCGCACCGAACGCCACCCCCGCCGCCCCGCCCTCCCGGAGAGCGCCGCCGGCGTCGAGGAGAGCGGCCGCGGACTGCTCCTCGTGTCGCAGCTCGCGACCCGCTGGGGCTGGCACCCGCGCCCGGACGGCCCGGGCAAGACCGTCTGGGCGGAGTACGAGCAGGTACGCGCCGCTCTGCGGGAGTGGAACGGCTACGACCCCGGTGTGCGCGAGCAGGCCGCGCTGGACGCCGAATTGGACAGACGGACCGGTGAGGCGAGGGAGCGAACCAACTGATCATCGAGGCGGGTGAACCTGCACTCCCCCCGCCTCGAATGATCACTTCGCTATCGTCAACTGACCTGATAACCACTGTTATCAGGAAGGAGACATCACACCGCTCCCTTCCACGCCTACGGTTCCGTCCGTCGACAGGTGCCCCCAACGGCTCCGCCGCCCCGGCGCCTGTCGGTGCTCGCCCCTTCCACGTCAGTACGGGAATCACGGGAGACACCCCATGGACGACGCGACGACGGATCAGATCCCCGACAGTGCACTGCCCCTGCCCGACCTCGTCGAGGCCCGCCTGGCCGGTGACCGCAAGCTGTCCGCCCCGGCGAAGGCCCTCGTCCGCGAGGCGCTCGGGGACTCCGAGGACGCCGAAGGCGGCCCCCGGCCCTCCGCAGGCCCCGTCTACCTGGGGAACATCGAGGTCACCGGCTTCCGCGGCGTCGGCTCGAAGGCACTGCTCAAGCTGAAGCCCAAGCCCGGCGTCACCCTCGTCGTCGGCCGCAACGGCTCCGGCAAGTCGAGCATCGCCGAGGCGATCGAGACCCTGTTCACCGGCGCCAACGCCCACTGCGCCGGCCGGCACCCGAGCCACGCCGTCCGCTGGCGCAACCTGCACCAGGGCGAACGGACCGTCGTCGAGGCCAGGCTGACCGTCGAGGGCGACCCGTCGCCGAGCACCCTCACCCGCACCTGGACCGGCGACGCCTTCACCGACTCCGAGGCCGTGCTCAGACGGCCGGGCCACGGCACCGTGCCGCTGGAGCAGGCCGGCTGGGAGCAGGCCACCCGCGCCCACCGCCCCTTCCTGTCCTACGCCGACCTGGACAACCTGATCAACGGCAAGCCGTCCGAGATGTACGACAACATCGCCGCGATCCTCGGCCTCGACGCCCTCAACGCCGCCGCGCGACGGCTGACGGCCGCGAAGAAGGAACTCGACGCCGTCGTGAACGCCGAGAAGGAGAAGAAGCCGCTCCTGCACGCGGCCCTGGAGGAGGTCGGACACGACGACCGGGCGCTCAGGGCCCTCATGGCGATGGAGGAGAAGGGCGGGCCCGACCACGCCGTGCTCGACGCGCTGATCGCCGGCGCGCCCACGGCCGACGAGGGCCGGCTGCGGGAGGCACGGCTGGAGGCCGCCGCCGAGACCGAGAGCCCCGACCTGGACCGGGTCGGCGCCGCCGTCGACGCGCTGCGGAGTGCCGTAGCCGACGTCGACGACCTGAAGGGCACCGCGGCCGCCGACGCCCACAGCAGGGCCGAACTGCTCCGGGCGGCGCTCCGCCACAGCGACCGCCACGCCGACGACACGGCCTGCCCGGTCTGCGGCACGGAACAGGTCCTGGACCGGGAGTGGGCCGCGCGCGCCGAGGCCCAGATCGCCGCCCTCCTCCGTGAGGCCGAGGCCGTACGCGAGGCCGAGGCCCGCCTGCGGACCGCGACGCGCGCCCTGCACGACCTGGTCGCCCCGCCCCGGGAGATCCCGGCCGCGCTCGCCGAGCCGTGGAGGGCCTGGGGTGACTGCCGGCGGATCACCGACCCCGCCGAACTCGCCGAGCGCGCGCTGAAGGCGGCGGTGACGCTGACGGACGCGTGCGCGATCGTGGCCGGTGCGGCGCGCGAGGAACTGGCGGCCATGGACGAGCGCTGGCACGCCGTCGTCGGCCTGCTCGCCGAGTGGACGAACCTCTCCCGGGAAGCCGAGGCCGCAGGGCCCCGCCGTACGGAGACCAGCGCCGCCCTCAACTGGATCAAGAAGCTCACGACCGAGATCCGCGACCTGCGCGTCGACACCTTCGCCGGTCACACGCAGCGGATCTGGGAGAAGCTCCGCCGGCAGAGCAGCGTCGACCTGACCCGCGTGGGCCTGCACGGCAGCGAGAGGGCGGCCGTCCGCAAGCTGCTCATGGACGTCACCGTCGACGACACCGAGGCGGCTTCCGCCCTCGGCGTCATGAGCCAGGGCGAACTGCACTCCCTCGCCCTCTCCCTGTTCCTGCCCCGCACCGCCACCGCCGACAGCCCCTTCGGCTTCGTCGTCATCGACGACCCCGTGCAGTCCATGGACCCGGCGAAGGTCGACGGCCTGGCCCAGGTGCTCGACGAACTCGGCCGCGACCGGCAGGTCGTCGTCTTCACCCACGACACCCGGCTCCCGCACGCCTTCCGCAGCCAGGGCCTGCCGGTGACCGTGCTGAAGGTGGAGCGCCGGGAGAAGTCCAAGGTGCACGTCACCTGCGACACCGACCCGGTCAAGGAGGCCGTCGACAACGCCATGGCCCTCGCCCACACCGAGAACTGCTCCGAGACGGCCCTGCGCCACGTCCTGCCGTCCCTGTGCCGCGAGGCCCTGGCGACGGCGCTCGTCGAGGCGGCCTGGCTCCGCCGCAACCGCACCGGCCTCCCCGCCGAACACCTCCAGTCCGCCATCGACACGACCGAACGGCTCCTCCCGCTCGCGTCGTTCGCCCTCTTCGACGACGGCCTCGTCCACCCCGACGAGGACGTCAAGGACACGCTCCGCTCCTTGTACGGCCGTGAGAGCACGGTCCTGATCCACCAGTGCCAGCAGGGTGCTCACCCCGGCGGATTCCTCCCGCAGGACCCGATCGCCTTCGTCAGGAAGGTCGAGGACCTCGCCGACAGGATCCGCACCCCGGAGGTGAACGCCTGATGCCCGCTGCCCCCACCATCGCCGCACTCCTCGCGACCGCCAACGACCTCCTCGCCGAAAGCCCGGACGGCGCCGGCCCGCTGACCCCGGCGGGTCGTGCCCGAGGCGCGGCCTACGCCCTCCGCATCGCCCTGGAAGCAGCCGTCGACGCGGCCCTCGCGGCCGAGGAGACCGGACTCGGCGGACTCCGCAGCATGCGCGCGAAACTGCTCTGCCTGCACCACTACGCCGGCCCCGCCCGGGCCTGCCGCGCCCATGCCCTCTGGAACCGCCTCAGCGGGGCCTGCAAGTACCACCACGACGAACTCGGCCCGACCCACGCCCAGGTACGCACCTGGCGGGCAGCCGTCGGATCCCTCGTCATGGAACTCGCCGTGTCCGGAGCGCCCGTGGAGTTCCCGCGGCAGAAGGACGGCGGGATCCCGCTCCCCGAAGAGGCGCCGGCGTGCTGAGCGGACGCGCATACCACGGGAACGGTGACCACCAGGCCTGACCTGCTGACACCTCGTACGACGTGATAGTCCTGTGAAGGGGATCGGGCGCGATGCGCCCGACGCGGTCCAGGGACCGTGAGGGAGGGAACCATGAGCGTGCCCGCGCACGCGGAAGTCATCGCCTTCGAGCAGACGAAGGTGGACTTCGCCTACGACTGCTACGAGGCCCGGCTGGCCCGGATGAACGGCGAGTCCGTCGCCAAGGCGTCGGCCACCGGGAAGGACGGCATCGCCAACCGGCAGAAGGCCGACGAACAGGCCGAGGCCTACGGAGGGCTGGGCGGAGAGAACCTGGTCATCGGCCGGGTGGACGCCAGTGACCCGGCCGAGGGGACCGAGACCCGGTACGTCGGACGGCGAGGCGTCTGGGACGACGACCACAACCAGGTGGTGATGAACTGGACCAGCGACCTCGCGAAGAAGTGGTTCGACGCGTCGCCGGAATCCCCGGGGGAGGTGGTGCTGCGACGACGCCTCATCTGCTCCCAGCGGACCGTCGACGACTACACCGACGACATCGCGCCGGCCGTCCCTTCCAGGCCCGCTCCGGGCAGCGCCGTGCCCCGGCCGCGCACCGCGCCGGAGACGGCCGGGCAGCCGTCGCCCCCTCGACGGCCGGCGGCCCAGGGCGAGAAAGCCGGACAGGACACCCCGGGACGCCCGGTCCTCACCCCCGGCGACATCGCCCGCATCCAGCGCCGCAAGCCCCAGCAGCCCGACGACTTCCTCCTGCGCGACCTGCAGCGCTCGCGCAGCGGACGCATGCGGGACATCGTCGAGACCATCCGGCGCGACCAGATGGCCCTCGTCACCGGGACACCCTCCGAGATCCTGGTCGTCCAGGGCGGCCCGGGAACCGGAAAGTCCGCGGTCGGCCTGCACCGTGTGACGTGGCTGGTGAACAACGACCACTTCAAGGCGCGGGACATCCTGGTCATCGGCCCCCACCAGCGCTTCCTCGACTACGTCGGCCAGGTCCTGCCCACCCTCGGCACCCGCGACGTCAACGCCGTGCAGCTCTCACGCCTGTGGGACGGTGACATCCGGGGCACCGACAGCGCCCGTACCCGGCTGGTGAAGTCCGACGAGCGCATGGCCGCCGTACTGCGGCGGCGCGTCGAGGGCGAGTACCGCCCGGCGGCCCTGGACGACCTCGTCACAGCGCCCTCCTACGAGGGGGACGAACCCGCGTTCGTCGTCACCGTGGGCAGTACGACCCTGCGTGTGGCCCGCCCGGAGATCCTCGCCGCCCTGGACGCGGTGCAGCCGGGCGGCGGCTCCTACCGCGAACGCCGTGACCGGTTCCGCGGCCTGCTCGTCGACCTTCTGCTGCGTGAACTCGTCGCGGTCGCCCCGCGCCGCAGCGGAGACCCCACGATCCGCCGTGACCTGGAGCGCAACCGGCAGGTCGAGCGCCTCGTCGAACGCGTCTGGCCGTCCCCGGGCCCGGCGGAGGCCCTCCGCACCCTCTACGACTCACCCCCACTGCTCCGGGCCTGCGCCGAGGGCATCCTCGACGAGGCCGAGCAGGAGGCCCTGCACCGCCCCCGCACGGCAAGGGCCGACGAGGAACCGTGGACGCTGGACGACCGGGTCTGCCTCGAGGAACTCCGCCACCTCATCACCGGTGAGACCCCGCGCCACTACGGGCACGTCATCGTCGACGAGGCCCAGGACCTCACGCCCATGCAGGCTCGTTCGCTGCGCCGCCGTCTCGCGGTCAACGGTTCCATGACCGTGCTCGGCGACCTGGCCCAGGCCACCGGCCCCCACACCTACGCCGACTGGGACCGCCTCGGCACGCTGCTGTCCGACCACGGGGACTGCACGCTGGCCGAGTTGAACACCAGCTACCGCGTGCCGGCCGAGATCATGGATTTCGCCGCCCCGCTCGCTCGTGTGATCGCGCCCGCGCTGCCCTACCCCCGAGCCGTGCGCGACGCCGGGGACGACGCCGTCCGCGTGGTGGAAACCGAGCCGGACGCGCTCGTCACCGAGACGACGACGCACGTACGCCGCCTGATCGGCACCACCGACGGTCGCAGCCTGCGCTCCGTGGCGGTCATCGTCCCCGACGACTCCGTCTGGGCCGCCGAGATCGACCACCGGCTGGCCGAGGCGGACGGCATCACCGCCGAGGAACGCCAAGCAGTCTCCGTACTCCCTGCGTCGCAGGCCAAGGGGATGGAGTTCGACCATGTCCTCGTCGTCGAACCGTCCGCCGTCGCCGGCCGGGAACCGGCCGGTCTGCGCCTGCTCTACATCGCCCTGACCCGTAGCACCCAGAGCCTGACGATCCTGCACTCCGCTCCTCTTCCATCGGCGCTGACGGGTACCGACGACCACCGGCCGGCCGAGAGCGGGCCCCGCCCCGGCACGGAGACGGCAGGGGAGGACATCCCGCACGTCGGAACCGACCTGCGTGTGCGGGTGGTCTCCCTCAGAGGCGGCATGTACCGGGTCGAACCCGTCGACGTCACCGTGGACCGCCCGCTCTTCCTGGCCGTACGGGACGGCGCCGCGCCGCCCGCCGTTGGAACGGAGTTGGACACGTGGGTCCTGCGCCACTCCGCGAACGCCACGTTCGTCACGACGGACGATTCCGGCCGCCGCGCCGTCTCGCCCACCATGCTGGAGCGCTACCTCGACGCGGTGGCGGTCGTTGACGAACTGACGGCGGGTGGGGTCCCGGACGACGTCCGCTCCCGCCTCTCGGAGCTCAAGGGCATGGCCAACCGCTGCGTCAAACTCAACCAGCCCGACTGGCTGGACGTGTGGCGTGTCCTCGGTCGTCCCGACAAGCCGGGGCTGAACCGGTTGCTGAACCTCTGCGTGAGCACCAACCACGCGCTGAAGTCGGGCACCTTCACGCCCGAGGCGTTCCGGTCGGAGCTGGCGAAGAGCGGCTGGTCGGAGGCGCTCGCCACAGCGCGGGAGACCCTGCGGCAGCGGCTCGCCGCCGCCGAGGAAGCGGACCCCCGGCACGAGCCCGAGCCGCAGAGCCCCACCGACACCCCCGAACCCCCCGAGCAGCCCCGGCAGAACGCGCCGAAGGAGTCCGGCACCATGACCACCACCACCTCGCGGACAGCCGATCCGGCCACGGCCCTGCTCCAGCACCTGGAAGCGGCTGTCGCCACCGACCGCACCTGCAAGACGCACGAAGCCGTGCGGTTCGAACTGATGGCGGCGCTCCTGCGCGCGGACCGACAGCCCGAGAACTCCGCGGTCGTCGACGTCAGCTGCGTCACCGACACGGGTCTGAACCTCTACGAGGTCCTCGGCGCCGGCCGGACGTCCCACTCCGACCTCCGCGCGGGGGCGGCCCGGCTTCTGGAAGTCGACCACGCCCTGCCGAGCAAGGCCGACCGTCTCTACCTCGTCCTCTCCGAACCGCCTGCCGAGCCGTGGTCCGCCGGCTCCATCCGTGACGTCTTCACGGTCGAGGTCATCTGGCGCACCACTGACGGCTGGGAGGGCGGCGAAGCCGGTACGGCCCTGGGGACGGGCTGAGGAGGGTGTCGGCCGGCCCTCAGTGGACCACCACGGGCGGGGCGAGCGGGGTGATCTCCCTGTCGAAGAAGGCGTGGAAGTCGTCCCCCCGCTCGTACAGCGCGTCGAAGTCGGCCGACGTCTCCCGGATCAGCGCCCGGTCGGTGAAGCGGTTCGCTCCCGCCGCGTTCCCGTCCTCGTCGTAGAGCACCTCGTACAGGGCGGCGTCCCCGAGGATCACCACTTCGGGAACCGGACGGCTCTGCTCGATGTCCGTGATGTCGCGGGCGTCGAGCACCCTGATGTGGTCGCCCAGTTCCACGCGCAGGCGCAGGACGAAGAGCTCCCATTGCACGTACGGGGTCACCGGGAACTCCACGACGCGAAGGCGGCGCTCAAGAATTCCCAGCCGTGCGGCGGTGCGGAACTGCCGGGCGTAGACGTCGCGTTTCTCCTCGATGAGGGATAAGGCGCGGTCCCATTCCCCGGCGGCGAAGGCCTCCCAGCTGGTGAACCCGCGTTCCTTGAAATTCTGCCCCCGTTCGAGCTTGTTCAGGTGGCGAATTCCGCTCTCGTAGACGCGACGGAAGTCCGCATGGTATGCGGGGCGGTCCATGCGTTCCGAAGTTCCGTGCGGGAAGGAGTCAAACATTCGGGATGTCCGGTTTCGCTGCGATCAACATGTTCCTGGGGACGACCACGATCCGTTCGTCCGCTCCGACGGAGACCCCGGCAGGCAGTTTCCCGCCGAGCGGTTCCGTGAGGTCACGGCCTATGACGGCGATGTCGCCGTTCTCGAGCTCCCAGATGTCGGGGCAGTCGGGGTTGTCGGTCGTGTGCCCCAGTTCCTGCGGCGATTTCCCCAGGCGCCGCTTGAATGTCGTGGCGGGATCCGCTTCCCATGGCCTGCTCATGGCCATCGCCCCCTCGGATGGATCGGATTCCCGCTACTTTAGCAGTGAACATAACGGCTTGACCGCGCGAAAAGTGGACACGCTGAGAAAGTCGCGACTGTGCTCTTGTTGTCCCGTCCGGTACGGGGGTGCGAGGATGAACGATCCTGAAAGGTGCCTTGTCGAATCAAGGCAGATGTGTGCCATGTGGCGTATAATCTGAAAATTCGAGTGTATCGGGCAGGGGGAACTGTGGACCCGCAGGCGGCATTACTCGCGCAGAGCGCGGAAGTCACACTGGCCACATTGATGACGACCGACGCCTGGAAACGCACCCGGGAGAGCGTCACCCGATCGTGGCGCCGAACGCAGCCGCACCGCGCCGAGGGCATCACTGCCGCACGGGCGGCCGCCCGGCACGCCGGTGCGTCCGGCCACGCCCGCATCCGTCAGGCCGGACGAGACCAGCACCACGCACAGCGGTGACGGCTGGGATGGACGGCCACGCCGGGGACCGTGGCCGGGTCTACCAGTCGTCGGGCGACCAGCACATCAGCGAGCACCACCACTACGGCGAACGCGGCGACGAGGCGGCCGAGCCCCAGGGCCCCGACTCGGTTCGCCGCCCGGCGGTCGGCCGGCCCCCGGTCGTCCTGCGCGACCGCACCGAGGCGCTGGACCGGCTGCGGGCGAGCGTACGGGAAGAGCACGGTGGCGAGGTCTATGTGCTGTACGGCATGGGCGGCTGCGGCAAGACCGCGGTCGCCTACACGTTCTTCCAGCTGGCCACTGGTGAACACGGCAGGGTGGGACTGTGGGTCAGCGCCTCCGACCGCGCGAGCCTGCGTGCGGGCATGCTCGCCGTGGCCGCCGACCGGGGGGCCGGCGACGCCGAGTTGCTGGCGGCCCGCAACGGACTGCGTCCCGCCGCCGATCTGGTCTGGCAGTATCTCGACCGCTCCGCCGAGCCCTGGTTGCTGGTGCTCGACAACGCAGACCATCCTGAGATCCTCCGGGACGGCAGCTGGCTGCGCACCAGTCCACGGGGCACGGTCGTGGTGACCACGCGCCGGCCGGCCGCCCGCTGGTGGCCGGGGGCGGAGTTGCAGCACATCGGTGTACTGCCGCGTGAGGACGCCGCGCAAGTGCTGCGGGATCTCGCCCCGCACAGTGGTACACAGCAGGAGGCGGCCCGGATCGCGGACCGGCTCGGCCGGTTACCGCTCGCCCTCACGCTGGCAGGCGGCTTTCTCTCCCAGCAAGTGCTCGATCCCTGGACGATGGAGACCTACGGGCGCCGCCTGGAGGAAGGAGAAGGAGTCGAGCTCATCGACCAGGGGGCTGATGTCCTGTCGGAGACGGACCCCCGGCACCTGGTGGGCCTGACGTGGCAACTGACGCTCGACGCGTTCGAGAGCCGCGGCCTGTCCGAAGCGACCGCGCTGCTGAGGCTCCTGTCGAGATTCGCCCCCGAGCCGCTGCCGCTGTCCCTGCTCAACCGTGCCGAGATCAGCGGTGCCCTTCCGCGGGCCCGCTGTGAAACGGCCCTGAGGGCACTGCTCGACCAGTCGCTGACCGAACTGGTCGACGTCGGTGAGCGGTGCGTACGGAGCCACGCGGTGCTGCTCGACAGCGTCGTCGCGGCGACCCCGGCGGACACGGTGCCGGTTCTCCACACCACAGCGGTCCGACTGCTCGACGCGGCCGTGCCCGCTGTGCCCGACGCCGGTCCGTACGATCCGCTGCTCCGACTGCTGGTACCGCACGGGCTGGCCCTGCTGCGGCGTGCCGGCGATCCGTCGACATCGGCCGACGCACTGGCCGTGGTGACCAGACTGTCCGCCGCCCTCCATCGTACGGGGGACTACCTGTCCGCCTGGGAGACCGCCCGAGCCGCCGCGGACCTCGGCGAGCGGCGGCTCGGTGCGGAGCACCGGCTCGTCCTGGCCGCCGGCTCCAGGGCCGGACGGGCGCTCTTCCGGCTGGGCGAGTACACCGAGTCCGAAGCACTGCTCCAACGCGTCCACGCGGCGCAGGAGCGGCTGTTCGGGGCCGACGACCCCGACACCTTGGACAGTCGCCACGGCCTTCAGCTCGTGCTCGGAAACCTCGGAGAACGCGATGAGGCCATTTCGCTCCTCCGCTCCACGGTCGTCGGCAGGCGAAGAGCGCTGGGCCCCGCCCATCCGCTGACATTGCGCTCCCGCTCCAGTCTGCTGGTCCTGCTGTCCGCGTCCGAGACCGTCGCCGAAGAAGACGGCGCCCTGCTCTCCCTGCCCGCGGAATGCGTACGGTTCCTCGGCCCCGACCACACGGTGACCCTGGGCGCCCATCACAACCACGCCTGGGCGCTGTACCTGTTGGGCCGCTTCGACGAGGCCGACCAGGAGATCCGGCTCGTCACCGAGGCATACCGGCGGCGCTTCGGACCTGACCATCCGATCGCGCTCTCGGCGCAGCAGCTCCTGTCCCGGACCCGGGCCGCGCGGGGCCATGTGGAGGCCGCCGTCGAGATCATGACGGATGTCGTGACCCGGCGGGAACGCGGCCTGGGAGCCGATCACCCGTTCACCGTCGCCGGCCGACGACTCCTCGACGACTTCACCTCGGGGCAGTGGCGCCCGCCGGAGAGGCGCGGGTGAATGTCAAGGAGCCCGGTGACGCCCTGGCTCAGCGGTGTCACCACCGCCTCCTCCGGTCAACACCCCACGTGGGATGCCGTCACGGCGCGTAGCGCCTGCTCGCGCGGACCGTGTGCGTACGGCCGCCCCTGTCCACGCTTTCGTTCCGGCGGCGTCCGCGTCCGCGATGAGGACATGACCCGTCCGGGCCGCCCGGAACGCGGGCCGTCGCGCCCGCTCACGCCTCGCTCCGGGCAAGCGCTCCCCAGCCCCGTTCCAGGAGGTCGAAGGCCCGGTCGACGACCTCGCGGGGGGTGTCGTGGGGGTAGGCCGCGCGAGGGGCTTCGAGGGCGAAGTGGGCCAGGGCGGTGCAGGCGGGGTCGTCCGCGGGGAGGCCGCTCTCCTCGGCGATGACCCGGGCGAGCGCGGTGGTGTGGCGCAGCCACATCTTCTGGGCATAGTCACGCAGTGCGGGGGTGCCGGTCACCAGGTCGGCGAAGGCGGTGAAGCGGGCGTCGCCGTCGGCGGAGACCAGCCGGGCGGTCAGGGCGTGTTCGCGCAGGGCGGCGGGGATCGACCGGCCCTCGGGGCGCTCGCGGACGGCCGCGAGCAGGTGGGTCTCCTGGTCGGCGTCCTCGTCGAAGACGAGGGCCTCCTTGACCGGGAAGTGCTTGAACAGGGTGGTGGTGGACACGTCGGCGGCGTCCGCGATCTCGCGGATGCCGACCTCGTCGTAGCCGCGCTCCAGGAACAGGCGCAGCGCGGCGTCGGCGATGGCCCGGCGGGTGGCGGCCTTCTTGCGCTCGCGGCGCCCCACGGGTGCGGGGGAGGGGCCTGTCGCGGTGTCGGTCGTCGTTCTGGGCATACCGGCACCCTACCTCTCCGGTTGACTCGCTTCAAAAGTTGAGTCGTTGCACTTATTGAGTCGGTGTGTTTTTCTGGAGCGGCGGCTGCGAGGCACTGTCCGGCCGCTCTCTTCCCTCTCGGGACCGCACCGAACGAACGGAGTACTCCGTGAACACCCCTCCCGCACCCCGTATCGCCGTCATCGGCGCCGGCCCCGGCGGTCTGACCTGCGCCCGCATCCTCCAGCGGCACGGCATCGCCGTCACCGTCCACGACCGTGACGCCGGCCCCGACGCCCGGGACCAGGGCGGCACCCTCGACCTGCACGCCGACAACGGCCAGATCGCCCTGCGCGAAGCCGGTCTCCTGGAGGAGTTCTTCCGGCTGGCCCGCCCCGAGGGGCAGGAGATGCGCCAGCTGGACCCGGCCGGCACGGTCCTCTTCCACCACGTCCCCGAGCCGGACGAGCGGTTCAAGCCGGAAATCGACCGCGGCCGACTGCGCGACCTGCTGCTCGGCTCGCTCCGGCCCGGCACCGTGTGCTGGAACCACACCCTGCGCTCCGTCGGCGGCCCCGCCGAAGGCCCCCGGCAACTGCACTTCACCGACGGCACCATCGTCGAGGCGGACCTCGTCATCGGCGCCGACGGCGCCTGGTCCAAGGTCCGCCGGGCCGTCTCCCCGGCCACTCCCCGGTACAGCGGCGTGAGTTTCCTGGAGGCCTGGTTCCACGACGTCACGACCCGGCACCCCGACATCGCCGAACTCGTCGGCCAGGGCGGCGCCGCCGCGGCCGACGGTGACCGCGGCCTGTTCGCCCAGCGCAACAGCGGCGACCACATCCGCGTCCACCTCATCCAGCGCGTCCCGGCCGACTGGATCACCGCCGGCGGCCTCTCCCTCCAGGACACCGACGGCATCCGCGCCCACCTCCTGGAGCGCTACCGCGACTGGTCACCCCGCCTGCGCCGGCTGATCACCGACAACGACGGCCCCTACGTCGACCGCCCGATCCACGCCCTTCCCGTCCCGCACACCTGGGAGCACAACCCCACGGTGACCCTGCTCGGCGACGCCGCCCACCTGATGCCCCCGCTCGGCGTCGGCGTCAACCTCGCCATGCTGGACGCCTGCGAACTCGCCCTCGCCCTCGTCCGCCACGACACCGTCGGCGAAGCCGTCCGCGCCTACGAGGCGACCATGCTTCCCCGCTCCACGGAGACGGCCCGGCTCCTCGACGGTGCCGCCACCGAACTGCTCTCCACCGAACTGCCCGACTTCGCCACCGCCGACCACCACTGACACACCCCGTGGCGGGCCGAGGGGGCGGCCGGGCCCCGTCACTCCCGCCCGATCAGGAACACCTGATCGTCACCACCGCGCTCCGCGCAGTGCTCCGCCACGAACGCCGCGCCCGCCTCCTCCGCGTCCCCGCGGACGCCGACGCACAGCGCGTCGTCCTGCGCCGACCGCAACCGCCACCGGTCGCTGCCGTCGGCCCGTTCGGCGCGGAACCACTGGGAGTTCCCGCCCGCCCGGCAGTCCTCCCAGGGTTCGAGCGTGCCCTTGAACACCCCGTCGCCCAGGACGGTGAGGCAGCCGGTGCCGTGCTCCGGGTGGCGGAACTGGATCTGGTAACGGCCCTCGTCCGCCCGCTGGAGGTACACGCGCGGCGGAACGGCCTCCGCGCAAGGCCGCTGCACCGCGAGGAGTTTGGACTCGCCGTCCACGCGGACGTCCCCGTCGGTCAGGCACAACTCGGGTGCGCGCGCCGGGCGGATGCGTGAGTAGCCCGAAGTCGTAGGGGTGGCGGCCGACTTCGTGTTCTCGGCCCCGTCGTCCTGCGGCAGCAGCACCACCGCGCCGACGGCGAGCAGGACGACCGTGCCGAGTGAGGCCAGCGTGGCGGTCGTGGCGGTCCTGCCGCGGCGGGGACCCGACGGTTCCGGTGATCCGCCCGAGGGCCCCGGCTCCTGATCCGCCGGTCCGTCCGGGGGCCCCGGCTCCTGATCCGCCGGCCCGTCCGGGGGCCCCGGCTCCTGATCCGCCGGTCCGTCCGGGGGCTCCGGCTCCTGATCCGCCGGTCCGTCCGGGGGCTCCGGCTCCTGATCCGCCGGCCCGTCCGGGGGCTCCGGCTCCTGATCCGTACCGCCGGCCGCAGGGGCCTCCCCGGCCGCGAGCCGTTTCCTGGCCGCGAGCCACTCCGGTACGTCCTCCCCGGCACCACACGCCCGGACCAGCGCCGCGACCACCTCCGCGCGCGGCAGCGCGTCCCGCCGCAGGGTGTCCGCCAGGGTGCTGCGGGCCAGCACCTCGTCGCGTTCGGCGGCCCGCCGCTCCAGTTGACGGAAGGTCAGCCCGCTGTGTTCCTTGAGTTTCCGCAGCAGGGCGACGTACTCGCGCACCGTCCGCGCCTCTGCGGGGTTCACGCCCCCCGAGACCACCATGCGGTCATTCTCATCACACCCGCCACAACGGGCAACCGGTGTCCGGCGGTTATCGGACAGCCCGGGCGCACGGTCAGGGCAAGCCGTTGACCAGGCCGGACGGTCTCGTTCCGTCCCGGACACCGCACGTCCTTGCCGGACAGGACCCGCCCGCCCGGACTCCGGTGATGCCGCCGCGTTCCGGGCCCACGGGGGTGGACCGGAACGCGGCGCCGTCCCCACCGCTCCGGTCGGCGGTCCGGCCGGGCCGCCCCGGGCGTCCGAAGACGCCGCACGCCGTCAAGCGGCCGCGCGTCAGCGCGGGTCCTCCACCACCGCGAACCGTGCCCCCTCCGGATCCGTCACCGTGGCGACGCGGCCGTGGGGGCCCTCGTGGGGCGGGACGAGGAGCCGGCCGCCCAGGCGGAGGACCTGCCCCACCGCGTCGTCGGTGCCGGCGACGGTGAAGTACGTCGTCCAGTGCGGGCCCCGGTCCCGGGGGAGGGCCCTGCCCACGCCGTGGACGCCGGCCACCGGGCGGCCGTTCAGGCGCAGGGTGACGTGGTCGGGGCCGGCGGAGACCGCCGGCTCCTCGTCGTAACCGAACACGGTCTCGTAGAACTTGGCGGTACGGGCCGACTCGAAGGTCGTCAGCTCGTTCCAGGCGGGGGTGCCGGGCACGCCGGAGACGGCGGTGCCCGGACTCGTGGCCGCCTGCCAGACGCCGAAGACGGCACCGCCGGGGTCGGAGCCGATCGCCAGCCGGCCGGCGTCGGCGGCGTCCAGCGGGCCCACCCCGATGGTGCCGCCGCGCGACCGCACCACGTCCGCCGTCAGATCCACGTCGTCCGAGGCGAAGTACGGCGTCCAGGCGACCGGCAGCTCACGGTCCGGCGGCAGCACCCCCATGCCGGCCACCTCACGGCCGTCGAGCAGGGCACGCACATACGGGCCGAGCTGCTGGGGGCCGGGGTGGAACTCCCAGCCGAACAGCGCCCCGTAGAACTCCTCGGTCGCATCCAGGCCGTGCACCATCAGGCTCACCCAGCAGGGTGTGCCGGGTGCGTGCCGAGCGGGCGCCCCGCCGTTCGGGCGGGCGTTCCCCCGTGCGTCGGTCATCGTCACTCTCTTCTCGGCCGCGTATACCGGCCGTTGTCCTCTCGCGTCCCGACGGATCGTTCCCGTGCCGCGGTCGACACAGTATGTGCCCGATCCGGTACGCCTCGTGACCGGTCCTGTCCGGCCGAGCAGAGTAGCCGGACGCGGGCGGCTCGGCCACCCCGTGCGCGAGGATGGGGGCCATGAACGCCATCATCTCCGCGTCCGACCTCGCGGGCGCGCTCGCGGGCGCCAACCCGCCGGTACTGCTCGACGTCCGCTGGCAGCTCAGCCTGGCCACGGCGGCCGGTGAGCCGCCGTTCGACGGACGGGCCGCGTACGGGGCCGGTCATCTTCCCGGAGCCGTCTTCGTCGACCTGGACCAGGAGCTGGCTTCCGCTCCGGGCGGGCACGGCCGCCATCCGCTGCCGGACCTCGCGGTGTTCGGCGCCGCGATGCGGCGGGCGGGCGTGTCGTCCGGGACGCCGGTGGTCGTGTACGACGGGGGCCTGGGCTGGGGCGCCGCCCGCGCGTGGTGGCTGTTGCGCTGGACGGGTCACCCGGACGTGCGAGTCCTCGACGGCGGGTTGCCGTCCTGGGAGGGCCCGTTGGAGACGTCGGTGCCGCAGCCGGCCGAGGGCGACTTCGTACCGGTGCCGGGGGCGGACGGGCTGCTCGACGCCGACGGCGCGGCGGCGCTGGCGCGTTCGGGGGTGCTGCTGGACGCCCGCGCGGGGGAGCGGTACCGCGGTGAGGTGGAGCCGATCGACCGGGTGGGCGGGCACATTCCCGGCGCGGTCTCGGCGCCCACGACGGAGAACGTCGGCGCCGACGGCCGTTTCCTGCCCGCCGGAGAACTGGGCGCCCGCTTCAAGGAACTGGGCGTCTCCCAGGGGGCACCGGTCGGCGTGTACTGCGGCTCGGGTGTCTCCGGCGCGCACGAGGTGCTGGCGCTGGCGGTCGCGGGCGTCCCGGCGGCGCTGTACGTCGGTTCCTGGTCGGAGTGGTCCTCCGACCCGGAGCGGCCGGTCGCGGTGGGCCCGGATCCGCAGTAGAGCAGTAGAGCAGGAGACCGGAGTCCGGATTCCGGACGCGGGTCCTCGGGCCTCGGGCCGTGAGGGGAGCGGATCTCCCGGCGACACGCCGTCGGCGGGCCGTTCTGCCGGGAGATCCGCTCCCCTCGGCGCCTTGCCGCCGGATCAGCCGGCGGTGTCCATGTGGTGAGCGCCCTCATGGCGTCAATCGGTCGCTGACACGGACCGCCCGAACGAGTTACTCCTGTTTCTTCCGCCGCGTCCCGAACACGATCTCGTCCCAGCTCGGCACCGCCGCGCGGCGGCCCGGACGGACGCCGTCCGCCTCGGCCTGACGGTCGGTCGAGCCGATGAGCCGGTCCCGGTGACTGCTGACGGAACGCGGCATGAGGACATCCGCGTACGCGGCCCCGGCCGAGGCCGCGGGGGCCGGCGGCTCCTCCGCCTCGGGCTCGGGGTCCGACTCCTCGGGAACGGTCTCGGGCGCGCGCTCCGGCACCACCAGGTCGCCCCGGAAGCTCGGGACCGCCTCCAGCAGGCTGGTCAGCGAGTCCCGTTCGCCCGATGCCGTGGCCGTCAGGGACTCCTCCTCGGGCTCGGACGCCTGCGCGGGCAGACTCGGGCGCTCGCGGTCGCCGGGACGGTCGAGCGGGCGGTCCCGCGGCAGCCGGGCGATGCGCGGCACGAAGGGGAAGCTGGGCTCGGGCGCGGCGAGGTCGTCGGACTCGCCGATCAGCGAGCGCGCCTCGTCGTCGACGGCCTGGACGAGCCGCCGGGGTGGGTCGTACGTCCAGCTCGCCGAGTGCGGCTCGCCCGCGACCCGGTAGACCAGCAGCACCTCCCAGGTGCCGTCGTCGCGGCGCCAGGAGTCCCACTGGACGGTGTCCTTCTCGGCGCCGCGCAGCAGCAGCCGCTCCTGCACCGCCTCGCCCAGCGGGGGACCGGAGTTCTCGCCGGGGCGGCGGACAGGGGTCTTGCGGGCGCGCTCGGCCATGAACGCGCGCTCGGCGAGGACGGGGCCCTCGAAGCGGCGTACGCGGTCCACGGGGATGCCGGCCATCTGCGCGACCTCTTCCGCGGTCGCGCCGGCTCTTATACGCGCCTGAATGTCGCGGGGGCGGAGATGGCTCTCCACCTCGATCTCGATCTGGCCGAGGCGGGGACGGTCGCCGCGCACGGCGGCCCGGAGCCGCTCATCGATCGGAAGCGTGTACTCCGTGCTGTCCGCAGCCTTCAGCACCAGCCGTGTGCCGTCATTCGAGACGGCCACGACACGCAGTTCCGGCATGGGGACCTCCCGGGTGGTGCCTGCCGACGTCACGTGCGTCGCTGCTTCCGCTAGTCGAGTGTGGCCTGCCCGGGTGCAGCCTGCCACAACCTTGCCTCTTTGCCCGGCGTGTCGGGCGCGGGCCCCGGATCGCCGTTATGGCACGGTTACCTATTCGCAACGATAAGTGACCAACTGCGTCACCCTGCGCAACTAGCCCCCTCCCGGCGGTCCTTCGCGGTTCCGGGCACCCTGACGGGAGACCGGGCCCAAGGCTCGCAAGAGTACTCCATTTGGGCCACCTGCGTGGATTGGCGCGCCGCGCAACGCATCCTCTACGACCCCAGGACCCTCCGCAAGTGGTCGTTCCGGAAGCGGCGTTCCGGGTCGAGCCGGTCCCGTAGCGCCGTGAACTCCTCGAAGCGCGGATACACCCGTGAGAGGTAATCGGCGTCGCGCGTGTGGATCTTCCCCCAGTGGGGCCGCCCCTCATGGGCGGTGAAGACGCGTTCGGCCGCGGTGAAATACCCCTGATAGGGAATGCCTTTGAACATGTGGACGGCGATGTAGGCGCTGTCCCTGCCGGACGCGGTGGACAGCGTGATGTCGTCGGCCGGCGCGGTGCGCACCTCGACGGGGAAGCTGACCCGCAGCGGAGAGCGGTCGACCATCGCCTTCAGTTCCCGCAGCGTCTCCACCAGGGCCGCGCGCGGGACGGCGTACTCCATCTCCACGAAGCGCACCCGGCGCGGCGAGGTGAACACCTTGTACGGGATGTCGGTGTACGTCCGCGCGGAGAGCGCCCTGCTGGAGATCCGCGCGATGGCCGGAATGCTCGCGGGCGCCGCGCGGCCGACCCAGTTGGCCGCCTGGAAGACCCCGTTGGAGAGGAACTCGTCCTCGAACCAGCCCTTGAGCCGCGGCACCGGCCGCTCCGGGCCCGCGCTGCGGTTGTTGCGCTTGGCGTTGGTGTTGCCGGTGTGCGGGAACCAGTAGAACTCGAAGTGCTCGTTCTCGGCGTGCAGCTGGTCGAACTCGGCGCAGACCCGGTCGAAGGGCATCGGCTCCTCGCGGGCCGTGAGCAGGAAGACCGGTTCCACGGCGAAGGTGATCGCGGTGACGATGCCGAGGGCGCCGAGCCCGATCCGGGCGGCGGCGAAGACGTCCGGGTTCTCCTTCGCGGAGCAGGTGAGCACCGAACCGTCGGCGGTGACCAGTTCCAGGCCCCGGATCTGGGCGGCGATGGAGGCGGAGTCGCGGCCCGTGCCGTGGGTGCCCGTACTGGTGGCCCCGGAGACCGTCTGCTCCATGATGTCGCCCATGTTGGTCAGCGACAGACCCTCCCGCGCGAGGGCCGTGTTCAGCCGTTTGAGCGGGGTGCCGGCCTCCACGGTGACCGTACCGGCCGCGCGGTCGATGTGGCGTATGCCCGTCAGCAGCTGAGGGCGGATCAGCAGGCCGTCGGTGGCGGCTATGGAGGTGAAGGAGTGGCCGGTGCCGACCGCCTTCACCGGCATGCCGTCCTCGGCGGCCCGGCGCACGGCGGCGGCCAGCTCCTCGACGGAGGCGGGCGAGGTCTCCCGCGCGGGACGGACGCGGACGTTGCCGCCCCAGTTACGCCATGTGCCGTTCCCCGTGCTCGCCGTGCTGCCCAACGGAGCCTCCCCGACCCGGAGCCGGCCGCTTGAGCCGGCGGTACCCGAGGAAACCGACCACGACCGCGACGGCCCCGGCCACCGCCGGAACCCCGTACCCGGCACGCGCCCCGGCCGCGTCGATCACCCAGCCGGCCACGGAGGAGCCGAGCGCGATGCCGACCGCGAGCCCGGTGCTCACCCAGGTCATGCCCTCGGTGAGCTGCGCGCGGTGTACGTGCTCTTCGATGAGGGACATCGTCGTGATCATCGTCGGAGCGATGGACAGACCCGCAACGAACAGCGCCACGGCCAGAAACGGCAGGTTCCCGACCAGTAGGAGTGGGATCATACTCACGGCCATGGCGCACACGCCCAGCAGCCAGCGACGTTCCGGCGCCCCCGCGAAGCGCATCAGCCCGAACGCGACGCCCGCCACGCAGGAGCCCAGCGCGTACACGGCGAGCACCACGCTCGCGGCGGCCTTGTGCCCCTCCTCCTCGGCGAACGCCACGGTGACCACGTCCACCGCACCGAAGATCGTCCCCGTCGCCACGAACGTCGCGACCAGCACCTGGAGGCCCGGGGCGCGCAGCGCCGTGCCGCCGCCCCGGTGCTCGCGCGGGTGCGGCTCGGGCTCGGTGGCGCGCTGCGCGGTCAGCCAGAAGACGCCGGCCGCCAGGAAACAGGCCGCGAGCAGCGGGCCGGCCTCCGGGAACCAGGCCGTGGACAGCCCGATGGAGACGATCGGCCCGAAGATGAAGCAGATCTCGTCCACCACGGACTCGAAGGAGTACGCGGTGTGCAGCTGCGGGGTGCCCCGGTAGAGGGCGGCCCACCGGGCCCGGATCATCGCGCCGACGCTCGGCACGCAGCCGATGCCGACACACGCGACGAAGAGCACCCATTCCGGCCACGCGTAGTGCGCGGCGAACAGCAGCACCGCCGCCGCGCCGAGCGAGAGCAGTGTCGCCGGGCGCAGCACCCGCCGCTGCCCGTACTGGTCCACCAGGCGCGAGACCTGCGGACCCGCCACCGCGGCGGCCAGCGCGATGGTCGCCGACAGCGCGCCGGCCAGCCCGTACCGCCCGGTGAGCTGGGAGATCATCGTCACCACGCCGATGCCCATCATGGACAGCGGCATCCGGCCGAGGAACCCCGCGGCGGAGAAGGCCCTGCTGCCGGGGGCGGCGAACAGAGCGCGATAGGGGCTGGGCACGGGATCTCCGGAGGGGCTCGGTAAGGTGCGACCGCAGTCGATACGGCTTACGGGTTAGGTCACCCTAATACACCCCGGAATTCCGCGTCGCAGCCGATGACACCCCCCGCCCCCGTCCCGGCTGTCAGCGCCGGGTGGCAGGATCGGGACATGCCTGACGTGCTCGATGCCAGCCCCTATGACGCCCTGCTCCTGCTCTCTTTCGGTGGTCCCGAAGGCCCGGACGACGTGGTCCCGTTCCTGGAGAACGTGACGCGCGGGCGCGGTATCCCCAAGGAACGCCTCAAGGAGGTCGGGCAGCACTACTTCCTCTTCGGCGGGGTCAGCCCCATCAACGAGCAGAACCGCGCCCTGCTGGACGCGCTGCGGCGGGACTTCGCCGACCACGGCCTGGACCTGCCGGTCTACTGGGGCAACCGCAACTGGGCGCCCTACCTCACCGACACCCTGCGCGAGATGGTCCAGGACGGCCGCCGCCGCATCCTCGTCCTGGCCACCAGCGCCTACGCCTCGTACTCGGGCTGCCGCCAGTACCGCGAGAACCTCGCGGACGCCCTCGCGACCCTGGAGCGGGAGGGGCTGGAGCTGCCGAAGATCGACAAGCTGCGGCACTACTTCAACCACCCCGGTTTCGTCGAGCCCATGGTCGACGGGGTCGTGCGGTCCCTCGCCGACCTCCCCGAGGACGTCCGGGACGGCGCGCACATCGCCTTCTGCACCCACTCCATCCCCACCTCCGCCGCCGACACCTCCGGCCCCGTCGAGGACCACGGCGACGGCGGCGCGTACGTCCGGCAGCACCTGGACGTGGCCCGGGTGATCGCCGACGCCGTCCGCGAGCGCACCGGCGTCGACCGCCCCTGGCAGCTCGTCTACCAGTCCCGCTCCGGAGCCCCGCACATCCCCTGGCTGGAGCCCGACATCTGCGACCACCTCGAGGAGCGGCACGCGGCCGGGGTGCCGGCCGTGGTCATGGCCCCCATCGGCTTCGTCTCCGACCACATGGAGGTCATCTACGACCTCGACACCGAGGCCACCGCCAAGGCGGGGGAGCTGGGCCTGCCGGTGCGCCGCTCGGCGACCGTCGGCGCCGACCCGCGGTTCGCCGCCGCGATCCGTGAGCTGATCGTGGAGCGCGCGGTCGCCGAACGCGGGCAGGACGTCACGCCGTGCGCCCTGGGCGCGCTCGGCGCGAGCCACGACCTCTGCCCGGTGGGCTGCTGCCCGGCCCGCGCCCCGCGCCCCGCCGCCGCGGGCGCCGACAGCCCCTACGCATGAGGAGCGCCGTGACCGACCCCCTGCACGCGGAACTGCTGCAGATCGCCCGGGAGGCGGCCCGCCGCGCGGGCGAGCTGCTGCGGGACGGCCGTCCGGCCGACCTGGCGGTCGCCGCGACCAAGTCCAGCCCGATCGACGTCGTCACCGAGATGGACATCGCGGCCGAGAAGCTGATCACCACGCTGATCGCCGAGCGCCGTCCGGAGGACGGCTTCCTCGGCGAGGAGGGCGCCTCCACCGAGGGCAGCAGCGGCATCCGCTGGGTCATCGATCCGCTCGACGGCACGGTCAACTACCTGTACGGCCTGCCCACCTGGGCCGTCTCCATCGCCGCCGAGCAGGACGGCGAGACCGTGGCCGGGGCGGTCGCGGCCCCCATGCGCGGTGAGGCGTACTACGCGGTGCGCGGGCGCGGCGCCTGGGCGACCGGTGCCTGGGCGGGCGAGCGGCGGTTGACCTGCCGTCCCTCGCCGCCGCTGGACCAGGCCCTGGTGTCGACCGGCTTCAACTACGTCACCGAGGTCCGCACCCACCAGGCCGACGTGGCACAGCGGCTGATCCCCCGGCTCCGGGACATCCGGCGCGGCGGCTCGGCCGCGATCGACCTGTGCGACCTCGCCGTGGGGCGTCTGGACGGCTACTACGAGCGCGGGCTGCACCCCTGGGACCTGGCGGCCGGTGACCTGATCGCCCGCGAGGCGGGCGCCCTGACCGGCGGCCGCCCCGGAGACCGCCCGTCCTGGGACCTCACGGTCGCGGCGACCCCGGGTGTCTTCGAGCCGCTCCAGCACATCCTGGAGGACCTGGGGGCTTGGCACGACTGAGTGGCCGCCGGCACGGCTGACGGGCGCTGATGGGCGTGGCATCCGACCAAGGTCCGGCATCGGGGCGGGCAGACCGGCGGCAAGGGCCCGCCGACGCCCGCCGTCCCCACGCGTCGGCCGTGAGAGAGCCGCAGGGGCGCGCCGGTGTCCGGGGCGCATGGGAGCCCTCCCGCTCGAGCGAAGTCGAGAGTGGGGGAGCGCGGAGGCCCGAAGGGCCGAGCACGATCGCGGTCTCGCCACCGGCTGAAGCGCCCCGAAGGCGAACGGACAAGAACACGAACGGGCCCCGGCGCTGGATTCGCCGGGGCCCGTTCCGGTGCGAGCCGATCAGACGCTGTACGCGCCGACCTCCACGCCGTGTTCGGCGGCGAGGCGGCGCAGGTCGTCGAGTTCGCCCTGTTCCACGTCGACGAGGAACTCGTCGCCGTCATCACGGGCCTGCGACAGGTCGGACTCGGTCGCCTTTATGCGCTGCAGAAGTCCTGCGGTGAATGCGTCCATGCTGCGCCCCCTCGTCCTGGGTCGGTGGGTCGGTGGGTCGGTGGCACGGGGGTGTGCCGTTCGGAAGGGACGATCACGTCCGGAGCGGATGCCCAGCGCCGCTCGGCCGGGCGGCGACGGTGCCGGACATCCATGCCCGCTCTGCGGAAGCGGACTGTTACGTACCGCATGGTGGCGCGGTACGTGCAGAGCGTGATCGCGGGATGTAAAACCCGTCCTCCCCAAGCTCCCTCCCGCGGAAACCTAACCGCGCGAGAAAATCTCGTATTCCCGCCCCGTTCGCCCGGACGTTCCCCGGTCCCGCACCCGTCGGCCACCGCCCGTTCCCCCGCCTTACAGCCGACTTACGGCCGAAAAGGGCAGGATGGAGGCAACACACCCACCCGTACCCCTGCCCGAGTGCGCCCTGGAGCGCTGTCCGATCAAGGGCGGGACCCGAGGAAGGACAAGCGACGTGCGCGTACTCGTCGTCGAGGACGAGCAGCTGCTCGCCGATGCGGTGGCCACCGGACTGCGCCGGGAGGCCATGGCCGTCGACGTCGTGTACGACGGTGCGGCCGCCCTGGAGCGCATCGGCGTCAACGACTACGACGTGGTCGTCCTCGACCGCGACCTCCCGCTCGTGCACGGCGACGACGTCTGCCGCAAGATCGTCGAGCTCGGCATGCCCACGCGCGTGCTGATGCTCACGGCCTCCGGCGACGTCAGCGACCGTGTCGAGGGCCTGGAGATCGGCGCCGACGACTATCTGCCCAAGCCCTTCGCGTTCAGCGAGCTCATCGCCCGCGTGCGCGCTCTCGGGCGGCGTACGAGCGTGCCGCTGCCGCCCGTTCTGGAGCGTGCCGGGATCAAGCTCGACCCCAACCGCCGCGAGGTCTTCCGCGACGGCAAGGAGGTGCAGCTCGCGCCGAAGGAGTTCGCCGTCCTGGAGGTGCTCATGCGCAGCGAGGGCGCGGTCGTCTCCGCGGAGCAGCTGCTGGAGAAGGCCTGGGACGAGAACACGGACCCGTTCACCAACGTGGTGCGGGTGACCGTGATGACCCTGCGCCGCAAGCTGGGGGAGCCGCCGGTCATCGTGACCGTGCCCGGCTCCGGATACCGGATCTGATGACCGATGGCCGCCACACCCGCGCCCCCCACGGCGCCCCCCAAGCCCACCTGGGACCCGAGGAAGGGCGACCCGCCCTTCCCGTGGCTGCGTCCCACCATCCGCATACGCCTCACGCTGCTGTACGGCGGCATGTTCCTGATCGCCGGGATCCTGCTGCTGTCGATCATCTACCTGCTGGCCGCCCAGGCGCTCCATGACGGCGGCAGCGGCCAGTCCTTCCAGGTGACCGGCAGCAACATCGACATCACCAGCGAGACCTGTCCGCAGCTGGACAGCGCGACCACCAACGGCCAGCTGAACGACATGCTGAAGCAGTGCAACGCCGCCCAGCGGCAGCACGCGCTGGACGATCTGCTCAGCCGCTCCCTGGGGGCCCTGCTCGGTCTCGCGATCATCGCCTTCGCCTTCGGCTACGCCATGGCCGGCCGGGTCCTGTCGCCGCTGGGCCGGATCACCCGTACCGCCCGCGCGGTGGCCGGTTCGGACCTGTCCCGCCGGATCGAGCTGGACGGCCCGGACGACGAGCTGAAGGAGCTGGCCGACACCTTCGACGACATGCTGGAGCGGCTCCAGCGGGCGTTCACCGCCCAGCAGCGCTTCGTGGGCAACGCCTCGCACGAGCTGCGCACCCCGCTGGCGATCAACCGCACGCTCCTGGAGGTGCACCTCTCCGACCCCGGCGCGCCGGTGGAGCTCCAGCAGCTCGGCAAGACGCTGCTGTCCACCAACGAGCGCAGCGAACAGCTCGTGGAGGGCCTGCTGCTGCTCGCCCGCAGCGACAACCAGATCGTCGAGCGCAAGCCCGTGGACCTCGCCGAGGTCGCCACCCAGGCGATCGACCAGGTGCACGGCGAGGCGGAGGCCAAGGGTGTGGAGATCCGCGGCGCACGCCGGCCGGCGGTCGTCCAGGGCAACGGCGTGCTGCTGGAGCGGATCGCGCTGAACCTGGTGCAGAACGCCGTGCGGTACAACGTGCCCGAGGAGGGCTGGGTCGAGGTCACCACCGACGTGGAGCACGGGCAGGCGGTCCTGGTGGTGTCGAACACGGGCCCGGTGGTACCGGCGTACGAGATCGACAATCTCTTCGAGCCGTTCCGGCGGCTGCGCACCGAGCGCACGGGCAGCGACAAGGGTGTCGGGCTCGGTCTGTCCATCGTGCGGTCGGTCGCCCGGGCGCACGGCGGCCACATTTACGCACAACCGCGCGAAGGGGGCGGGCTCGTGATGCGTGTCACCCTGCCGATCTGAGATGATGCCGCCGACACAACGGGGTGTTCGCTTTGGGCGGAATTTTCGGGGCGCCTCTCCGGTATCCCCGTGTGTGATCGATCACAGGAGCGATTCCCGGGCCGTCCACTCTCCGTGATCATGTATCCCCGAGAAAGTCGAGAAAGTCCCGGTTTTCAAGGGGTCCGATCACGGGAAGTACACGGTGAGGCGCCTTTGGAGTGCGGCATCCGGACCGTGTACGGTCCCCATCGCCATCCAAGCCGATCACTCATGAGGAGTTCGGTTGGGTGTCGATTGAGTAACAGACCTTGATGTGAGGCAAAATCTCCGCCTCAGGTCGGGCACAAGTCCGGCCTCTCACGCGTTACGTGCGCTGGAGACACCGCATACACCCAGAGGGGGAGAGCGACAATGGCAACCGACTACGACACTCCACGTAAGACCGACGACGACGTCGACTCGGACAGCCTGGAAGAGCTGAAGGCCCGGCGGAACGACAAGTCGGCCTCGGCCGTGGACGTCGACGAGTTCGAGGCCGCCGAGGGCCTGGAACTGCCCGGAGCGGACCTCTCGAACGAGGAGCTGGCCGTCCGGGTCCTGCCGAAGCAGCAGGACGAGTTCACCTGCATGAGCTGCTTCCTGGTCCACCACCGCAGCCAGCTGGCCCGCGAGAAGAACGGCCAGCCGATCTGCCGCGACTGCGACTGAGGCGGGGTCGGCCGTGACTGGCTCGACCCCTCCGAGGAAGCGCCGCTTCTTCACGAGGGGAGCGGACCAAGGGCCCCAGGAGGGCCCGCAGCACGACACGCGTGACCAAGAGCGGGGCTCAACCGGTACCGGGGCGGCCTCGCTCGAAGCGGCAGCCGGCCGGGGTGACCTCCCGGCACCCCTGGAGGTCACCGCCCCCGTGGCGCACCGGCGGGCCGCCGTGATCCGGGAGAAGGCCCTGGAGGGCGCCCGCAAGGGCGGTGCCCGCGCCCGCGCGGGACTGGCGCATCTCGCGGACCGGATCATCGAGATCGCCCCGCGTGTGCCCGTACGCGACCTCGGGACGCTGCGCCGGCAGTTCCCCGGCCTCGGTCCCGAGGAGCTCGCGGACAAGCTCGTGGCGGGCGCCGCGAAGGCCACGGCGACGGTCGGGGCCGGAGTCGGCGCGGCGGCCATGATGCCCGTACCGCCCGCGATGCCGACGGAACTGGCCGCCGAGATCACCGGCGTCGCCGCGATCGAGCTGAAGCTGATCGCCGAACTCCACGAGGTCTACGGCGTACGGCCGGCCGGCACCCTCGCCCAGCGCAGCACCGTGTACCTCAACTCCTGGTCGGAGGAGCGCGGCGTCGAGGCCACCAAGCCCTCGACCGTGAGCGCGGCGCTGAACACCCGCATGAAGCGCGAACTGCGCCAGCGGATCATGAAGCGCACGGTCCGCAACCTGCCGAACCTGATGCCGTTCCTGGTGGGAGCCGTCGTGGGCGCCGCCATGAACCGCAGAGACACCAGAAAGCTCGCCACACGCATCCGGGGCGACCTGCGCGGGATCCAGGTGCCCTGGGACGCGCTGCCGGCCCTCCCCGCCCTGGAGCGGCCCGAGGACGCCCTTCCCGAGGACGCCCTCAAGGAACTCGGCGGCCACCTGGGCAAGGGCGACGGCCACCGGGCGCCGTAACCCGGACGCCTCCCGGCCACTGGTGTCCGGCATCACCCGGGCGAATCGCCCAGCCGCGCGCGGCGGCACATCCCGCGGCCCCCGCGGCCCGAACGTTCGCCGGGCGCCCGTCTACGCGGCGTCGGTGGAGTCTCGTGCCGCTCGCAGTGCCTGGGCCAGGCGCTGGGGCTCGCGGGTCGACAGGAAGACGTAGGGGGTCGGGTCCGCCGGGTCCGTGACGTCCACGCGGAGCGCGCCGGGGATGTACGCCCGCAGCAGCATGAAGCAGCGCGGGTCGGCCTTGTAGGAGCGCCAGGCGCGGGCCTCCTCGGCGTCCAGGATCTCCGCCTCGCCCAGCGCCGACACCGGGATCTTCGCCTCGCCCGCGATCAGATGGTCGCCCACGACCCGGATGCGCACCGAGCCGTACGAACTCGCCACGACGGCCGCCGCGGCGGTGCCGCCGGCCAGGCCGCCGAGCATCGGCAGCGTGCCGAACGGCAGCAGGATCAGCGCCAGGGAGACCCCCACCAGGAAGGAGATCAGCCACCAGGAGCGGGGGGCGGTGAGGCGTTCTTCGTACGGGGAGGCGGAGAGCTGCATGAATCCAAGCTTGGCACGGTGTCCGGCCAGGGCTCACGCGCGGGTAAGGTCTGCGCCTGTGAGTGGTACTTCCGCAGCTCTTCAGCCCCCGGCCGACGCCGTGAAACCGGTGCGTCACCCCGACGCTCCCGCCCCCGGCGAGCTCCTCGGCGCGCACTACAGCCAGTGTTTCGGCTGTGGCGACGAGCAGCCCCACGGGCTGCACCTGGCAGCCCGCGCGGGCGAAGGAGTGTCGATCACCGCCGAGTTCACCGTGCGGCCCGCCCACCAGGGCGCCCCGGGACTCGCGCACGGCGGGGTCCTCGCCACCGCCCTGGACGAGGCGCTCGGCTCGCTCAACTGGCTGCTGCGCACGATCGCGGTGACCGGCAGGCTGGAGACCGACTTCGTCCGGCCCGTGCCGGTCGGCACCGTGCTGCACCTCGAGGCCGAGGTGACGGCGGTGGCCGGACGGAAGATCTACTGCACCGCCACCGGACGCGTCGGCGGCCCCGACGGGCCGGTCGCGGTCCGCGCCGACGCCCTGTTCATCGAGGTCAAGGTCGACCACTTCGTGGACCACGGCCGCCCGGAGGAGATCCGGGCCGCCATGGAGGACCCCGACCAGGTCCGCCGCGTCCGCGCCTTCGAGGTGAACCCGTGAGCGGGCCCCGCCCCGGCGAGCTCGAGGTGCTGATCCGGCGCGTCGACCCGGACGTACCGCTTCCGGCGTACGAGCACCCGGGGGACGCGGGAGCCGATCTGCGGACCACCGAGGCCCGCGAACTGGCTCCCGGTGAGCGGGCCGTACTGCCCACGGGGGTGTCTGTGGCGCTGCCCGAGGGGTACGCGGCCTTCGTGCACCCGCGATCCGGTCTTGCCGCCCGCTGCGGCGTCGCCCTGGTGAATGCCCCGGGGACGGTTGATGCCGGGTACCGTGGGGAGATCAAGGTGATCGTGGTGAATCTCGACCCGCGCGAGACCGTGCGGTTCGAGCGCTTCGACCGGATTGCCCAACTGGTCGTCCAGCAGGTCGAGAGGGTCCGCTTCGTGTCGGTCGCGGAGCTTCCCCCCTCGGCCCGGGCCGAGGGGGGCTTCGGGTCCACCGGCGGCCACGCCGCGGTGGAAGAAGGTAAGAGCGGCACAAGCGTTCAGGCCGCCACGGGCGGTACAGCGGGTGGGAATCGATACGCTTCGGTCGTATCCGACCGGGAAGGACAGTGACGTGTTCGGACGTCGCAAGAAGAGGGATGCCGCCGACGGTGCGGCCGGCGAGGCCGAGCAGGTCGTCGACGGTGTCGACGCTGAGGCGGGCGAGGAGGCCGGGCGGCTGAGGCTCGAGCCGGCGCCGAGGCCCGACGGGCCCTGGGACAGCAGCGAGGTCAGTGAGCCCGGTGAGGGCCGGGTCGACCTGGGCGGCCTGTTCGTGCCCGGGGTCGACGGCATGGAGCTGCGGGTGGAGGTCGCGGGTGACGCGATCGTCGCGGCCACCGTCGTGCTGCGGGACAGCGCCATCCAGCTCCAGGGCTTCGCCGCGCCCAAGCGGGAGGGCATCTGGGGCGAGGTGCGCGAGGAGATCGCGTCCGGCATCACCCAGCAGGGCGGCATCATCGACGAGGTCGAGGGCCCGCTGGGCTGGGAGCTGCGGGCCCAGGTGCCGGTGCAGCTGCCGGACGGCACCGGCGGCTTCCAGGTCGTGCGGTTCGTCGGCGTGGACGGCCCCCGCTGGTTCCTGCGCGGGGTGATCTCGGGCCAGGGCGCGGTGCAGCCGGGGGCCGCCGGGCTCCTCGAGCAGATCTTCCGGGACACGGTCGTGGTGCGCGGTGAGGGCCCGATGGCCCCGCGCGACCCGATCGTCCTGAAGCTCCCGAACGACGCGCAGATGGTGCCGGAGAACGTGCAGCAGGAGGAGAGCGGCTCCCGCTTCGCCGGCGGCATGGGCCAGCTCCAGCGCGGACCGGAGATCACCGAGGTCCGCTAGCCGACCGGTCGAAGGGCCGCATCCCTGACGGGGTGCGGCCCTTTTCGTGTGCGCGAGCCGGTGCGGGGCGGACCGGGGCGCCGGGCGTCGATGCCTGCGGGGGTGGGGTCGCGCTGCCCGGCGCTTGCGGGGTGCCTCCCCCGGAGGGGGTACCCCCGGCCCACCCTCCCCCACTCTCGGCTTCGCTCGAGCGGGGCCCCATCCCCCTGGGGTACCTCCCAGGCCTTTGAGGCACCGGGGGAGGCACGACCGCCCGCGGGAGCGGCGGCAGCGGCTGTCCGTGGTCGTGGTGGTTGCGTGCCTGTGCGCGTGTGGGGACAAGCCGGTCCGACCGTTGATCGCACGGGCGCCGGCCGGGGATACTGGCGCCCGGTCCACGGGGGAGGGCGGTCGGGATGAGTCAGGTGGTCACCGAGACCATGGTGCGCGTCGAGGACGTGCACAAGTCGTACGGCACCGGAGCCGCCGCCGTCCACGCGCTGCGCGGTGTCTCCTTCGACGTCCCGCGCGGCGAACTGGTCGCCCTCAAGGGCCGCTCCGGATCCGGCAAGACCACACTCCTGAACATCGTCGGCGGCCTCGACACCCCCGACCGGGGGCGGGTCCACGTCGACGGACGCGACCTCGCCGGCCTCGACGAGAACGGGCTGCTCGCCCTGCGCCGGGACCACGTCGGCTTCGTCTTCCAGTCCTTCGGCCTCATCCCCGTCCTCACCGCCGCCGAGAACGTCGGCGTCCCGCTGCGGCTGCGCCGTGCCGACCCGCGCGAGCGCGAGGAGCGCGTCGAACTGCTGCTGTCCCTCGTCGGCCTCGCCGCCCACGCCGCCCAGCGGCCCGGTGAACTCTCCGGCGGCCAGCAGCAGCGGGTCGCCATCGCCCGCGCCCTCGCCAACAGCCCCTCCCTCCTCATCGCCGACGAGCCGACCGGCCAGCTCGACGCGGAGACCGGGCACGCCGTGATGGAGCTGCTGCGCGCGGTCGTCCGCAGCGAGCGGGTCACCGTGCTCGTCGCCACCCACGACACCACCCTCCTCGACCTCGCCGACCGTGTCCTGGAGCTGAGCGACGGCGAGATCACCGAGCACTGACCCCCGCCGGGGCCCCGCGTCCGGCCGGGCGTCACGGGGGAAGACAATGAATCCATGGGACGCGGCAGCCTTCGGATCCACCTCGGTGCGGCACCGGGCGTCGGCAAGACGTACGCGATGCTCTCCGAGGCGCACCGCCGTGCCGGACGCGGCACCGACTGCGTGGTCGCCTTCGCCGAACCGCACGGCAGGCCGCGCACCGAGGCGCTGCTGCACGGACTGGAGCGGATCCCGCACCGGGACGTCGAGCACCGCGGGGCCGTCCTGACGGAGATGGACCTCGACGCCGTCCTCGCCCGCCGCCCCCGGGTGGCCCTCGTCGACGAACTCGCCCACACCAACGCCCCCGGCTCGCGCAACGCCAAGCGCTGGCAGGACGTGGAGGAGCTGCTCACGGCCGGGATCGACGTCCTGGCCACGGTCAACATCCAGCACCTGGAGTCGCTGGGCGACGTCGTGGAGTCGATCACCGGCGTACGGGAGCGGGAGACCGTACCGGACGAGGTGGTGCGGCGGGCGGACCAGATCGAGCTGGTCGACATGACGCCCGAGGCGCTGCGCCGCCGCATGGCGCACGGCAACATCTACCAGCCGGACAAGGTCGACGCCGCCCTGTCCAACTACTTCCGCCCCGGCAACCTCACCGCGCTGAGGGAGCTGGCGCTGCTGTGGGTGGCCGACCGGGTCGACGCCCACCTCCAGCGCTACCGCAGCGAGCACGAGGTCTCGGCGATATGGGGCTCCCGCGAGCGGATCGTCGTCGGCCTGACCGGCGGCCCCGAGGGCCGCACCCTGCTCCGGCGGGCCGCGCGGCTGGCGGAGAAGGGCGCCGGCGGCGAGCTGCTCGCCGTCTACATCTCCCGCAGCGACGGGCTCACCGCGGCATCGCCCGGGGAGCTGGTCGAGCAGCGCACCCTGGTGGAGGACCTCGGCGGCACCTTCCACCACGTCGTCGGCGACGACATCCCGGCCGACCTGCTCGCCTTCGCGCGCGGGGCCAACGCCACCCAGATCGTGCTCGGCTCCTCGCGCCGCCCGGCCTGGCAGTACGTCCTCGGGCCCGGCGTCGGCGCGACCGTCGCCCGGGACTCGGGACCCGACCTGGACGTGCACATCGTCACCCACGAGGAGGTCGCCAAGGGCCGCGGGCTGCCCGGCGCCCGCGGCGCGCGGCTCGGGCGCTCCCGGCTGGCCTGGGGCTGGGCGGTCGGCGTGGCGGGGCCGGCGGCGGTGGCGGTGCTGCTCAGCGCCGTGGACCTGGGACTCGCCAACGACATGCTGCTGTTCCTGGCCCTGACGGTGGCGGCGGCCCTGCTCGGCGGGCTCTGGCCGGCCCTGGCCTCCGCGGCGGTCGGCTCACTGCTGCTGAACTACTTCTACACCCCGCCCCTGCACCGCTGGACCGTCGCCGACCCCAAGAACATCATCGCCATCATGATCTTCGTCGCGGTCGGCGCGGCGGTGGCGTCCGTGGTCGACCTCGCGGCCCGGCGCACCCACCAGGCGGCCCGGCTGCGCGCCGAGTCGGAGACCCTGTCCTTCCTCGCCGGCAACGTGCTGCGCGGCGAGACGGGCCTGGAGGACCTGCTGGAGCGGGTCCGGGAGACCTTCGGCATGGAGTCCGCCGCCCTCCTCGAACGCGCGGGCGACGTCGAGCCGTGGACCTGCGCCGGCCGGGCGGGGCGCGGACGCCCGGTCGGACGGCCCGAGGACGCGGACGTGGAGGTGCCGGTCGGCGACCACATGGCGCTGGCGCTGACCGGCCGGGTGCCGCCCGCCGAGGACCGCAGGGTGCTGGCCGCCTACGCCGCGCAGGCCGCCGTCGTCCTGGACCGCCGCCGGCTGCGCGAGCAGGCCGGCCGGGCCCACGCCCTCGCCGAGGGCAACCGCATCCGCACCGCCCTGCTGGCCGCCGTCAGCCACGACCTGCGCACCCCGCTGGCCGGGATCAAGGCCGCCGTCTCCTCGCTGCGCTCCGAGGACGTCGAGTGGTCGCCCGAGGACCGGGCCGAGCTGCTGGAGGGCATCGAGGACGGCGCCGACCGCCTGGACCACCTGGTGGGCAACCTGCTGGACATGTCCCGGCTGAACACCGGCACGGTCACCCCCCTGATCCGGGAGATCGACCTGGACGAGGTGGTGCCGATGGCGCTCGGCGGGGTGCCCGAGGGCAGCGTCGCCCTGGACGTCCCCGAGGCCCTGCCCATGGTCGCCGTCGACCCGGGGCTGCTGGAGCGGGCGATGGCCAACGTGATCGAGAACGCCGTCAAGTACAGTCCCCCCGGCCGGCCCGTCCTGGTCGCCGCCAGCGCCCTCGCCGACCGGGTCGAGGTGCGGGTGGTGGACCGCGGCCCCGGCGTCCCCGACGAGGCCAAGGACCACATCTTCGAGCCCTTCCAGCGGCACGGCGACGCCCCGCGCGGGGCCGGGGTCGGTCTCGGCCTGGCGGTCGCCCGGGGCTTCGCCGAGGCCATGGGCGGCACCCTGAACGCCGAGGACACCCCCGGCGGCGGCCTCACCATGGCGCTCACCCTGCGCGCCGCCGGAGCACCGGCGGTCGCCGAAGAAACCACGGAACCCGAAAGGCAGCCCTCATGACCCGTGTCCTGGTGGTCGACGACGACCCGGCCATCGTGCGCGCACTCGTGATCAACCTCAGGGCACGCTCGTACGAGGTCGACTCCGCCCACGACGGCGCCGGCGCCCTCCGTACGGCCGCCGCCCGCCATCCCGACGTCGTCGTCCTCGACCTCGGCCTGCCCGACATGGACGGGGTCGACGTGCTCAGGGAACTGCGGAGCTGGAGCCGGGTGCCGGTCCTGGTGCTGTCCGCCCGGCACGCCTCCGGCGAGAAGGTCCAGGCGCTGGACGCCGGTGCCGACGACTACGTCACCAAACCCTTCGGCATGGACGAACTGCTGGCCCGGCTGCGGGCCGCCGTACGCCGCGCGGAGCCCGCCGGCGACGGGGGAGACGTGGTGGTGGAGACCGCCGGGTTCACCGTCGACCTGGCCGCGAAGAAGGTCAACCGCGGCGGCAAGGACGTACGGCTGACCCCCACCGAATGGCATCTGCTGGAGGTGCTGGTGCGGGCCGGCGGCCGACTGGTGGCGCAGAAGCAGCTGCTGCGGGAGGTGTGGGGGCCGTCGTACGGCACGGAGACGAACTACCTGCGCGTGTACATGGCGCAGCTGCGGCGGAAGCTGGAGGCGGATCCGTCACACCCGAAGCACCTGATCACGGAGCCGGGCATGGGGTACCGCTTCGAGAAGTGAAGGTCGGGAGCGCCCCCGCGCGGGGTGTCCGGGAGAGGCCCGTTCGGAGCGGGGCGGCAGGGGGTACGTAACCGTCAGTGCACCCCGGTACGCTTCAGATATGAGTGCTGTTCCTCGATCCGAGAAGCCGGCAGGCCGGTTCCGGCGCATGCTCGACCGGCTCTCCTCGTCTCAGGAGGACCTGGAGTCCGAGGAGCTGCGTGAGGACGCCGAGACGGCCGGCTGTACGCGGATAGGCGACTGCCGCGACCGGCAGATCGTCACGGTTACTGGTACCTTGCGCACGGTCACGCTGCGGCCGCGCGCGGGGGTTCCGGCCCTGGAGGCCGAGCTGTTCGACGGCTCCGCCGCGCTCGACGTGGTGTGGCTCGGCAGGCGCTCCATCGTGGGGATAGAACCGGGGCGCAAGCTGATCGCATCGGGCCGGATCTCGATGAGCCGGGGCCGCCGGGTGCTGTTCAATCCGAAATACGAACTGAGACCCCTCGGACGGGAGTAGCCGGTGACGTCACTCGACAAGCCGACAACCGAAGACACATCCGCGGACGACGCCCGGGCGGTGACCGAAGCCGCCCTCTTCGAGGCGTTCGGCGGGGTGCGGGGCATGGTCGAGACGGTGCTCCCCGGTCTGCTCTTCGTCAGCATCTACACGGTCAACAAGGACCTGCACATGTCGGCGATCGCGGCGCTCGCCGTGTCGCTGGTGATGGTCGTGGTCCGGCTGGCGCGCAGGGACACCGTCAAGCACGCCTTCAGCGGCGTCTTCGGCGTGGCCTTCGGCGTGGTCTTCGCGATGATGACCGGCAACGCCAAGGACTTCTACCTGCCGGGCATGCTGTACACGCTGGGCCTGGCCCTGGCGTACATCGTCACGGCGATGGCGGGCGTCCCGCTGATCGGTCTGATGCTGGGCCCCGTCTTCAAGGAGAACCTCTCCTGGCGCACCCGCAACCCCGGCCGGAAGAAGGCGTACACCAAGGCCAGTTGGGCGTGGGGGCTGATCCTGCTCGGCAAGAGCGCGATCCTGTTCCCGCTGTACTGGTGGGCGGACACGACCCAGCTGGGCTGGGTCCTGATCGCGCTGAAGATCCCGCCGTTCCTGCTGGCGGTGTACCTGACCTGGGTCTTCCTGGCGAAGGCGCCGCCGCCGATCGACGTCTTCGCCGAGATGGAGGCGGAGGAACGCGCGGAAGAGGAACGCAGGGCCGCCGCCGCGCAGGAGAACGGCGAGACGACGACGGCCGGCCGTCACCGCCGCGAGTCCTAGTCCGTACGAAAGAGGGGCGCCCGGAGAACTCCGGGCGCCCCTCTTCTCACAACTCCTTGCGGACCGAGAGCAGGTCCTCCAACTGCTCCTCACGCGCCTGGGCGGCGACGAAGAGGAGTTCGTCGCCGGCCTCCAGGGAGTCCTCCCGGGTCGGCGTCAGGACGCGCGTGCCGCGGATGATGGTGACCAGCGTGGTGTCCTGCGGCCACTGGACGTCCCCGACCTGGGTGCCGGCCAGCGCCGACTCCTCCGGCAGGGTCAGCTCGACCAGGTTGGCGTCGCCGTGGCTGAAGCGCAGCAGCCGGACCAGGTCGCCGACGCTCACCGCCTCCTCCACCAGGGCCGACATCAGGCGCGGGGTGGAGACGGCGACGTCCACGCCCCAGGACTCGTTGAACAGCCACTCGTTCTTCGGGTTGTTCACCCGGGCGACGACGCGTGGAACGCCGTACTCGGTCTTGGCGAGCAGCGAGACGACCAGGTTGACCTTGTCGTCGCCGGTCGCGGCGATGACGACGTTGCAGCGCTGGAGCGCCGCCTCGTCCAGGGAGGTGATCTCGCAGGCGTCGGCGAGCAGCCACTCCGCCTGCGGCACGCGCTCCACCGAGATGGCGGTCGGCGCCTTGTCGATCAGCAGGACCTCGTGGCCGTTCTCCAGCAGCTCGCCCGCGATCGAGCGGCCGACGGCACCGGCTCCGGCAATGGCGACCCTCATCAGTGACCGCCCTCCTCTTCGGGCCCCTTGGCGAACGCCGCCTCGACGCGGTCGATCTCATCGGTGCGCATCATCACATGCACCAGGTCCCCCTCCTGCAGCACCGTCTGCGAGCTGGGCAGGATCGCCTCGCCGAGCCGGGTCAGGAAGGCCACGCGCACACCGGTCTCGTCCTGCAGCCTGCTGATCCTGTGCCCCACCCAGGCCGTGGAGGTGTGCACCTCGGCGAGCTGGACCCCGCCGGTGGGGTCGCGCCACAGCGGCTCGGCGCCCGAGGGGAGCAGCCGGCGCAGCATCTGGTCGGCCGTCCAGCGCACGGTCGCCACCGTGGGGATGCCCAGGCGCTGGTAGACCTCCGCGCGGCGGGGGTCGTAGATGCGGGCGGCGACGTTCTCGATGCCGAACATCTCGCGGGCCACCCGCGCGGCGATGATGTTGGAGTTGTCGCCGCTGGAGACGGCGGCGAAGGCGCCCGCCTCCTCGATGCCCGCCTCGCGCAGGGTGTCCTGGTCGAAACCGACCCCGGTGACCCGACGCCCGCCGAACGAGGAGCCCAGCCGGCGGAAGGAGGTGGGGTCCTGGTCGATCACGGCGACCGTGTGTCCCTGTTCCTCCAGGGTCTGGGCCAGGTCGGAACCCACCCTTCCGCAGCCCATGATGACAATATGCATCGCGTCACACCGCGCTTCCTGCAGGCCGTTCGACCTTCATGACCTTCGTGCTCATGTCTCTCTTTCGGCTCGCCAGGCAAACATCGCGGCCTGAGTGCGGGCCGCCAGGCAACATCATGCCGGGGGATCGCGGTCCCGACGCCCTCCGGGGCCCGGTCGTCGCGTGTGCGTGCCGGGTCCGACGTATCCGCACCACCCGGGCACGACCGATGCCCGGAGCAAGGAGAGAGCCCGCCATGACCGCCGAGATCGACGTCCTCGTCCTGGGCGGCGCGGGCGTGGACACGATCGTGCACGTGCCCGAGCTGCCCGTGCCGCCCGCCGACAGCCACATGATCCGGCCGGGCATCGTCACCCGCGCGGGACAGAGCGGCGACTTCGTCGCCCTCGGCACCAGCGCCCTCGGCCTGCGCACCCACCACCTCGACCTGATCGGCGACGACCACGAGGGCGACCTCGTCCGCGCCCTGCACCGCGACCACGGCATCGCGCTCACCGCCGTACCGCAGCCGTGCGGCACCAAGCGCGCCGTCAACCTGGTCGGCCCCGACGGCCGGAGGCTCTCCCTGTACGACGCGACCCGCTGGGCCGAGACGGACCGGCTGCCCGAGGAGACGGTGCGCGAACTGGCCGCCGTCAGCCGGCACGCCCACGTCGTCATCACCCAGCCGTGCGCCGACGCCCTGCCCCTGCTGCGCGAGGCGGGCGTGACGATCTCGACCGACCTGCACGACTGGGACGGCGCCAATCCGTACCACGAGACGTTCGCCCTCGCCGCGGACCTCGTCTTCCTCTCCGCCGCCGCCCTGACCGACCCGGAGACCACCATGCGCCGGATCGCCGCGCGGGGCCGGGCCCGGACCGTCGTCGCCACCGCGGGTGCCGAGGGCGCGTACCTGCTGGCCGACGACGAGCTGACCCACGTCCCCGCGGCCGAGCCCCCGGCACCGGTCGTCGACTCCAACGGGGCCGGTGACGCCTTCGCGGCCGCCTTCCTGCACGGCCGGCTCGGCGGCGAAGACGCCCTCCACTGCGCCCGGCTCGGGGCGGTGGCGGGGGCGTACGCCTGCACGGTGCCGTCGACACGGGTGGCCGCCATCGGACCGGAGGCCCTGCTCGCCGGAGTCGTCGGGCGGGCCCCCGGGGCGGTCAGCGGCGCGTGATACTGCGCACGCTCGCCAGCGTGAGGATCCCGAGGCCGACGAGGGCGGCCGCGGCGCCGATCAGTTCTGCGGTCGGGTGCATGGGAACCTCCACGGGGCGTGGCGACTACGGCCGGACTGGTCATATAGGCATGGAACTGCCCCGACCTGCCGAGTCCCCGGTCGGGTCACCCGGTGATTTCACCCGGAGAGCAGAGGCCGTATGGAAGCCGTATGGATGTGGGGTGGTGGTTGGGCCGCCCCTGGTCCGAAGGCTTACGATCCACTGCTGTGTCCAAATTGACCGACGTGCCCAAACGGATTCTGATCGGGCGCGCACTGCGCAGTGACCGACTGGGTGAAACGCTCCTGCCGAAGCGTGTCGCCCTGCCCGTCTTCGCCTCCGACCCGCTCTCCTCCGTGGCGTACGCCCCCGGTGAGGTGCTGCTGGTCCTGTCGATCGCGGGTCTGTCGGCGTACCACTTCAGCCCCTGGATCGCCGTCGCGGTCGTCGTGCTGATGTTCACCGTGGTCGCCTCCTACCGCCAGAACGTCCACGCCTACCCCAGCGGCGGCGGCGACTACGAGGTGGCCACCACCAACCTCGGCCCCAGGGCCGGACTGACCGTCGCCAGCGCCCTGCTCGTCGACTACGTCCTCACCGTCGCCGTGTCGATCTCCTCCGGCATCGAGAACCTGGGCTCGGCGGTCCCGTTCGTCGTCGAGAACAAGGTGGCCTGCGCGATCGGCGTGATCGTGCTGCTGACGCTGATGAACCTGCGCGGGGTGAAGGAGTCGGGCACGCTCTTCGCGATCCCCACCTACGTCTTCGTCGCGGGCGTCTTCACGATGATCGCGTGGGGCGCGTTCCGCGGGGTCGTGCTCGGCGACGACATGCGGGCGCCGACCGCGGACTTCGAGATCAAACCCGAACACCCGGGCCTCGCCGGCTTCGCCCTGGTCTTCCTCCTCCTGCGCGCCTTCTCCTCCGGCTGCGCCGCGCTCACCGGTGTCGAGGCGATCTCCAACGGCGTACCGGCCTTCCGCAAGCCCAAGTCGCGCAACGCCGCGACCACGCTCGCCATGATGGGCCTGCTCGCCGTCACCATGTTCTGCGGCATCATCGGACTGGCGATGGCCACCGACGTCCGCATGGCCGAGAACCCCGCCAAGGACCTGATCCACGACGGCGCCCCGCTCGGCGCGGACTACGTCCAGGACCCGGTGATCTCCCAGGTCGCCGAGGCCGTCTTCGGCCACGGCAGCCTCCTGTTCATGATCCTCGCCGCCGCCACCGCGCTGGTGCTGTTCCTCGCCGCGAACACCGCCTACAACGGCTTCCCGCTGCTCGGCTCGATCCTCGCCCAGGACCGCTACCTCCCCCGCCAGCTGCACACACGAGGCGACCGCCTCGCCTTCTCCAACGGCATCGTGCTGCTCGCCGGCGCCGCCGTGCTGCTGGTGTGGATCTACGGCGCCGACTCCACGCGGCTGATCCAGCTCTACATCGTCGGCGTGTTCGTGTCCTTCACGCTCAGCCAGACCGGCATGGTCCGCCACTGGAACCGGCTGCTGGCCACCGAGAACGACGAGGCCAAGCGCCGCCACATGATCCGCTCCCGCGCCATCAACACCTTCGGCGCCTTCTTCACCGGCCTGGTCCTGGTCGTCGTCCTCGTCACCAAGTTCACCCACGGTGCCTGGGTCGCGCTGCTCGGCATGTGCATCTTCTACGCGACGATGACAGCGATCCGTAAGCACTACGACCGCGTCGCCGAGGAGATCGCCGCCCCCGAGACCCCGAACGACGACATGGTGCGGCCCTCCCGCGTCCACTCGGTCGTCCTGATCTCCAAGATCCACCGCCCCACGCTGCGCGCCCTCGGCTACGCCAAGCTGATGCGCTCCGACAACCTGGAGGCGCTCAGCGTCAACGTGGACCCGGCCGAGACCAAGGCACTCCGAGAGGAGTGGGAACGGCGCGGCATCGACGTACCCCTGAAGGTGCTCGACTCGCCGTACCGGGAGGTCACGCGCCCGGTCATCGACTATGTCAAGAGCCTGCGCAAGGAGTCCCCGCGCGACGTGGTCTCCGTGATCATCCCCGAGTACGTGGTCGGCCACTGGTACGAGCACCTGCTGCACAACCAGAGCGCGCTGCGGCTCAAGGGCCGGCTGCTGTTCACGCCGGGCGTGATGGTGACCTCGGTGCCGTACCAGCTCCAGTCCTCCGAGGCGGCCAGGAAGCGCGCCCGCAGGCGGCAGGAATGGGCCGCCCCCGGCTCGGTGCGCCGCGGTCCGGCGGAGCGGGCGAAGGACTCCTCCTCGCACACGTAGACTGGTGGGCTGTTGTCCCGGCCCGCACGGGCCTTCCCGCTCTCGATGTTGTGGAGTCACCCCGCCATGCAGGCAGAACCGAGGAAATCACTGGTGGGGGAGGAGTACGAGGTCGAGGTCGGCCCCGTCGCCCACGGCGGCCACTGCATCGCCCGCACCTCCGAGGGCCAGGTCCTCTTCGTCCGGCACGCGCTGCCCGGCGAACGGGTCGTCGCGCAGGTCACGGAGGGCGAGGAGGGGGCCCGCTTCCTCCGCGCGGACGCGGTGCGGGTGCTGGACGCCTCCAAGGACCGCATCGACGCCCCCTGCCCCTTCGCCGGCCCCGGCCGCTGCGGCGGCTGTGACTGGCAGCACGCCAAGCCGGGCGCCCAGCGGCGCCTGAAGGGCGAGGTCGTCGCCGAGCAGCTCCAGCGCCTGGCCGGGCTCACCCCGGAGGAGGCCGGCTGGGACGGCACGGTGATGCCGGCCGAGGGCGACAAGGTCCCGGCCGGCCAGGTCCCGGCGTGGCGCACGCGCGTGCAGTACGCCGTCACCGCCGACGGCCGCGCGGGACTGCGCCGGCACCGCTCGCACGAGGTCGAGCCGATCGACCACTGCATGATCGCCGCCGAGGGGGTCAGCGAGCTGGGCATCGAGAAGCGGGACTGGACGGGCATGGACTCCGTCGAGGCGATCGCGGCCACCGGCTCCCAGGACCGCCAGGTCGTCCTCACCCCCAAGCCCGGCGCCCGCCTGCCCCTGGTCGAACTCGACCGCCCGGTCTCGGTCATGCGCGTCGACGAGCGCTCCGGCCAGCTCCACCGCGTCCACGGCCGCCCCTTCGTCCGCGAACGCGCCGACGGCCGCACCCACCGCGTCGCCGGCGGCGGCTTCTGGCAGGTCCACCCGAAGGCCGCCGACACCCTCGTCACCGCCGTCATGCAGGGCCTGCTGCCCCGCAAGGGCGACATGGCCCTCGACCTCTACTGCGGCGTCGGCCTGTTCGCGGGCGCCCTGGCCGACCGGGTCGGCGAGGCGGGCGCGGTGCTCGGCATCGAGTCCGGCAAGCGCGCGGTGGAGGACGCCCGCCACAACCTCGCGGACTTCCCCCGCGTCCGGATCGAACAGGGCAAGGTCGAGTCGGTCCTGCCCCGCACGGGCATCACGGAGGTCGACCTGGTCGTCCTCGACCCCCCGCGCGCCGGCGCCGGCCGCAAGACGGTGGAACACCTGTCGTCCCTGGGCGCGCGTCGCATCGCGTACGTCGCCTGCGACCCGGCGGCGCTGGCACGGGACCTGGCGTACTTCCGGGACGGGGGGTACCGGGTGCGGACGCTGCGGGTGTTCGACCTGTTCCCGATGACGCACCATGTGGAGTGCGTGGCGATCCTGGAGCCGGTCAAGAAGGGCGCCTGACCTGCGGGTTCTCTGTTCAGGCCGGACTCTCGACGTGTTCTGCCATGTACAACAGGTGGGACGAGGTGCACCCGTCCCACCTGCGGTTTCCCACTGCCGAGACGCGTGCGGAGGCGACTCGCGCAGAATCTTGACGCTCATATGACGCTCGAAATGACGGCAGGCCGGAGGGCTGACGGCTCCCATGCGGGAGCCCGTCACCCGCCAGGATCGGTCGCCGTACCAGGGCTGCGGAGCCCAGCTGTCAGCGCCTGCTTCTGATGACGCAGGGTGACACGCCGAGCCGTAGGCCGGACCGCTGCACGGTGTTCTCGATCGGGTGTTGTTTTACAGATGCGCTTCCTGGCCGCGGGAAGTGGCCGCCCGGTTGTTTATCGAGGAGCGGGGCGCCACAGTGGTACGCGTCGACGCCGCGGCCGCGCCGCTCCCGGACTCCGCCTACTGGCACCACCACGACGACGACCCGGTGGCGATCCTGCACTCCTCCGGCACCACCGGCCGCCCCAAGCCGGCCATCCACACCCACAAGTCCATCGTCTCCGGGCCCAAGTTCCGCCTGGTCGACCACACCGAGCAGTCCGGCGCCCTGATGATGACCGCGCTGCCCCAGTCCCACCTGGGCTGCATCGCGTACACCGTGTACGCGGTCCTCGGCGGTACCCCGATCGTCGCGCTCAGCGACCGCAGCGGCCCCGGACTGGCCGCCGCGGTCGCCAAGTACCGGCCGACCCCCGTGATGTCCTTCGCGCACGCCTACGCCGAACTCGCCAACACCGGGCCCGAGCCCGGCGCGCTGGACTCCGTGCAGGCATGGGTGTCCATCGGGGACGCCGTGCACCAGGCCCACATCACCAAGGTGCTGTCCATGCGCAGCCCCGGCCTGGAGCCCGCCGCCTCCTGGACCGGCTCGGCACCACCGAACTGGGCTGGGGCGTGCTGCTGAAGGCCCGCACCCTGGACAGCGAGCGCAACGACCGCTGTGCGGGCAAGCCGGTCGGCGTCGCCGAGGCCGCCATCCTGCGCAAGGACGGCAGCCACGCCGACGTGGGCGAGTTCGGCTTCCTCGCCGCCAAGAGCCCCGCCGTCACGCCCGGTTACTGGGGCGACTCCGACCTCACCTACCGCTTCACCCTGTCCGGTCACTGGCTGCCCGGCGACATGGCCTACCGCGACAGCAAGGGCGACTTCTTCCTCGTCGACCGCGCCGCCGACGTCATCGAGACCGAACAGGGCACCGGCTACTCGGTGTTCATGGAGGAGGTCCTCCTCAACGACGTCCCCGACATCGGTGACGTCGCCGTGGTCGCCGGTCACCGCGACGGGCGGACGGTGCCGGTCGCCGTCGGCCGGCCGGTCGCCGACCCCGACCCGGAGAAGCTGCTCCGCCAGGCCAACGAGGTGCTGCGGGCCGCCGGTCACCCGGTGTTCGGCCTGCTGGAGATAGTCCCGGAAGAGACCGGTCTGCCCATAGGTGTCACCGGTAAGGTCCTGGAGCGGCAACTGCGCGAGCAGTACGCCGAGCTGACCGCCTACGTCCGTGACCGCGATGGCGCGCTCGTCGCGGTGAACGAGGAGCTCACCGCATGACCGCAGACACGCCCACCACCGCGCCGGCCTCCGGCGCCGGTACGGACACTGCCAAGGTCGACTTCTACTTCGACCCAACATGCCCCTTCGCCTGGATCACCTCCCGCTGGATTCTCGAGGTGCAGCAGCACCGCCGACTGGACCTCGACTTCCGGCTGATGAGCCTGTACCTCCTCAACGAGGGGCGCGAACTGCCGGACTGGTACCGCGAACTGGTCGACAACTCCCTCGCCCTGATCCGGATCTGCACCGCGGCCGCGCACCACCACGGCGACGAGGTACTGCTGG
Organism: Streptomyces sp. NPDC051740; assembly: GCF_044453165.1. Lineage (NCBI taxonomy): Bacteria > Bacillati > Actinomycetota > Actinomycetes > Kitasatosporales > Streptomycetaceae > Streptomyces > Streptomyces sp. NPDC051740. The sequence goes on along the minus strand of NZ_JBITCL010000009.1, from coordinate 32,195 downwards.
GCCTGTACGAGGAGTTGGGCACCCGCATACACAACGGCGGCAACAAGGACTGCCTCGCGGTCGCCGCCGAGGCCCTGGCCGCCCTGGGCCTGCCCGAGTCGCTGCTGGCCGCCGCCGACACCGACACCTACGACGAGGAACTGCGCAAGAGCCACCACGAGGGCATGGACCCGGTCGGCGAGGACGTGGGCACGCCCACCATCCACATCGACGGCGTCGCCTTCTTCGGCCCGGTGCTCAACTCCATCCCGCGCGGTGAGGAAGCCGCCCGGATCTTCGACGGAGCCCGAGCGCTGGCCGACTACCCGGACTTCTTCGAACTGAAGAGGACCCGGACGGGCAGTCTCCGCTTCGACTGAGACGCGCACCGACGGCGACCGGGCCGCCTCCCGCCGACAGCGGAGCGGCCCGGCCGCCGGGCATCGACATCGGCAACGACATCCCGGGGGGAAACGGGAGATGGACCAGCCGCAGCGAAGAGAACAGCGCCCGCCCGCCTTCGTACTGGCGGGATCATTCCTGGTGGTGTGCCGGTCACCGGCCTACCTGGACGAACTCGCCCGGCGCGGCCTGAAGATCCTCCTCATCACCCCCGCCGGTGCCCGCGACGAGACGCTGGTCCGGGCCACCGACCCCGCCCATCCGGCGGCCGGCATCCACGACTTCGCGTTCGTCGAGGGCGATCCCGGCCGCGACGGCTCCTTCGTCCCCGGCGCGGTGGCCGCCGCCCTGCGTTGGCGGGAGGAGTACGACATCGTCGGCGCGTGTGCCGTGGGCGAGACGCAGGTCGAACCCGTCGGGCTGCTCGCCGACGCCCTCGGCCTGTGGCGCGCCCCACCGCGAGCCGGAGCGACCCCTCCCGGAACGGCCCGTCAGAAGGGAACTGAATGAGCGTCATCCGCATCATCCCCCCACCGGGGCCGCCCAGGACCCTGGCACTGGCACAGCTCACCAACTCCGTGGGCGACGGCGCCTACTACGTGTGCTCGGTGCTGTACTTCAGCCGGGTCATCGGGCTGTCCCCGACCCGGATCGGCGCGGCGCTCACCATCGGCTGGGCGCTCGGAGCCGTCGCCGGCGTGCCGCTCGGGCATTTCGCCGACCGGCGTGGGCCGCGTGGGATCGCCATCCTGATGTCACTGGCGACCGGCGCCGCCATCGCCTCCCTGCTGTTCGTGCGGTCCTACCCTGCGTTCCTCGCCGCCGTGTGCCTGTACACCTGCTGCCAGTGCGGGCTGGCCGCCGCCCGGCAAGCTCTGCTGGCGGGGCTTGTGGAGCCCGCCCGGCGCACCGAGACGCGGGCCTACCTCCAGTCGATCGTCAACGCCGGGCTCGCGCTCGGTGCGGCCCTCGGCGGCATCGCCCTCCAGCTCGACAGCGAGGCGGCCTACCTCACGGCGCTGGCGATGGACGCGGTCACCTTCGTCCTGGCCGCCTGGGTGCTCAGCCGGCTTCCCGCGCCCGCGAAGCAGTTCCCCTCCGAAGACCGGCCCGCCGGACGCGCCCTCGCCGTGCTCCGGGACCGCCCGTACGCGCTGGTCTCGCTGCTGAACATGGTCATGCTGCTGTACATGCCGCTGCTCAGCGTGGTCCTGCCGCTGTGGATCGTGCAGCGGACCGGGGCGCCGGGCTGGACGGTGTCGGCGCTGCTGGTGCTCAACACCCTCAGCGTGGTGCTGTTCCAGGTGCGCATGGCCGCAAGGGTGACGGGCCTGTGGTCGGCCGCGCGCGCCGTGCGGCAGGCGGGGATCGTGCTGCTGCTGGCCTGTGTCTGCTTCGCGGTGTCGGCGGCCGGCACCTCGGCCTGGCTGCCGGTCCTGGTGCTGCTGCTCGCCGCGTGTGTGCAGGTCTTCGGCGAGATGCTGCTCGGCTCCGGCTCCTGGGAGATCGGCTTCGCCCTCGCCCCGGCCGACAAGCAGGGCCAGTACCAGGGCTTCTACGGCGCCGGGACCGCCGTCGCGCGGCTCGTCGGCCCGCTGCTGCTGACCACGCTCATTCTGTCCTGGGGCACCTGGGGCTGGCTGGTCGTGGGCACGCTGTTCCTGGGGGCGGGCCTTGCCATGGAACCCGCGGTGCGCCTGGCGCAAGCGCGACGCCCGGCCGAGGCGCGGGAGTCGGCGCCGGTGCGGGACTGAGCCTCAGCGGGTCACGAACGCGGCCGCGACCCGCAGGACGGCGTCGTTGGCCTCCGGGGTGCCGACCGTGAGTCGTACGCCCGCGCCGGGGAAGGCCCGTACGTCGATCCCCGCTCGGGCGCACGCCTCTGTGAAGGCCGTCGTGCGCTCGCCCAGCGGCAGCCATACGAAGTTGGCCTCCGACGGCGTCACGGGAACCGCCGGCGCACCGGTCAGCCGGTCGCGTTCCTTGACCACCGCCTCCACCCTCTCCAGCGACTCGTCCTCCGCCGCCAGAGAGGCCAGGGCGGCGGTCTGGGCGAGGGAGTTGACCCCGAACGGCACGACGGTGTGCCTGATCCGGGCGGCCACCGCCTCGTGCGCCACCGCGTAACCGACCCGCAGGGCGGCCAGGCCGTACGCCTTGGAGAAGGTCCGCAGCACGACGAGGTTCGGCCGGCTCCGGTACAGCTCGACGCCGTCCGGGACCTCCGGGTCGCTCAGGTTGCCGCGTACGACACGTGTTCCGGAAGGAACGTTCGCGTTTTCCGGTTTGCGGGTCAGTACGCGTACCTCTTCGCCCGCCGCCGGCAATTCCCGTAATATATGGCTGCCCGTCTTGCCGGTGGCCCCGGTCACCAGAATTGTCATGGGGAGAGCATGGGGAGAGTCGCCGGATTCAGGCGACGGAGCCCGGCCGCCGGTGATGCGCCGCACTCAAGGGGCGGCGCGGACCGAGTGGGCCGGGCTGGATGAGGCGGCTCCGGGAAAGAGTCCGCCGCACCGGAAAACGGCGCCGAGTGTCAGGTATCCCGGTGAAGAGCTTTCCCCGTGTGGCTCCGGACCTGCTGCCGTGCACCATATCCGTTGCCCTTGAACCGTCAACGCGTGGTCCGTGAAACCACCTGTCCGAGAACCGGCGCCTCGTGGGAGACAGCAGGTTTTTCGGCCGGGCGTACTGCGCCGCGCACCGGGCGCCAGCCGTGTGATGGCCGGTGGCGCCCAGGCGAGGACGGCCGGAGGACGACAGGCCGTCAGATCGTCGGCGGGCGGAACTCCGGCTGGTCGATGATGCGCAGCCAGCTGCCGTCCGCCTGGCGCTTGACCACCTGCGCGCGGGCGCCCGAACCGTCCTTGGGCGGCGTGGACGTGAGCGCGATGTCACCGAACACCAGCGTGGGCAGGGGCTCTTCATGCTCGAAGCGCGGAGCGTGGGCGAGAACCTTCTCCCAGAGCCGGCGGATCGCCTCCCGGCCCACGGTGGTGGCGCCGGGTGGGTAGGCCATCACGGCCTCCTCGTCGTACAGCGCGGCGAGGCCGGCGGCGTCACCGGCGTTGGCGCGCTCCACGAAGAGGCGGGTGAGGTCTTCCGGCTTCAGGGCCTTCTCGTTCTCGGACACGATCATCCTTTCCTGCGGTCCAAGTATCGACCTGGCGACTTTCCGTCATGGCCGAGAAGAAGTCCAATCAATCATCCGGATCGGCGCTATAATTTGGAGTTATGGAGATTAGACGGCTCAGGTATTTCATTGCCGTGGCGCAGGAAGCCAATTTCACCAGAGCCGCGGAGTTGGTGCATATCAGCCAGCCTGGGATCAGCGCCCAGATCCGCCAACTGGAGAACGACCTCGGGGCCACCCTGATCGACCGCTCAGGCCGCAGTGTGCAGCTCACGGCCGTCGGTGAGGTGGTCCTGGCCCACGCCAAGTCCGTGCTGTCCTCCATGGACTCGCTGCGGCAGGCCGTGGACGAGTTGAACGGCCTGGTCAGGGGCAAGCTGGTGGTCGGCATGGTCACCGCCTGCACCGTTCAGCCGCTCTTCGACGCGCTGTCCAGCTTCCATCTCGCCCACCCCGGCGTCGAGATCAGCCTGCTCGAGGACGATTCCGCCAAGCTGGTCGAGTACGTCCGCGAGGGCACCGTCGACCTGGCGCTGATCGGCGCCGCCCGCCGCGCGCCGGCGGATCTGGACGGCTGGCAGGTGATCAGCGAGCCGATCGTCGCCGCCGTGCCGCACGACCACCCCCTGGCCGGAAAGGACGGGATCACCCTCGCCGAACTGAGCGCCTTTCCACTCGTCTGCCTGCCCGAGGGGACCGGTATCCGGGCGACCCTGGACGAGGCGTCCGCCGCGCTCGGTCTGACTCCGACCATCGCCCTCCAGGCCAGCGCGCCCGGCGCGGTGATGCACCTGGCCGAGCGGGGGCTCGGGGTCGCGGTGCTCTCCGAGTCCATGACCGCCCACCAGAAGAAGCTCAAGACGGTCGCCATCACCGACGCCGACGTCCCCGCGGTGCTCGCCCTGATCGCCGCGCCCACCAAGAGCCCCGCCCTGCGCGAACTGATGCTGCACTGTCGGCAGTCCTTCGGCGAGCCCGCCGCCACGCAGGCCGCCTCGATGAGGAGCGCGTGATCTGACACCACGATGGCGCGTGACCTGACACCACGGAAGCGGGCCCGCTCGCGTGCAAGGGGTTCAGTTCCCCGCACCCACCGGCGAAGGGCCGGGGGCGTCCTTCTCCTTCGCCTCGGGCTTCGGGGCCTGGGCCGCCTGGAAGTCGGCGGGGCGGATCAGCACCAGGGCCAGCACACCGCCGAGCAGGGCCAGGCCGGCCGACACGGTGAGCAGGGTGTTGAGACCGTCCACGAACCCGGTCGTGGCGATCTGCTCCACCTGGTCCGCGTACTGCTCCGGCACCAGGCGCACCGCCTCTCCGGTCTCGCCGCTCCGCGTCAGCGCGGCCAGCCGGTCGCTGAGGCCGGCCAGTTCCGGCACCCCGCGCAGACCGTCACGGAACCGGTCGCTGATGACCCCGGCGAAGGTCGAGCCGAGCACCGCGACACCCGCGCTCACACCGAGCTGACGGAAGGTGCCGTTCACACCCGACGCCATGCCGGAGCGGGAGAAGTCCACGACGCCCACGGCCGTGGAGGCCAGCGCCGGGTTCACCATGCCGGCGCCGAGACCGCCCAGCACCAGACCGGGGACGAGGTGCTCCCAGCCGCTGGACTCGTCGATCCCGCTCATCAGCAGCAGCGCGGCGCCGACCAGCAGAAGCCCGACCCCGATCATGTAGCGGGGGTGCACCTTGGCGCTGAGCCGCCCGGCGAGCAGGGAGGCGGCCAGCATCGACAGCGAGGCGGTGAGCAGGCGCAGGCCCGTCTCCAGCGAGGAGTAGTGCAGCGCCTCCTGGAGGTAGATCGCCAGGAACAGGAACATCGCGAACAGTGAGCCGTTCATGGCGAACGCGGCGATGGAACCGCCGACGAAGGTGGGGATGCGGAACAGCTTCAGATCGAACATGGGCTGCTCGGACTTCGCCTCCACCAGCAGGAACACGAGCAGCAGCACCGCGCCCACCACCAGACCGGTCACCGCGCGCCCGTCGCTCCACTCGGTCTCGCCGGCGCGGATCAGACCGTAGACCAGGGTGGCGAGGCCGCCGGTGAGCAGGACGAAGCCGGGCCAGTCCAGCTTGCGGGCGAACGGCGACTTCGACTCGTCGACGCGCAGCGCGATGATCAGGGCCACGATGAGGCCGATCGGCACGTTGACCAGGAAGATCCCCCGCCAGCTGATGCCGCTGGAGATCAGGCCGCCGGCCACCGGGCCGATGGCGGAGGCGAGGCCGGTGATCATGCCCCACACGCCGAACGCCATACCGCGTTCCTTGCCCTGGAAGCTGCCCGCGAGCAGTGCCAGACCGGTGGCGAACATGACCGAGCCGCCCACGCCCTGCAGTACCCGGGACAGGATCAGCATCAGCGGCGACTGCGCCACACCGCACAGCAGCGAGGCGACCGTGAACAGGGCGACGCCGATCGCGTAGAGGCGTTTGCGCCCGAACCGGTCGGCCAGCGTGCCGCTCGTCAGCAGGAAGGAGGCCAGCGCCAGGGCGTAGCCGTCGATCACCCACTGGAGGTCGGCGAAGCTCGCTCCCAGGGCGCGCTGCACGTCGGGCATGACGACGTACACGATGGTGGTGTCCAGCAGGAGCATGAACGTCCCGCCGCACACCCCCAACAGGGTCCACCACTTCTTATCCATCATCGTTCCTTCTGCTGTCCTGAGCGGCCGGCGGCCCTTCGGCGAGGGCCGGGGAGGGGTTCGGTAGGATGTTGCGGTTCAGCCGGAAGAGGTTTCCGGGGTCGTACGCGGCCTTGATTCAGTCGAGGCGCGCGTAGTCGTCGGGCTCGTACGCCAGGCGGACCTGGTCCGGGGTGGCAGCGGCGCCGTACAGGAAGTTCAGGTTGCGGCCCGTGGTGAGCGGAGCCAGGGCGTCGGTGAGCCGGGTGTGCGCGGCGCGGAAGGAGTCGGCGGTGTCGTCGGTGACCCGGTCGAGCACCGCGAGCAGGAAGCGGGCCGAGCGGTGGCCGACGGAGTTCGGCACGCGCGGCGTCCGTGCCAGGGCCCCGCCCAGGTGACGCACCTCGACGATGCTGGTGATCGGCGCATGCGGCCCGGCCAGCTCCAGCACGGTGCGCACCGCGCCCGCGTCGAGCCCGCTGAGCATCGAGTTGGTCCCGACGTACGCGGCCGGCGCCACCGGATCGTTGTGGATCGTTCCCGACTCGGTGTACGGCAGCTCGCGCACCGAGTCAGCCAGCCGCGGCCCGAGCGCCCGCAGCGGGGCGACCAGCCGTTCCCCGTATGCCGGATCGCCGAGGTGGGCGATCCGGACGTGCACCACGTACCGCCCGCGCAGCGGCGGGGGCAGGGACGGCGCGTCCGGCAGCGGGACCAGGGCCAGGGAGGAGGTCATCTCCTCGGGGACCGTCTCCGTCCAGCGCAGGTACGCGTTCAGGACGCGCTCGGCCGCCGCGCCGTCGAAGAACAGGCCGCCGCCGTAGAGGCGGGACACCGGGACCAGGCCCACTTCGAGACCGGTGACCAGGCCGAAGTTGTCCTGGCCGCCGCGCAGCGCCCAGAACAGGTCGGGGTCGCTGTCTGCGGTGACCTCGCGGGGCCGGCCGTCGGCGGTGACGCACTCCACGCGTCGGACGTGGTCGGCCGCATACCCGAACTTCCGGGCCATCAGGCCGATTCCGCCCCCCAGGGTGTAGCCGACCACGCCCACGTCCGGGGCGCTGCCGCTGAGCGGGGCCAGGCCGTGCGGCGCGGCCGCCTCGACGACCTGCTTCCACCGCACGCCCGCGCCGACGAAGGCCGTACGGGCGGCCGGGTCCACCCGCACCTCGGTCATCCGCCGGGTGCTGACCAGGACCCCGGAGCCGGCGGGCAGCGCGGGCGCGTGCCCGGTGGCCTGAACGCCCACCGGGAGGTCGTGCGCGGCGGCGAACTCCACCGCGAGCTGGACGTCCTTGGGCTCGGCCGCGCCGACGACGAGCGTCGGCCGATGCGGCTGGTGGGTCTGGTAGCGGACGCGTTCCTCGGCGTATCCGTCCTGGCCCGCGGCGAACAGCGGGCCGTCGATACGTTCGGCGAGTTGCCGGGCGGCCGCGCTCAGGTCCTCGCGCGCGGTGTGCGGTTCGGGGCGAGCGGGCACGGGCCTTCCTTTCGTCGAGGGACGGCAGTGCCTGGCGGGGGTCGGTTCGGCCCTGTCGTCCCGGTCATGGTCCCGACGACGCGATCAGAAGTCCAAGACCTAGTTTTTCTGGAACAGCGAACTTTTGGTTATGGTTCAGCGGTGACCGCCACGGCCAGTGCGAACGCGGGCGCCGTCAGCTCCCCGATCAGCGCGTACCGGTCGCCGGCCCGTGCCCACAGTCGCCCCTCGCGCAGGCCGAGCCGCACCCGCCAGAACAGCCCGCCATGGGCGTACACACAGTCCGAGAGCGCCTTGAAGGCGGCCTCCTTCGCGGCGAACAGCCGCCGCAGGCCGGCGGGTCGCCCGCCGGCCGCAGCTCGGCCCGCTCCCGCTCGTCCAGCAGGAACCGGTGCAGCCGCAGGTCCGGGCAGCGCGGCTCCAGGTCCACTCCCACCCCGCGCGCGCCGGGCGCGACCACGGCCACCGCGAGTGCGGTGCTGTGGGTCACCGAGGCGGGGAACCCCGTCGGACAGACCGGCGCTCCGCTGTACGCGCGGCTCACCGAGGTCACCGGGCTGCCCGCGCGCCGCAGTGCCGTGCGCACCGCGTGCCGGCCGGCCCGGTGCTGTGCCACGCCGCCGCCCGGCGGGGCGACCGCGGCCACCGCCGGCACCACCTGCCGGACACGGCCGGGGCTCCCGAGCAGCCATGCGCTCGGGATCCCCGGGAGAGGTGCCTCAGTCACTCGTCCCTGCGACCCGCTCGACGAACGACTCCACCTCCCGCTGGAACCATTCGGGCTCCTCCAGGAAGGCCAGATGCCCGCCGTCGGGCACGGTGACGGTGACGGCGTCCGGGAACAACCCCCACCATCCCCCGTACCGCGTCGGCGGACAGCGAGAAGTCGTCCCCGCCGACGAACAGCAGCGTGGGAGCGGCCACCTTGGTCATGATCTGCGAGTCCAGCGGCGCCTTCACCGACACCGCGAGGCCGGCCTCGGGCGCCTTGGACATCACCGGAGCGCCTGGCTCGAGCTCGGCGGCCCAGCGCGCACCGGGGCCGTCGCCGTGCGTGGAACACGCGGAGTTCCAGGGCGTCGCCGTCGTAGTCCCACACGGTGTAGGTGCGCAGCAGGTCCCGTGGGCGCGCAGGGAGAGTTCCCCGACCTGTACCCGTACGTGCTGTCCCGGCTTCCAGCCGAGCCCGCCAGCTGGTCCTGATGGCGCACTAGCCCGTCTTCGTCGACGAGGCCGTTCGCCACGGCGTGGACCTCCGGCTGTCCGGCCACACCCACGGCGGCCAGATGTGGCCGGTGAACTACATGGCCGGGCTGGCGAACCCGACCGTGGCAGGGCTGGAGCGGTACGGGGACACCCAGCTGTACGTCTCCGGGGGCGCGGGCGCGTGGGGTCCGCCCACCCGGATCGGAGCGCCCCCGGACGTGACCGTGGTGGAGCTCGCGCCGCTCCAGGCATGAGGCGGGGCCGGTCGGCAGTCTGGCGTGTCCGACAGTACGCAAGGTGGCATCTAAGTAGGATTCGTTCTACGTAAGATGGGAGCTACTTTTCTTGGGGCGGTGTGCCGTGGATTTCAAGGGCAGAGCGGCCGATCTCGATCTGCTGGCTCGACAACTGGGCCAGGTGAGGGACGGCTCCGGGGCCACCCGGGGGCGGGCTGTGATCATGACGGGGCGGCGGCGGGTGGGGAAGTCCCGTTTGGTGCAAGAGTTCTGTGACCGCTCCGGGGTCCCGTACGTCGTATTTCAGGCGACCCGGGGCCGCAACCCCGAGGCGGAGCGGGCGGACTTCACCACGACCCTCGCGCAGTCCCCGCTGCCGGGCGCGGAACTGGTTGCCGGCCTGCGGGCCACGGACTGGAACCAGGCGCTGCGTTCACTGGCGCTCGCGCTCCCCGACGACGTCCCGAGCATCGCGGTGATCGACGAGGTGCCGTGGCTGGTGGAGCAGGACGCGGAGTTCGAGGGAGCGCTGCAGACGGTCTGGGACCGCCACCTGTCAGCCAAGTCGGTGCTGCTGATACTGGTCGGCAGCGACATGTCGGTGATGGAAGCGCTGCAGTCGTACGGGCGCCCCTTCTTCGGCCGGGCCGGGAAGATGCTGGTGCGGCCGCTGCACCTGGCCGATGTGCAGACGATGACAGGGCTCGGGGCAGCGGACGCGGTCGATGCGCTGCTGATCACCGGCGGCTTTCCCGAGATCGTCCAGTCCTGGCCGACGGGGATGAGCCGAGAGGACTTCCTGCGCGAGTCCCTGGTGAATCCCCTGTCGCCGCTGCTGGTGGCCGGAGAACTCTCGCTCCTGGGGGAGTTCCCGGAGGCGTCGCACGCGCGGACGGTGTTGGAGGCGGTCGGCAGCGGCGAGCGGACTTTTTCCACCATCGCCGCTCAGGCCGGCGGAAGCGGCGCCCTGCCCTCAGGCACTCTCTCCCCCCTGTTGAACATGTTGCAGGCCAAACGGGTCGTCGCCGCGGACCTGCCGCTGTCCACGAAACCGGACACGAAGAACAAGCGTTACCGCATCGCCGACCCGTACCTCCGGTTCTGGCTGGCCTTCCTGCAGCGGGGAATCCCCCTCGTCGAACGCGGACGCGGCGACCTTGCCCTGGAACGCATCGAACGTTCCTGGACCACCTGGCGGGGACGCGCCGTCGAGCCGGTCATCCGCGAGTCGCTGATGCGGCTGCTGCCCGATGAACGGTGGCCGGACACCGAGGTGACCGGCGGCTGGTGGAACCGCCAGAACAATCCTGAGATCGACCTGATCGGAGCCGACCGCGAACCGGTGGCCGGCGCGGTGCACTTCGTCGGCTCCGTCAAGTGGCTGGAGTCGCAGCCCTTTGGCAGGCGCGAGTACGACGCCCTGGCCCGGGACGTCCTTGCCGTACCGGGGGCCGGGCCGGACACGCCGCTGGTCGCAGTGTCCCGCAGCGGTGTGGCCGACGGGCTGCCACTGGCGGCCCACTGGGGGCCCGAGGATCTCGTCCACGCCTGGCAGTGAGTCCTCCCCAATGCCGGACCGATCCGGCATTGGGGAGGCGGGCAGCGTTGCGGCTGGTCTCGTGCTCGTGGGTCCGAACGTCTCCGGAGGGCGGAAGCGCCCGAGAGGGCGGGCCCCGGTGCGCGTCCTCGCCCTGTCCCTGCGGTGATGACCGGTGGGTCCGGGCGGTCGCGCCGAATGAGGCGGAAGCTGTGACGCTCGTTTGGCGCTGTGATCTTGAAACTGCTCTGTTGACGCCCGTGAATGAGTCTCTGACCTGGAGTTTCTCCGTCATGGGTTGCGTCCGACGTGATCTCGATGACGTCGCATGTGGAGTGCGTGGCAATTTTGGAGCCTGCTGCAAAGGGGCTCTGACCTGCAGTTTTCCCAGGTCGCTCAGGCACGCCTTGGTACGTTCGACGTGTTCCCTCACATACACGACGTGGAACGTGTCCTGGCACCGGGGAGTGGGCTTGACCTGCGGCTTCACGGGCATCTCGCGAGATGATGGACGCGTTCTCCTCGGTCCGTGGCGGCGTACGGGCAAACGTCCTGACGCTCATGCGACGCTGGCTCCGACGGGGCGTCAGGTGGTCCCGGGGCGTCGACCCGCGCTGGCCACGGCCTGCCGTAGTGGTGGAGCCAGGGTGATGCCTGCCCGCCCAGGGGCCGGCCTTCCTGTTCGGCTCCGGCTCCGGCCAGGGCGCCGGCGATCTCGATAGCTGTTACCGGCGCCGACCACCAGGACGACCCGTCCGCGGGGTTGGCCTTCCAGACGGTTCCGGGCTGCCGCGTGGAGCGCAGCAGTTCCCGGTCCTGTTCGCCGACCGTGCGGTGTCCGTGGGTGTGGGTGAGGATCGCTTTGACCGCGGTGACCTGGACGCGCGCCCAGGTGTGCAGACCGTGCAGACTGCACGCCTCGGGGGCGCCGGCGATCTCGTCATCGGCCGGGGCGGCGTCCGGGAGCGTCAGGACGGCATGCGTCAGGGCGAGTTCGCGGAGGCCGGTGAAGGCCGGGGCCCGGGCGAGGAACTGTTCAACATCCAACAGTCCGGCCGGGTCGTGCCTGCGGTTGGGCCTCCAGCAGGCTGCTGATCTGGGCTTCCAGTGCTCGGTGCTGGTCGTGGACCGCGGCGAGCGAGGCGGCCAGGGACGGGATCACGATGTCGAGGGTGCCGGTTCCCGGGACCACGACGGTCTGTTCGTCGGGGGCGTCGAAGATGTCGTCGATCAGCCGCGCGGCCATGCGTGGGGCCTTGGGCCGGATGAGTTCGGCGAGTCTGCGGCGGCCGGCTTTCCGCAGAGCTACCGGGGATTTGTAGCGCTCGAGGAGCCAGGTGACAGCCGGGTGGTCCAGCCGGGGCCCGAGCACGCGCTCGAGGCTGGGGTGGAACTGCGTGAGCAGGCCGCGTATCCGGTTGGAGGTGCGGGTGGCTTCCGCAGCGAGGTCCTGGTCGAAGCCGGTCAGCACCGTCAGCTCGGCGGTGATCTCGTCGGTCAGCTCCAGCGAACGCAGCATGTGAGGCATCGTCCGGGCCGCGTCGGCGAGCACTGCCGCGTCCTTCGCGTCGGTTTTCGCCTCACCCGGATAGAGGTCGGCGATTCGCCGCATCGCGAGTCCGGGCAGGTAGGCGACCTCGCAGCCCGCGTCGCGGGCCACGGTCAGCGGCAGAGCCCCGATCGAGGCGGGCTGGTCCACGATCACCAGGACGGTGCCGAACTTGGCCTTGAGCTTGTCGAAGACGGCCCGCAGCCTGGGTTCGCTGTTGGGCATCGGCTTGTCGAAGACCTTCTTCCCGGCCGGGGTGAGCCCGTGACCGTGGTGAGCGGTCTTTCCAACGTCCATCCCGAGGCCGGTGGCGGCCCGCCCGCACCCGAACGACGGCTTCGCCTCCTGGCTTACCCGGACGCTCCTGGATCCGGGTCGGCCGGGACGAACTCGTACACGCGGCCCGGCAGGTACGGACGCCCAGGAGTTCCAGTTCGCTCCGCCGGCGGTCCAGCATGCGCCGGGCGGCGGGATGAATCCAGCCGTCGTCGGCCCGGGCCAGATAGCCCTCCAGCACCCGTCGGTCGGTCTCGCGGGGCTCGGAGTGGAACGCCACGTACCGCTGGCCGATCCGGGCCTCCGGTTCGCGGCTCCAGTCGGTGTCCGGTTCGGTGAGGTCCAGATACCTCCAGAATGCCGTCGACCGGGTGGTGACGGTGGCCATGCGGTTGTTCCAGACCAGCCGCACTCCTGTGACGAAGGCACTTGTCCTCGCCAGCACGTCGGTCCACAGGAAGCCCTTGACGTGGGTCGGGGTGAGCGGTTTCGTCGGAGTGATCGTCACGGGTGCCACCACGAGTTCTGTCATGGCCCCCGGGCCGGGCGGCGCGATTCCTCGTGTGATGGATGACGCGTCAGGATTCACGGGACGGACCTTCTGCACGTGGGTTCGAACGACGCGACGACGCCGACGGGACGGACGGGTGCGGTGGCCGTCCCGTTCCTTCCTCATGCGGGTCCTGCCCTGGTGCCCGAAGGATCTCGGAGGCACCGACGGCTTCGAGCGCCCGGGCCGTCGTGGTCCGGTACAGGGTCGGTACGGCACCGGCAAGGGGCTGTGGGCCGACGAGGGCGGTACGGGTTCCGGCCCGGCGGCCTGCGTCGACGTCGCAGACGGAGTCGCCGACCATCCATGAGGCGGACAGGTCGCATCCGAGGTCCTCGGCGGCCTGGTGGAGCATTCCCGGGGCGGGCTTGCGGCACGAACAGGTGATGGAGAACCGCGGCACGGCACCGTCCGGATGGTGCGGGCACAGGTATATCCCGTCCAGCTGAACCCGGTGGCGGGCCAGGAGTTCCCGCAGCCGCCGGTGCATGGGCGCGACGGCGGCCTCGCTGATCAGGCCGCGGGCCAGTCCGCTCTGGTTGGTGACCACGATGAGGGCGAAGCCGGCGTGCTGGAGGGCGTGCAGCGGTGGCCCGATCCCCGGCTGGAGCGCCAGGTCCTCGGGGCGGGACGGGTAGTGCCGGGGTTCGGTGAGGGTGCCGTCGCGGTCCAGGAACACCGCAGGCCGGCGACGGGCACCGGTGGGCGCCGGCCCGGTCGGGCCGTCTGTGCGGGTGACGAAGGCCCGGGACGGTTCGGGCTCTTGTGATGCCTTTCCCTGGAAGGAGGTTGCGGACCGGGCGGTGCCCGGTGTCCGGACGTACTCGCGCTTCGGCATCGTCGCGGTCGTCTCACTGTCGAGCGGGCCGCCGCTCATGACCGCGGTGGGCTCGGAGAGGGCGCGTTCTCCGACCGTTTCCCGGGGGCGGTCATCGGCGGGGCGCGGCGAACGGCAGGGCTGATGGTCGCGCCGACCGCCACGACGAACATGACGGCGGTGAGAACGACAACGGCACCTGTGGGGCCCACGGCGGTCAGCAGCAGTCCGGCGCCGAGCGAACCGATGGGCATCACCCCCCAGGCAAAGGTCATCGCCGCGCTGGTGACCCGGCCCAGGAGTTCGTTGGGAACCAGGAGTGCGGTGTAGCTCATGATCACGACGTTCCATACGGGTCCGACGAACGAAGTGGCCGCACCGACCAGTCCGATGTGCAGGGGGTCGGTGGTGAGCAGGAAGAACGGCAGGAGCACGACCCAGATCCAATTGACCCCGATGATGACCGCCTTGGGGGTGAAGCAACGGTGAGCCCGGCCGGCGACCAGCGCGCCGACGAGCCCGCCGCCGGCGTGGATCCCGAGCATCGTTCCGATGGCACCGGAGTTCGCACCGTGGTCTCGGGCGAGGACGACGAGAGTCAGGATGAGTGCCTGGAAGATCAAGTTGGTTGCGGCGATCAGCAGGACCGCCGTACGGATGAGCGGGTGGCGCCGGATCCAGCGCAGTCCTGTCAGGGTGGCCCGCCACAGCGGCTCGGCAGGCGCGGTCACCGTGCTCTGCAGGTCCTTGCGGAGGAACAACAGCGCGGCGGAGGCGGCGACATAGGAGATCGTGTTGGCCAGGAAGGGCAGGGCGCGGTCGATTCCGAAGAGCAGGCCGCCGAGCGGCCCACCGGCCAGGGCGGCACCCCGTTTACGGGCCTCGTTCTGTGCCAGGGCCGTGGGAAGCAGGGCGGCCGGCACGATTCTGGGAAGGGCCGCGGTCTCGGCCAGGCTGAAGAACACGTAACACAGTCCCTGGACGAAGGCGACCGCGATGAGCTGAGCGACCGTCAGCAGGCCCAGCCACAGTGCGAGGGGGACGGTGGCCAGAGCGAGTCCGGCAAGGATCTCGCTGGTCAGCAGGATCCGGTGTCGGTTGTACCGGTCCACCAACGGTCCGGCCGGCAAGTAGGCGACGAGGAAGGGCAGAGTGCCGGCGGCTCCTACGAGGCCCGCGTCGGCAGGCGAGCCGGTCATGCCCAGTACGAGCAGCGGCATCGCTGTCGCGCTGGTTTGGGCGCCGA
This sequence comes from Streptomyces sp. NPDC051740, assembly GCF_044453165.1. Classification (NCBI taxonomy): domain Bacteria; kingdom Bacillati; phylum Actinomycetota; class Actinomycetes; order Kitasatosporales; family Streptomycetaceae; genus Streptomyces; species Streptomyces sp. NPDC051740. The sequence goes on along the minus strand of NZ_JBITCL010000009.1, from coordinate 17,157 downwards.
GGGTGGAGACGACCTGACCGCTCCAGAGCGTGACGAAATCGCGGTTGCGCCACAGCGACCGCTCGGCGGCCGTGGACTTCACGACGCCTCCGTCGGGGCGGCTACGAGAACAGACGCAGCAGGGGGCAGCACAAAGTGGTGTCGGAGGCGGGGGGCGGGTTCGCGGTGCCAGCGGTCGGGCAAGGCGATGTACTCCTCATCGAAGGTTGTCCTCGGGCCGCTTCAACCGCTGCGGCCGGTCTCGGAGGAGACCGTCACGGCCCCGGTGTCCTGCCCGGAGCATGCGCCCCGGTCGGCTCCCGCAGGGATGACCGGTGGGGCCTCGATCGACGTCGAACGGATGACCGGAGAGGTGGTGGGAAACGGCCTCACCTCGTGGCGGCGGTCGGGTGAGCGGCGTTGGCCGGAGGCGGGCCCGAGCCCCGAACGCCTCGACGGCTGGGGCACCGGGCGCGGCTGTCGGTCAGCCGTGGCGCCAGGGTCTTCGGATCACCGGCGGGACGGCGCGTGCACTTCGAGCACGTCGCGCAGGTGGCCGGCCGCTCCGGCTGTCTCGGACAGGAGAATCGACGGCGCGCAGTGCGGTTCGAGTGTGAGGTACCCGTCGTAACCGGCCTTCGCCAGGCTGCCGATCATCGCCGGCCAGTCCAGTTCCCCGGCGCCGAGAGGCACCGTGTCATAGGGTCTGCCGTGATCGGTGTACCTCGTCCAGCCGTCGGGCGGGGCCTTCGCCGACGCGCGACGTACATCCTTCACATGGGCATAACGTAGCCACGGCAGGAGCAGGGGCAACGCGTCGCGGACCGGGGACACCGCTGCGCAGTGGAAATTCGCGGCATCGAAGTTCAAGCCGAACCAGGGTGAGTCCACCCGGGCGAACAGTGCCGCCAACGCCGCCGGCCGCCTGGTGATGTCGGACCCGGCCGGGTCCCATCCGAACGCGTCGAACTCGTTCTCCAGCACGACCACCACGTTCTCCGTCGCGGCGTGGTCGAGAACTGGTGCCAGCGCGTCGGCGTATGCCGCGATCGCATGCTCGTCGTCGACCACCGGCGCGTGCCCGAAGTAGGTGTTGACCCGGTTGCTGCCCACCCGTGCCGCCAGCGTGATCGCCTCGTGGAGGAGCCGGACGCCTTCCGCTCCGCCGGGTCCGTAGAGGTGGCTGGGGGTCGACACACAGGCTGTGCGCAGTCCGGCTCGGTCCAGTTTGCGGAGGGCTTCGTCAACACCGTCCTTCATGGCGTTCTTCGGGTACCAGAATTCCACCGCATCGCACTGAGCGGACCTGGCCATTTCGATCAGACCGTCCACGCCGTCGGCGTCCGTGAACTCGGTACCGGAAACCGCGATCGACATTTCTTGCATGGGACTCCCTCTTCTCTCGCTGCCTCTGCTGCGTGTCACCCGGCGAGGACGGCCCCCAACCTCTTGCTGAGTGCGAGCGTCGTCATCGCCGGGTTCGCCGCTCCGGTGCGTGGCATCACCGACGGCCCACACGCGTACAGACCCGGGAGGGCCGTGAACTGGTGGCTCTCGTCGAGGACTTCACCGAAGGCCAGCGTGCCGGCCTCGTGCTGCTCGGAGCCGAGCGGGAAGCTGTAGGTGAGGGGCGTCGTCGTGCGGGCCGCCGTCAGCCTGTCGGCCAGGTCGGGCGAACCGTACCGGGGCGAGAACTGCAGCGGATCGGCGGGAACGCCGAGAAGCAGCGACACTTCGGCCCACAGTTCGCCGAGCAGGTGCTGCTGGGAGGCGAGCACCTCTTCGTCGGCCGCTTCGAGCCCGGAGTGCACAGTCGTCGGCCAAGGCCATGCGGCGGAGTCGTCGCACCCCACTTTGCTGTGCGGGCCACGGCGTTGCTCGCCCATGGTCCAGCTGTCCAGGTTGACCGTGCCGTTCGCCCCTTCGGTGAAGCGCACGAACTGGTTCGACCGGGTACCGGCAGTACCGGTCCGGTGGTGGATATGGCCTTCGCGGGCGGCCGCGCGGATGGCGTCGGGAAGCCGTTCGGCATCGGGAAGGGAGACCGTGAACCCGTGTGAGATCTTGTCCACGAGTCCTGGCAGGGCACGCGGTGCGGCGGCGTCCGAGGTAGTCAGGGCCTGGACGGCCAGCCGGCTGTTCACCACAGTGCCCGCGGCCAGGACGACCCGTTCCGCACGGAGGTCGAGCAACTCACCGTCCGCGGTGCGTACCAGTACGCCAGTTGCCCTGCCCTGTTCGACACGGACGCCCAGAACGTCATGGCCGGCGAGAATCGGCACTCGGCGCACCCTCGGGTCGCCGTCGTCGTCCCACCACGCCAGCGGACTGAACGCGCTCCACCGGCCCCTGGCCTCCGAGCGCGTCGCATGCGGCGTGCGGTCGAGTTCCAGTGCTCCGATGGTCAGCCCAGGTGCTCCGGGGGGCTCGGCACCCCAAGCGACCACGTCGTCCACGACCCGCTGGTACAGCGACGGCCCCCCGTCCCAGGACTCGGTCAGTTCGGTGACGACCGTTTTCGGCCAGTGCTCGGAAAGCGCCCAGCGTTCGATGGGCAGCAGCACGCCACCCCAGTACAGCGAGCGGCCGCCGACCCGGCGACGCAGGCCCGCCAAGTCGCGGTAGACCCCGTTGGCCGTTCGATAAGGCCGGTGGAAGTCGGGGTCGGTCTCCGGGCGCAGCCACAGCCGTAACGCCTCGGTCGAGGGATACGCGTTCTGGATATGTGTACGGCCCCGGTCGGGCCCGGCTTCCAGTACGACCACCGATTCCCGTCCCCGCCGGGCGAGTTCCGCCGCCATTGCGAGGCCGGCCATTCCGGCGCCGACCACGAGTGTCTCCACGTCACCCAACGATTTCACTGATACTCCATGGTTGTTCGTGGTCCGGGGGTTGTTGTCCGGCAGTGGGACGACCGACTGTGCGGTGCGCACAGAGGCCGGTGACGGTTTCACACCGGGCTCGGCTGCTCCCGGCTCGCCGTCACGGTGGGCGCGCGGCTGCTGGGCAGTTCGAGCTTGTACGCGTAGGCGCCGCGCATCAGATCGAAGGTGTCCGTCCCTTGGGCTGCCAGTTCGGTGACCATCGCGGCGGTCAGCAGATGACCTGGGGAATCGCGGCCGTGAGCCAAGTCGTAGGCTGTGCGGTAGGCGTAATAGGTACGGTCGTGACAGAAGCCGAACCATCCGGCGAGCAGGGTTTCGTCCAGCCACAACTCGTGCAGCCGCGCGCCGCTGGACGGCTCGGACGCGACAGCCGCGAACGTTCGGTCCACCACGCCGCCGTCGAACGGAGCGACTGCGTCGGGCCGGTCACGCCACTGCCGGGTGTGCAGGTCGATGAAGGCCGGGAGGCGGGCGGCAACCCGCTCCGGGGTGTCCGCGCAGGTGAGCCTCAACGTGCCGAGTCGCTCGATCCGGCGGAGCTTTCGCCGCATGTCCCGTCGTTCGCTGACACGCCGGACGATGTCGGGGTCGGTCAGGTCGAGCCAGAAGACCACGTTCGACGGCTGGGGCGCCACGCCCAGCTCGGACACTGCGCGCAGCAGCGGTCCGTCGGTGATCAGGTCGCTCAGTTCCAGCTTCGCGCCGAACTCCTGTTGGCACCGGTCGATCGCCTCCGCCAGCCCGCCGATGTCGGAACCGGGCCCGATGGACGACACGTCACCCACGTACGCGACCTCGTGGTAGTCGGCCCACGGCCAGGACAACGGGCGCAGCAACGCCGTGCCGTCGTCCTGGTGCAGTTGCAGGCCGACCACCGGGGTGGGCCTGCCGGGCCGCGTCACGTGGACCAGCACCGGGGTGGTGCCCTCGGCGCCGGCGGCCTCACGTACCCATGCCCGCCACCAACCGTTCGTCTGGAACGGCGTCCGCGCCGAGAGTTGGTGCGTGTCCAGGAAATCCGTTGCCGCCCGCGCACCGTACTCGAACGCGATGACGTTCATCCGGTGCGCCTCTTTCGCCGCGGCGCCTGCTGGGCCGCCGCTGTCGCGGTGCGGGGACCCCGTCCCGCGTTCATGACGCGTCCTTGACCACGTCCTGCACCGTGGACCTGAACAGCAGCGCCGCTGCTTCGATCGCGTCATCCTCGGCAGTCACGTCGATGCCCACCCCGCTGCCGAGGTAGGAGTCGACCACCCCGACGCTCAACGCGATGCTGCGGCTGAGCAGGTCGTCCGTGCGCGGCAGGCTGCCCGGCGGGTACGACCGTCGCAGGACGGCCTGATCTGGCCTGCGCTTCCTGAACTCCGTGGGGGCCAGGAGATCCGGGCGCAGCTGGGGCATGTTGGCGTAGTTGTGTTTGCCGGACCGGCTCAGGGTGATCGTGCCGAGTCGGGCTGCCACCTCCTCGGCCATGGCCGCGGACGCGAACGTGTACGCGAGCACGGTGGCGCAGTCGCCGTCCGGGTCGTTCAGCCGGCGCGGCGTCGCTCCGGGCAGGTTGCCGATCGCGTCCGCGAGCTTGTCCCGGTTGGCTCGCAACGTCCGCAGGATGTCCGGCAGCTTTCGCACCTGGGCGAGTGCGAACGCTCCGGTGAGTTCGTGCATCCGCAGATTCAAACCGAACAGGGGCGGCCCGTCGGTGACGCCCATCCGTAACGGTGCCGCGCCGTGATCGTGGAGGGCGAACGCCGTCTCGTACAGATCGTCATCGTCGGTGAGCAGCACGCCGCCGTCGCCCGCCGTGAAGGTCTTGAAGACATTGAGACTGAACGCGCCGAAACCACCGACCGTTCCCAGATGCCGGCCGCGGTACGTGCCGCCGCCGGCCTGCGCGCAGTCCTCGACGAGCAGCAGCCCGTGCTCCCGCGTGAGGGCCTCCAGGGCGTCGAGGTCACAAGGAGCCCCGAGCATGTGCACGGCCATCACCGCTTTTGTGCGCGGGGTGATCTTCGCGGCCACGTCCGCGGGATCGAGCAACAGGCTCTCGTCGATCTCGGCGAGCACCGGCTCGGCCCCCGTGTGCGCGATTGCGGCGATCGAGGCGATGAAGGTGTAGCCCGGCACGATCACCTCGTCGCCCGGACCGATGCCCGCGGCGAGCAGCCCGGCGTACAGAGCACTGGTGCAGCTGTTCATGCCCAGGCAGTGGTGCGCACCGGTCAGGGTGCGGAACTCCTTCTCGAACTGCGAGACCTTCGACGGGAGCGCGGACCCCTCGTGGTCGTCGAAGCGGTACCGGCTCAGCTCGCGCTCACGCACGACGCTCAGCACCTCGGCCTCCTCCTCGGGGCCGATACGGGAAACTCCTGGTCCTGCCATGACGGTCACTCCTTTCGTCTGACTCTGTCCTGTTATCCGCGCCCGGCTGCGGTGCGCGGTGGCCCGGACACCGCGTCGGCCAGATCGCTCGGCACGAGATCCATCAGCAGCGCGTCCCGCCAGGAACCGCTGTGGCGTTCATACGCCCTCATCACGCCGACCTTCCGGAAGCCCGCCTTCTCCAGGCACCGCAGGGCGGCTCTGTTGTCGGCGTTGGGCGCCGCGGTGATGCGGTGCCGGCCGGCGGCGAGGACCGAACCGGCGAACAGCCTCAACGCCCGTGTTCCGATCTTCCGGCCCCGGTCGGCCGCGTCGGACACCGCCAGTGCCTCGACCTGGATGTGGTTGGAGCCCGGATCGGCCTCCGTGCGGTACTCCAGGAAGCCGACGGGACGATTCCGCTCGAGCATCACCAGGCAGCGTTCGTGCTGGAAGCGGCTGAGGGCCCCGTCGCCCGGTTCCAGTTCTCGCCACGCCCGCACCGTGGGGTCGGCGAACGTCCGGCGGAACAGCTCGATGTCCTCGGGTATCGCACGGCGCAACCCGATACCGCTCTCGTCGGCAAGGTCGTCCTCGACCACGGCGGCACCGGGCCGCACCGATGCCTGCTCGCCGGCCTCGATCAACTTCTCCAGCAGGTCGACCAGCTCGGCGGCATCCTCCGGCCTCGGGTCCGGTACGACACGGCACGTGGGCGCCTCGAACGCCTCGGCGGTCAGGAAGGGCTGGTTGCCCAGGACCAGCAGCGGGCGTCCCGTGTCCAGGGCGAGACCGATCTCGGTGAGTGTGCCGTAGCGGCCCTCGAAGGCGATCATGCCGTCGCCGCACCAGTTGAGGATGTTGCTCCTGGCCAGGTCCATCGATGTGGGCAGAGCCCAGGTGGTGCCTTCCTCGGCATCGGCCAGACGGTTCCACTTCAGCAGCGCGAGTGTGTCGCCACCGGCCGACTGGCAGCCCTTGTTGGCCGCGGCCGCCACTCCGCCCTCGCCGCCGCTCACCAGCCCGTAGCCGCGCAGGGCGAGCTCCTTGCCGATCATCTCGGCCAGCCGGAGTGTGTCCGCACCCGCGTTGCCCGGCCGGCCACCGAGTACCGCGATCGCGCGCCGACGGGTCATTCGGCCACGCCCCGGTGATTGATCTTCCGCATACTCCACTCCAGTTGGTCCAATTCGATGAGAACGTCAGGTGGGCGCACGCCGGCCGCGCAGGGAGCCGGGCAGCCCGTGTAGTAGAGCCGACAGGTGCCGTTCGGCTTCATGAAGGAACAGGACAGCGCTACGGCGCTCTGCACTGTCCGCGAGACCTCGGGGGCCGCCAACGGTGACCAGATGGCACCGTCGGTCGCCAGGTGCAGCGTGACCACCGGGCACCCCAGGGCGGCCGCCAGATGGACGGCGAGGGTGTCGTTGCTGACCAGCACGTCCAGCCCGGCGATCCAGTCACGGAGGGCCTCCAGCGACTGCAGGGACACCGTGTCGGTGACGCCCGGCGCCGAGGACAGCCGCCGTACCAGTACCTGCTCCTCCGCGTCCCGGCCGACCGCGACCTCGACGCTCAGCCCCCGGTCGGCCAGTTGCGCGATCAGAGTCGACCAGTCATCCGTCGGCCAGCGTTTGACCGCTGCGCTGGCACCGACGTAACAGCCGACCACGTCCGGACGTGGTTGCCGTCGATCGGCCAGCCAGGCCGGGCGGTCCAGGCCGACGGGGACATCGTGTGCGCGCAGGAGATTCGAGGCCTGCTCAGCGAAGGGCAACCGCTGCGGCCGCTCGCCCAGTTCGTGCAGATCCCAGCACTCGACTCCCCTTTTCGTCGCCTCCGCCCGGAACCCGAAGTAGTTACCGTCCTCTTCGGCGAACTCCATTCTGAGGTTGACGACCAGGTCCACACCGCTGCGGTCGATGAAGTTCCACAGCTCCTCCCGATCGGCCGGTAGGAACCGTCGCCACAGTGCCGGGAACGACCCCGATGGACCCTGCATTCCGACCGCCGAACGCACCCATTCGGTGTCGAGTGCGATATTCGGCGCCATGAAGTAGCGCCAATCCGGATGACACCGCTCCAACGCCGCCAGAAGTGGCGTCGCAATGATTCCGTTGCCCACGCCTTCATTGATGACGACCATTGCCGTACGCATACTTGCCCTTCTGGGTAGGCGTCCGTGGGCTGGCGGATGGCAGGCCCGCCCGGCCCGTGCGCGCGGATTTCGATGACTCGGCCCGCGTCGCGGCCGACATCGGCCGAGCCCCGCCGGCACGCTGAGAAAGACGCGTCAGCCATCGGCTCCCGGTCGCTCACCCAGGCGGCTGATGAGCCGCGGTGTGGCGAGTTGGTCCAGGTAGCCGGGCTCGGTGCGCGCTCGCTGGATACCGGGACGGAGATCCACGAGGAGACGCACCGAGCCCACCTCCTTGCAGCCGATCCCCAATTTCTTCGACATACGGCCGTAGAGGTTCCGCGCGGCACGGTTGTCCGGCGAGGTCTCCCCCTCGGCGAACTCGTAGCCGCGCCGCATGGACTCCACGAACGCCGCCGCCACCAGCATCGCTCCGATGCCCCGGACGCCGCGGAGAGACTCGGTCACATAAACGTCGTGCACATACGCCACGTTGTCGGCGAACTGGAGATTGGGAATGGGATCGATCATCACCAGACCCACAGCCGCACCTTTTTCGACCGCCATGACCTGAAAGCTCGTCTCCTGGCCGACGATTCCCTCGAAGAAGGTACGGGTGCTGGCCAGGTCGACCTCCTTTCCCGCGTCGTACTGCTGCTCGAGGATCAGAGGCATGAGCATGTCCAGTTGATCCTTGCCCACCACGACCATGTCAAGACTCACGTGATATCCATCCCTGTAGTAATCGCATCGATCCGCTTTCTGGTGTCCCGGCGGACGCGCTTTCAGATGCAGCCGTTCGTCTTCTTGAAATGCAGATACAGCTCATGGGCAGCGCTCCGCAGATCGTCCGGGCCCGGACGGGGCAGCGTGGGAAGTGCCGTCTCCAGGGCGGACATGTCAGCACAGGTCCAGTACTGGTACCGGCCGACGTGAGGATTCGCGATCAGTTGCACGTTCAGCGGTGTCTCCGCGAATTCCGAACACCAGCGGAGCAGTTCGGCGAAGCTGACCGCGTGGCCCGATCCGAGGTTGTAGACGCCGGAGGGCGCGTCGTGCCCAGCCATGAGCACGCAGGTCCGGGCGACCGCGGCGACGGGAATGTAGTCGCGGCTCGCCTCCAGGGTGTCGGCGAAGACCTTGAGCGTTTCCTGCCGCGCGGTTGCGAGGAGCAGCTGGCCGATGATGGAGGCCATCGACTTCTTGTGCTGTTCGCCGGTGCCGAAGACATTGGTGAACCGCAGTCCCGCCCATCCCGGTTCGCCATCGGCCGGGTACCGCGTGGCCATGTGTGCGTCGAACGTGGCCTTCGACCGGGCGTAGGCATTCAGCGGGCCGGAGCAGGCGGAGGACCCCAGGGCGTTCTCCGGCAGCGGCCGCCGCTCGGCGATCTCACCGTAGACACTCGACGAGGACGCGTACACGAAACGCGTGCCGCCGCGCGCACAGCGCTCCGCCAGCTCCGCCGGCCCGGTGACATTCGTCCGTTCCAGCGCCTGCCAGTCGTCCTCGACGGTGCTGCTGATCGCGGCGAGGTGTACCACCGCCGTGAACTGGCCGGCCTCCACCGCGCCGAGGATCGCCGGGTCGTCGAACGACCCGACGTTGACGGTCGTTTCCCTGCACAGATCAGGTGGCGGCTCGGAGAGGTCCACCGTGGTCACCCGGTACCCGGAGCCCAGGAAGACCCGTGCCACGTGCCGTCCGACGAATCCGGCCGCACCGGTCACGAGCACGCTCTGCCGACTCATGCCTGCCACCTCTGCGGTCCGGGCCGTGCGGCCGGTCGCTGAGAAGCCGTGGGGAAGCGAAGGGGAGGGGGTGTCGTCATCACAGCATCCGTGCCGATTCGATCAGCGACGACGTCGACCAGCCGTCGACGAAGGGGACGAGCACGGTTCGTCCGCCCAGGGAGCTGACCAGCTTGTCCTCGGGGAGTTCCATCCCCGAGTAATCGCCACCCTTGACCCAGATCTCGGGTTGCAGCGCGCGTATGACCTCTTCCGGGGTGTCCTCGTCGAACACCTGGACAGCGTCCACGGAAGCGAGTGCTTCGAGCACGAGAGCGCGTTGTTCCGCCGGCACGATGGGGCGGGACGGGCCTTTCAACCGGGACAGCGAGTCATCGCTGTTCAGGCAGACGATCAGGCAGTCACCCAGCCGGCGCGCCTGTTCGAGGAGCTGGACGTGCCCCGCGTGCAGCAGGTCGAAGCAACCGCCCGCCGCGACCACGGTTCCGCCCCTGGCACGAACCGCGTTGGCGAGCTCGATCGCTCCTCGCTTGGTCGCTACCGGCCCGGCGCCGGGGCGCCCCGTTGTCGGTGAGCCGTCGCCGTGCAGCCGGTCCAGTGACCTGGGACCACCCGCCGCGACGTACGCCGAGGCCGCTTCCACCGCCGATGCCACCGCCGCGCTGGGAAGTCGGCCGCGGGCCAGCATGGTGGTGAGGTGACCGGCAAAGAAGTCGCCGGCACCACAGGGGTCGGCCTCCCCTCCCGGGGCGGCCGTCGTGGGTATGACCAGCGGCGGAAGGTCCGCGTCGGCGAGCAGGACGGCGCCGTGTTCGTGCCGGGTGAGCGCCACCTGGACCGGCCCCCACTCGCGACCGACCAGACGCGCCGCCTCGATGTCGTCGGACAATGTGTCGCCCGCACGTGAGGCGATCAGCCGGGCCTCCCGGCTGTTCGGCGTCACGACCGCGGTATGGGCGACCGGCACCGCACCGCGGGGATGCGGGTCCCAGACCAAGGGGGCTCGCCGGGCGGCCTCGGTCAGGACGGCACGCATGCCGGCGTGTGCGGCGACGCCTCGACCGTAGTCGGACACCAGGACGCCGTCGGCCGCCATCAGCACGCGCCGCGCCTCGGCGAGTGCCGTGTCGCCCTCCCTCCCGACCGGCGGGCAGACGTTGTGCTCGTCCAGCATCATCAGGGTGCGCCCGACGGCACGGATCCGTGTCTTCACCGCGGTCGAGCCGTCCAGTCCGAGGTCGATCACCTCGACTCGTGCTTCGTCCAGCAGCGCGCGCAGCTGGTCGCCGACCGTGTCCTGGCCCAGCGCGGTCACGAGGGTGACCGGGTAACCCTGTCGGGCGCTCAGGACGGCGGCGAGAGCGGCACCGCCGGGGCGCAAGTGCGTGATGCCTCCGGTCACGACCAGGGCGGGCTCGTCGGACGCGACCCGCTCCACGCGGCCGACGTGGTCGCGGTCGAGGAACGCGTCGCCGACCACCACGAGGTGTGTGCGGTCTTCGTGTGCCGTGGTCGGTTCGCCTTCTCCCACCGGCTCCGGTGACGGATCGGACGAAGGCTGCACGGCCGGAGCCGAACCGGCGGTGTCCTCGGCGGCATCGGTCCTGGAGGCCCCGGCCTTGGTGGTATCGACCCCGGCGGCGACAACGGCGTCCATCGCGGCACACATCAAATGGATCGCCACGAGATGGCACTCCTGCACCGTGGACAGGGCTTCCGCCGTCACGGTCACCGCTTCGTCCACCAGCGTGGCCAGCGGGTTGGGTGCCGGTCCCGTCAGCGCCCAGGTCACCGCGCCGACCTCACGCGCGGCCTCCACGGCCCGTAACAGGTTCGGACTGCGGCCGGAGCCGGACATGAGCAGGACGATGTCGCCCGGACCGGCGTGTGCCCGGACCTGCCGGGCAAAGACCTCCTCATAGCCGTAGTCGTTGCTGATCGCGGTGACCGAAGAGGTCTCGGCATGCAGCGACAACGCCGATATGGGTGGGCGTTCCATCTGGAACCGGCCTACAAGCTCAGCCGTCAGGTGCTGGGCCTGCGCTGCGGACCCGCCGTTGCCGACCACCAGCAGACGTCGGCCGTCGCTGCCCAGCTCGGCCAGCTGTGCGCCCCAGCCCTCCACCCTTCGGAGGTCGAGCTCGGGCAGTGCCCTGGCGAGCTGCTTCACATAATCCGTAGCGATCAAGGTGTCGGCCGTCATACCGGTGCTCCTACTGTTGCTGTCGGGCGCCCCAGGAAATCGTTGAGCTCGATAGTGTGGCGATCGGGGTCGGCGACGAGCGCCACCGTCTCCTTCTCTATCCGGTATGGCTCGGTGACCACTTGGTAGCCGAGCGCGCGAATGTGCTCCACCAGCGCCGGAACATCAGCGACACGAAACGCGACATGGTGGGTGGGGTGGGGGCGCGGAACCAGGTCTCGCTCCTGCCACAGTTCTACGCCTGCCGGTCTGCCGCCCGGCGCCATCTGCAGGATGACGCGATCGGACAGCTCGTAGCGCACGACGCTGGACAGGCCGAGCGCTTCGGCATAGAAACGTTCGGCGACGTCGATGTCGGCGACGTCCAGTCTGACGTGATCGAAGGCCGTGACCGAGGCGGCCGGGTACACACGCTCCAGCGATTCACTGCCCATGATGCGGTCCTCCTTCAGGAATGACGGGGTTCCTTCACGCGATAAGGGAACATCCGATTTCAGGGATGCCAGTTCCTCGGACTCCAAGACACCCTCACCATCTGGTTACGAGCTGACTGTGGCGGACGGACAAAAGTCTGCAAAGTGCCGCTTGCCGTGCGGCGTCAAAAGAATGTAATAGTGCTGCGACAACCTCCCCGGAGGGGTCAAAATTCGCAGGCCGGGGCCGACCGCGCTCGCACCCGGCGGAAGAGACGGAATTAGATACTGAGCCCTTTTCGACCTGGCATCTACGCTGGTCAGAGGGCTGGAACTCGACCTGGGCCGTAGCTGTGCCAGGCCGTTGACCAGCGATCCCGCCATGCGACAGGCCGGCCGTCAGTCACTCCGCATGGTGCCCGACGGTCGACGTCAGTCAGGTTGGAAAAGGCTCGCTGCCCGCATGCGGCTTGTCGGCGCGCTCGGGACGAGCCGTCCCAGTACGGCCGACGGACGACTCAGGATTCTCTGCGAAACGCGGCGGCCATGACCGTCGAATCCCCCTCTCCTCGTTATGTGAGGGTCAACCCATTGTCCGTGCTCAAGAGCAACTCTATGGAATCAACTGGCGAGCGCTTGACCGGACTTGCGCAGTCCATGGCCAATATTGCGAGTGATCATGTGAGGTGGTCCGGCAGGGATTCGGCGTAGTCGGCTGACGTCCGGTTGCTGACGTCTCGTCGTGTGGGACAGGGTCCGACACAGAGCAGGCACGGACGTCCGCGATCACGGAGTTCTCTACGCTCTGTGACCTTGGACCGCCCGTGCCTGCCGACGTGTCATCTCTGGTCTCTCCTGTCTCTGAACAGCCAAGACCGTATCCGGAAGGGTCCGGGAGCGAGCTTCCGGATCTGCTGGAACACCTCGCGCAGGTCCCGGACCGGCGGGATCCACGGGGGAGTACGGCATCCGCTCGTGACGCTCCTGGCGCTGACGGCCTGCGCGGTCCTCGCCGGAGCGCGATCCCTGCTCGCGGTGGGTGAAGTGGGTGGCCGACGCACCGCCGGCCCTGCTCGAACGGCTCGGTACGGCCGTCGACCCGCTGGTACCGAAACGGTCATGGCCCGCGGAACCCACGATCCGGCGACTGCTCGCCAGAACCGACGCGGACGCCCTGGACCGCGCGGTCGGAGCCTGGCTCGCGGAGCGGCAGGGCAGAGATCAAGGGCTGCGAGGGCTCGCGGCCGACGGGAAGCCGCTGCGGGGTGCGGCCCGCGCGAAGGGACGGAAGATCCACCTCCTGGCCGCTTGCGACCACGTGAACGCACTGGTCCTGGCCCAGACGGACGTCGGTGAGAAGACCAACGAGATCACCCGCTTCCAGCCTCTGCCCGACACCCTCGAGGACCTGGCCGACGCAGTCGTCGTCAGCGACGCGATACACACCCAGTACGACCACGCCGCCTGTCTCCTCGACCGGCAGGCCCACTACATCGTGATCGCCAAGCGCAGCACGAAGAAGCTCCGCGAGCAGCTCAAGTCCCTTCCCCGGACGCAGATCCCCCTGCAAGACAGGACCCGTGCGACCGGTCACGACCGGTCACGACCGCCAGGAGTTCCGCCGGCTGAAGGTCTGCCCGGTCAACAACCTGCTCTTGCCCGGCGCCCGCCAGGCCGTCCAGATCGTCCGCCACCGCGTCCACCGCAAGACCAGGAAGATCAGCCTCAAGACCGTCTACGCGGTCACCAGCCTCACCACCGGGCAGGCCGGCCCGGCTCGCCCGACTGATCCGAGGACACCGGACCGTCGAGGCCCTGCACCACGTCAGGGACGTCGCCTTCGCCGAGGACGCCTCCCGACTGCGGACCGGAAACGCACCCCGAGCGATGGCCACCTGCAGAAACCTCGCGATCGGAGCCTTCCGCCTCGCCGGCATCCGCAACATCGCCGCCGGCCTCCGACGGGCAGCCCGGGACCAAACCCGCGCCCTCACTCTTCTCGGCCTCACGTGATCAAAACGGACGAGGCCGACTACACCGAAGCCTTGGGCCCGTCCCCCGTACGAGCTACCGAAAAGTGTCCACTGCCGGGTGACGATTCCGGGCCGCCGGATCCGTAGCTTCGGAGTGCGAAGGCACCGTCACGATCGTGAGGTTTTGATGAGGTATCAGCGCAACCGTGTTCGGCGCGTGACCACTCTGATCGCCGCAGGAGCACTGTCCGCCGGTCTCCTGGGCATCTGTTCGACCGCGACCGCATCAGCGAGCACATCACCGCACACCTCGGCTCACCAGGCGATCACCCAAGACTTGAAGCCACCGATCGTCACCCGCAACTTCCTTCTCGGTGTGGCGGGCGCCCCCACTGAATATCTGGAGGAGGTCGGCGGCCTCACTGAGCACGAAGTCACGTTCCCCCGGCGCACCGGCGCCCAAACCATCGTCGACACGTGGCTGAAGGACCCCAGCCGGTTCCGGCCGGCCTACCTCACCGTCGACGTGCGCGACTTTCAGGGAGCCAGCGTTAAGCGTTTCCAGTTCAATCACCCGCAGATCGCGAAGGTGGTGAACAGCGGAAACGGGAACAGCCAAACGCTCACGGTCACCTTCGACCGGCTGATCATTCCTTGGCACACCAGTTCCATGGGCCGGCCCGGCACCGGCCCATGGAACTGTGTCCGCTGTGAAGAAGCACCACGGGATGAACGTGCAGGTCCTCGCTGATCCCGCCGGACGCCTGGTCTGGGTCTCGGACGCACTGCCGGGAGCCACACACGACCTGACCGCGGCGCGGGCCCACTGCATTCCCGCCGCCCTCACCACGGAGGACATCAAGTGCTGGGCCGACAAGGCGTATCAGGGCGCCGGCCCTGCGATCCGTGTCCCAATCCGTGACAAGCACCTGCGCGGCTGGCGCCGGCGTCACAACCGGGACCACGCGAAGATCCGCAGCCTCGGTGAACGCGCCATGGCGATCCTCAAGTCTTGGCGGCTCCTGCGGAAGCTCCGCTGCAGCACCACCCGGATCACAGCCGCCGTCCGAGCCGTCGTCACCCTCGAACTCGCCGCCTGATCAAGATGGAAAAGGCTCACTGTCATCCCTTGCCACTCCATCGAGGCCGCTGCCGCTGAGGCATCTGCCTTGCTCATCCGGTCGTCATGTCCGGCCGGAGACTGAGATCTTTCAGCGTGGCCACCGATCGGATGATGGGATCGGCCCCCGCAACGCACGAGGCGCCCGTGCCGTCGAGGGAGGTGGTCCACGTCTCAACCCACCGGCGCGGGAGCCTTGTTGGTTGTCTATCCTGCCGCACTCGACCTGCCTCACGCCCTGGTCGAGTGGGTCACCATGCTCATCGTCACCCGCGAGGGTGGCCGCCGCTGCAAGCTCCCGCCGCACCAGCGTGCCCCGGTCGGCCTGGTGTACCTGCGTCGGCACGACACCCAGCCTCAGATCGCGGCCGGCTTCGGGATCTCTTGGCACCGCCCACACCTACGTCACCGCCGTCATCAACCACCTGCCCAAACGGGCGCCCGGACTGCTGCGGGTGCTGCGGGAGACCGACCCCGAGCACGTCCTCCTCGACGGCACGCTCGCCGAGTGCGACCGGGGCGGCGACAGCCGCACCGACTACTCCCGCAAACACCGCCGCCACGGCGTGAACGTGCGGGTCGTGACCGATCCTGCGGGCAGACTGCTGTGGATCTCGCCCGCGCTGCCCGGCCGCACCCACGACCTCACCGCGGCCCGTACCCACCGGATCATCCGGATCTGCGAACGCCAGGGCGTCCCCATCCTCGCCGACCGCGCCTGCATCGGAGCCGGCCCCTGGGCGACCACACCACTCAGACGCCCGCCCCGCCGAGAACTCACACCCACCCAGCACACGACGAACCGGGCACTGTCAGCGGCCCGAGCACCGGTCGAACGGGGAGTCGCAAGGCTGAAGTCCTGGCGGATCTTCCGCAGAGCCCGATGCAGCCCGAACCGCCTGTCGTCAATCACCGCAGCAGTCCTCAGCCTGGAGCGTCAGCGCTGAAAACGCTCACGGAAGGAAAACAGATTATGGCCGGACCTTACGGTGCCCCGACCTGGAGGTATCTGACAATCAAGAGGCGATTCATCCCAGATCAGGGACGCGTGACATATCAGCCACCCCAAAATTGGTTCACTATCGTGACGCCACTGTTAGGGTTATGCCATGTTGAATATCCGGACGGTTCGGGCTGGCGTCGGACCACACTCGCCGTCGGAGACACCTCTCGCCTCGTCAACCGGAGCGCGATGCGACTGTGGCGGCCGCCGTCAGGGGAGCAGAAATTCGAAGTGGCGTTCATCGCCCTGCCCCCACAGCACTTCCGGGATTATGCAGACGAACATCCAGAAGTCGCCGTCGACGACCTGTCGTCCTTGGAGAATCCGCGGGTATCCGATCCTGTGGTCGCACCCATGGCCTACGACTTATTACGCGCCCAGGAAGCGAAGATAGGCGAGGGTTACGCACTGAGAGCAGCACATTACCTGACCGCCCACCTGCTCCACTCGCACCACGGATCACAGTCGAACACTTCAGGCCTCAAGCCGGAACAACTAATCCTGGTGACCGATTACATGCGTAAGAACCTGTCGGAGCGCATCACGCTCGAAGACATGGCCAAGGAAGCCTTACTCAGCCGCTACTACTTCATACGTCAGTTCACCGCGGCCACGGGAAAAACGCCCATGCAATACTTGACCGGGTTGCGGATCGAGGCCGCATGCCATCTCCTCATTACAAGCGACGAACTCATATCTCAGATAGGAATCCGCTGCGGCTTCCTCAACCCGGAGAGTTTCGCACGCGTCTTCAGGAAGCACCTGGGCTGCTCACCACTCCAGTATCGGCGGCGGAACTTCGAACTTGGTACTCCAGCCGTAGATGTGGATCCCCAGGCGCAGGCTCTTGCCCTTACGGATCGGGCTCGGCGCCCAGGTGCCAGCCACGAGAAGACCAGCACGGCCGAGTAGGCGCGTTCACACCGTGGGGGATTCCCGGCCGCCCGTCAGGTAGCGTCTGCGGAGGCGGGTAAAGGCGGTGGGGCCGGGGTGACGCGGGAGGAAAACCTTGACCTGATGTGTGCATTTGAGTGGACTTGCCGCGCTGGTGTCGCACTCCAGGTCGTAGTTGTCGTGGCCGTGGACCAGGTCGTACTGGCGCGCCGCGAGGCCCTGCGGGCGGTCACCCCGGGCCAGCTCGCGGCGGGCCAACTCGTCCAGCGGGCAGTGGACGCCGACGAACAGCACGTCCTCGGGCCGCAGCACCGTCTGAACCGTTCCGGGTTCGGTGGGGACTCGGTCATTTGAGAGGATCGAGTCATGGCACGTCCTTCCCCTTACCCGCTTGAGCTGCGCCGTCGTGCGGTCCGCATGGTCGCCGAGGTGCGGCCGGAG